>CAZKIB010000004.1:45558-54417 GCA_964552425.1 uncultured Anaerolineaceae bacterium | reverse complement strand
TGACACGGGCAGCGCGGCCCCTGCCCCACTCAAATCAGTCAGCAACGGCACGAACGGTCAGAACGGCGGCAGCTAGACGATCTCACTTTCGTCTGGTACTCCTGACGGGTTGATCGAAATCCGTTGAATATGCGCACCCAGAGAAGCCAGTTTTTCTTCAACCCGTTCATAGCCCCGGTCAATCTGCTGAATGTTGGCGATGCGGGTTTCGCCTTTGGCTGCGAGAGCCGCCAGCAGCACGGCCATCCCGGCGCGGATGTCGGGACTTGAAATCTGGGCAGCGCTTCGAAAGGTCGTGGGACCCTGCACCAGAACACGGTGCGGATCGCACAGCGTAATCCGTGCCCCCATGCGTACCAGATTATCCGTAAAGAAAAACCGGCTCTCATACATCCAGTCATGGAACAGAACAGCCCCTGCGCTGCGCGTCGCCACAACGAGAGCGATACTCATAAGGTCCGGTGGAAATCCGGGCCAGGGTTGCGCCTTTATGACCGGAATCCGCCCGCCCAGATCAGGGGTTATCGTCAGGCGCTGGTTGGCCGGGACAAAAATATCCCTGTCATTTACCTCCCAGCAGACTCCAAGCCGTTCAAAAACCAGAGCCGCCATTTCAAGACATTCGGGGTCAGCATCCCGAATCAACAGTTCTCCACCTGTCACCACTGCGGCCCCGATGAAACTGCCAACTTCCATAAAATCAGCCCCCACGCGAGCCTCGCCCCCATGCAGTCGGTTAACTCCGGTTACTTTGAGTTGATTGGAGCCAGCACCTTCGATCTGGGCGCCAAGGGTCGTTAACATGCGGCATAAATCCTGCACATGAGGTTCGCTGGCTGCATTCCGAATGACCGTCGTTCCATTCGCCAGCACTGCGGCCATCAACGCATTCTCCGTAGCCGTGACACTGGCTTCAGGCAGGAGGATGTTCGCGCCCTTCATGCCATCTGATTGCATGTGTAAAGCACGGCCATCGAAGTCAATTTCGGCTCCCATGGCGCGAAACGCGGCTACATGAGTATCCAGCCGGCGCTCCCCAATTGAATCACCACCCGGTAGAGGAAGTTCAACCGCGCCAGTGCGTCCCAGCAGAGGCCCGGCGAATACAATGCTCGCGCGAATTTTGGTCGCCAGTGCCGCGTTTAACCGGGAATGCTGGATCTGTTCGGCGTGGATATGCAGGGTAGTTGGCTCCTGCCACTCGATTTTCACCCCCAGGTCCTGCATTATTTCTATGACTACACGAATATCTCCGATATTCGGGACATTGTGTAAAGTAACTGGCTCTGAAGTCAACAGGCAGGCAGGCAGCATCTTGAGTGCCGCGTTCTTATTGCCGCTGGCCCGAATTTCACCCTTGAGTGGGTGTCCACCTTCGATCAGAAACTGCTGCATTAAACCAACCTCATCTCAACCGCATCACCAATCTTCACCTCAAGCTGCGCGGCACAGTCACCCTGATTAACGGCCAGTTCGAGAAAACCACTGCTGCCCGTCAGAGCCAGCATTTCGCCCTGCGCCACCGTACCGTAAGTCTGTTTTAACCCCATCAACCGCGTGTGTTTGTAAGTAACAGTCAGCCGCCCCGCATCCAGATCATCTGTGAGAGGGGTTGTTTCTCCAAAGTGCGGTTGCAAGCGGACCCGTTTATCATCAAGCCAGATCAACGCGCCAATACTCGTCACGATATTGCCAAAGTGATCCACATACAGCACTTCCCCATGAACCACTCCGTTGCCAATCGCCAGGCGAGGCAGCGGAATTTGCCGCATATTTTCGACATTCGGCCCCAGTTGTTTCAGATCAACCCCGACTGCCAGATGAGCCGCTGCTGGAGCAAACACATCGCGTCCATGAAAAGTATGGCTCACCGGGTACAGTTGATAGGCCGGATTCCGCAGTTCCACCATCTCATGTGCTGAAAGTCCAGCCAGAACATAACTCAGCAGGCCGTTATCCGGGGCAACAAAATAGTAATCGCCGGCGTAAACCGCAAGCGGGCGACGCTCTGTGCCGACACCGGGATCAACCACGGCCAGAAATACTGTGTCACTGGGGAAATAAGCGCACACAGTCATCAGGGTCAGCGCCGCTGCGCGCACATCCTGCGGCGGAACAGCGTGAGTAATATCAATGAAATCGGCTTCCGGGCAAATGCGCCTCATCACCGCTTTCATGACACCCACGTAACTGTCCCGCAAGCCAAAATCCGTCAGCAGGGCAATCGTTGGTTTCATAGCGGCCAATTGTAACATGGCATTTCGTGCTGTCGATTATGGGTCTGAATCGTTGACAACACCCGCCTACCCCGTTATACTGCGCCCCATCAAATAAATCATGTGGATTTCACCTGTGACACATCATCATCACAGCACAACATACTCAGATTTCCCGGTGTTGGCCCGCTGTTGAGCTGTCACGTTTTTGTGCGTTTTGACAAACTGAGACCCCGCACCCGGCGGGGTTTTTCATTTATACGCAGCCGAAAGGATCATGCGATGCTGGCAGTGATTGACTATGGAGCAAGCAATTTACGAAGTGTTGTCCATGCGCTGAATTATCTCGGCGTCGAAGACATGCGGGTGGTGCATACCCCGCACGAACTGCGCGGCGCGGACAAGATCATCCTGCCCGGCGTCGGCGCATTTGGGGCCGGAATACAGCAGCTTCATAAGCAGGGGTTAGTGAACCCGATCACTGAAGCAGTCCATGCCGGAACACCCTATCTGGGAATCTGTCTCGGTATGCAGTTCCTGTTTGAACAGAGTGATGAAATGGGCAGCCATGCCGGTCTCGGCATTCTGCCGGGTACAGTGACCCGTTTTCCACGCCATTCCCAATTGAAAGTGCCACACATGGGCTGGAATCAGCTTCAGCAGCGCCGGCCATCTCGCTTACTCAATCACATCCAATCGGATAACTCGGCCTATTTCGTCCACAGTTATTACTGCGCGCCGCTCAACCCGGATGATATTGTCGCCACAGTGGATTATGGAATTTCATTTACAGCGGTGGTTCAGCGTGACCACATCTATGGTGTACAATTCCACCCGGAAAAGAGCCAGCGCACCGGCCTGCAACTGCTCGAAAACTTTCTGGGGTTATAGAGAATCATGATTGTATATCCAGCTATCGACTTACGCGGCGGGCAAGTGGTGCGTCTGAAAGAAGGGGACCCTAATCGTCAGACCACCTTCAACAGCGATCCCGTTGCTGCCGCGCAGCAGTGGCTCGATCAGGGGGCGGAATGGCTGCACATGGTCAATCTGGATGGCGCCTTCGCAGCCGCGAATGACAACAGCCGCATTCTGGAAGAGGTCTCCCGCTTAGGCACACCCGTCCAGTTCGGTGGCGGCCTGCGTACACTGGATGATATTCAGCAAGCCTTCAACCAGGGCGCAGCAAGAGTGGTCCTGGGCACTATCGCTATCCAGCAGCCGGAAATCGTGACAGAGGCCATCCTGCGCTGGGGCACGGAACAAATCTGCGTGGGGCTTGACGCGCGCGATGGCAAAATCGCCACACACGGCTGGCAGCAGGTCGCGGACACGACACCGGTTGAACTCGGCAGCGCGATGGCCCACGCGGGGGTCCGCCATGCCCTGTTCACGGACGTCAGCCGCGATGGTTTATTGACTGGCGTGAATGTGGACGCCACTGTACAGCTTGGTCGAACGACAGGTTTGCAGGTCATCGCGTCCGGTGGGGCCAGCAGTATCACGGAAATTGAACAACTACGAGACAGTGGGGCCGTGGCCGGGGTCGTCATCGGCATGGCTCTTTATCAGGGCAAGATCGCGCTGAAAGATGCGCTGGCAGCAGCGAAAGGATAAACATCATGCTTACCAAACGAATCATACCCTGCCTTGATGTACTGAATGGCCGGGTGGTCAAGGGCATCAACTTTATCAATTTGCAGGACGCCGGTGATCCAGTGGAACAGGCGACCATCTATGACCGCGAAGGCGCGGATGAACTGGTGTTCCTCGACATCACCGCCTCACACGAAAACCGCAACACCACGCTGGATATGGTTCGTCATGTCGCCGACACCATCTTTATTCCCTTCTGCGTGGGCGGCGGCATTCGCACTCTGGACGATATTCGCGCAACCCTGCTGGCCGGCGCGGACAAAGTTTCGATCAACAGCGCAGCGATCAAAAACCCGGACCTCATCAACGAAGGGGCCTGGGCCTTTGGCAGCCAGTGCATTGTTGTTGCCATTGACCCCAAATGGGTGGATGGCCGCTGGGAGGTCTTTATCAACGGCGGACGTGTTCCGACAGGCAAAGACGCCATCGACTGGGCGATAGAAGTTGAGGATCGCGGCGCGGGCGAAATTTTACTGACCAGTATGGATCGGGATGGCACAAAGGACGGTTATAATCTTGACCTGACCCGCGCTGTGGCCGAGGCGGTGTCCATTCCCGTGATTGCTTCCGGGGGCGCGGGAACGATGGAACACTTCCGCGAAGCTCTGACTGCCGGCAAAGCCGATGCTGCTCTGGCTGCATCCGTTTTTCACTACAACGAAATGCGCATCGGCGACCTGAAAGATTATCTCTACGAGTTCAACATTCCAGTCAGAACAAAGGGGTGGGAATATGATGAGCTTGCCAGAGATTAAGTGGGATGCTCAGGGTCTCATCCCGGCTATTGTTCAGGATGCAGACACCCATCAGGTGCTGATGCTGGCTTATATGAGTGCCGAATCGCTCCGGCAGACCATCGCCACTGGAGAGACGGTGTTCTGGAGCCGCAGCCGGGGTGAACTCTGGCACAAAGGCGCGACCTCCGGTAATATCCAGAAAGTGCGGCAGATTCTGGTCGATTGCGATGCCGATACCCTGCTCATCACGGTGGAGCCGGCGGGTCCAGCCTGTCATACCGGTGAACAAACCTGTTTTTTTCGTAACCTGTCAGAATTGGCGGCAGACAACTCCCATGCCTGAAATGATTGCAGAACTGGAAACCATCATCCAGAATCGGAAGGCTCACCCGAAAACTGATAGCTACACCAGTATGCTGTTTGACAAAGGGCTGAACAAAATTGCGCAGAAAGTCGGTGAAGAAGCCACTGAAGTGATCGTCGCCGCGCTTGGTCAGGGTCGTAACGAGCAGATCGGAGAGCTTTCCGATCTGTTTTATCACACCCTCGTGCTGATGGCCCAACTTGATATTTCTTTGGATGATGTCCGGGCTGAACTCGCCCGCCGGCATAAACCGGATTAACCTTGATGCCCATTCCCAAACCTGTACAGATTGAAGAAAGTGATCCGAAGTTTTTTGCCTTTCGGCGCGATACCTATGTTAAATGGGCATTATGGGCCATTTTTACCGTTGTGGCAGGCTTTTTTCTGGGCGGTTTCGGCGCAGCGCTGTCACTGATTCCTCTGGCCTACCTACTGCTTTCTACCCTGTTACGCATCTACCATAAACTACAGATTGAGCAGGTGCGCCATTACTGGCAAACTGAAGCCCTGTTCTCGCTGTATTCCACCTTAAAAATTGCCCATCCGCTGCCTTCCATGCGCTTATGGGCGGCCTCCCCTGATTTTGTCATCATTGGCGTTTCACTCATTCGTGAATACACGCCTCGCCTGGTGCTGGAGGTCGGCAGCGGGGTCTCCACTGTGGTTTCCGCTTATGCGTTGCAGGAGCAGGGTTCAGGCCAGCTTATTTCACTGGAACATGATGCCTCGTTCGCCGGTGTCAGTTCAGCGAATGTCACAAGTCACCGTCTGGCACACGTCGCCCAGGTGCGTTACGCCCCGCTCAAGCCAGTCCTGTTGGGTGAAACCGCTTACCCCTGGTACGATACCGCCGCGCTGGATAATCTGCCCGGCACGATTGATTTGCTCGTCATTGATGGCCCACCTTCAGGCACAGGTTCTATGGCCCGTTACCCTGCTGTGCCCCTCCTGTATGAGCGTTTGAGTCCCGGTGCGTTCATTCTTGTGGACGATTTCCTGCGCGACGACGAATACGCGATGGTCAATCGCTGGGTAGAAGATTACAAACTCACCGTCGTGCAGACCTACGCCAACGAAAAAGGCGCGGCAGTGCTGCAAAAACCACTCTAGGAGAACCGGCTTGGCCCCGAAGGATCGCTTTGTCGCCGATACCACCTTTTATGTGCGCTATGCAGAAACTGACGCAATGGGTATCGTCCACCATGCCAGTTATATTGTCTACTTTGAAGAAGGCCGTACCAGCTATGCGCGGCAGCGCGGAACCGACTATGCCTCATTTGAACGCAGTGGTCTGTATCTCACAGTCGCCGAAGTCACTGCCCGTTATCTCAAACCGGTGCGCTACGGTCAGCGCTTGACAGTTCGCTGCTGGATTGAGGAAATGAAAAGTCGTACCGTCACCTTCAATTACGAAATCGCCGATGCTGAGACCCAGGAACTGCATGTCACAGGCGAGAGCAAACATGTATGTATCACACATGAGGGGCAGGTGACACGCCTGCCGGACTTATGGCGTACCTGGGCAAACACCTGAACCACTAGCCTTCGGGGTGAACCGTGTCCGCCGGATCAGACAAATAGTGTCCGCGATAAAAAGCCCTGGCTGGCCCCCTGTTGACATACCACATCACGTACAATGCGACCAGTAAACTGACGGCCACACGCGCGATCAGCAGGGAGTCGATAAATCCTGCACCAGAGTCCATCCCCTGTTCTATCGTGTCAGGCGCATACATCGAACTGATCGTCATACCCAGTGTAATCATCGTAATGAGTACAACCGTACTCACGAAAATAAGGCGAATGCGCTTTGGCCTGCCCACCCACGCCAACGCAGCAACCACCGCGAAAATCAACGCTGTAATCACGGGTACGATGAGTTGGATGTCTTCAAAGCCTTTCAGGTCCCCGCCAATGGCTCCACCGCCCTCAAGAAATTCAATGGTCTGGAACTGCTGCCGCAAAGATAGCACAAAAATGACCTGAGCAATTGGCAGCAGGGTAAACAACATGAAACTGATAAGAATAGCCAGCGACAGACCTAATGGACGACCCGGTTTTTTCATGAGAAATTCCTCCTCAATACAGGTTCGCATTCGCTTGTAAGTCACGGATAACATCACATTAGCAAATGTCTTATATCTGTGCTAAAATAGAATGGAATTACCCGTGTCTATTGGAGGTCAGCGGACCTGTGAGATTACATGACTTAATTGAACAGTCCTACCAGAATTTTCAGGAGCAGGCTAAAGATGCCCGTGTTATTCTGCTCCATCCGCGCAGTCAATATCGTTCCGTTCTGGTTGCCAGGCTCATCAACACCCCGGACTTAAAGGTGTTTTATTACGCTCTGGGGCCAGACGACATTAACCTCAACTCCTTCTTGTCCGGCATTACCCATGATCTGGCGAATCAACACCCGACGTTTGGACGCCATATCAATATTCTACCGCCAAATGCGTCCCAGGACTTTGACACATTGCTTGAGACTTTTGTCCTTGACTTATCTGAAATGAGCGACGAACCGTTCATGCTCATTCTGGATGAGTATGATCGCAGTGACAGTGCCGACGATGTGCAGATGTTCGTTGATCGCTTAATCGGTAAACTCCCCGCCAATTGTCGACTGGTCATCAACAGCCGCACGCTCCCCCGCCTGCCCTGGGTATCGCTCATTGCCGAGAAACGGGCCGTGCTTCTTCAGGATGAAAAATTAATCAGTCAGAATTTCTACGACATCTCAACCGTTGGTGAAAACGAGTTACAGGTTTTCGCCCTCGGCCCTGGCTACATCCTGATGAACGGACAGACTATTGACACATGGGAAGGTCATCTGCCCCGCCTGCTCTTTTTCTTCGCCCTGGACCGTCCCAGTATCACCCGTTCCGAAATATGTCAGGCGTTCTGGCCGGAACTGGTCACAGATCAGGCTGTCAATGTGTTCCACGTCACCAAACGGCGTCTTCATAAGGCTCTGGATATGGATGTGCTGGTACATGACGACGGCTATTATCGCGTCAATCCTGACCTTGCCATTAAGTACGACGTGATGGATTTTGTGACGACGCTGATGGCCGGACGTGATGAAACCAATCCAAAACGCATGGAATCCTGGGCCAGGGCTATCGAACTCTATCGTGGCCCATTCTTGCAGGGGCACAATGATCCCTGGATTGTCGAACGCCGCAAGGATTTCCAGGCCGGCTATCTCGAAGCGCTTACGGAAATGGCCCGTGTCCGCCTCGCCGAGGATCGTCCCGAACATGCTCTGGCACTGTTCCAGAAGGCGCTCTCGGAAGACAGCACCCGTGAAGATGTCCACCGGGAGGTCATGCAGCTTTATGCAAAGCTTGGCCGCCGCAGTGAGGCCGCTGGTCACTTCCAGAAACTGGTCGATGAACTCAACAAGGCGGGCATCAAACCTGCCGAGGAAACCCGCTCACTCTACGACCAGATCATGGCCTGATAACACAAATGCCCGTCGACAGGCGGGCATTTTCTTTTGCGCTGTTTTGCCCTCGAAGAGACTCGAACTCCCGACCCACTGTTTAGAAGACAGTTGCTCTATCCGCTGAGCTACGAGGGCATTACTGGATATTGTAAGTTCCCAATGCCATCATGTCAAGGAAAGCGGCGGGCAAGCACCTAGCAAGTATGTTCGGTTTCGTATTGTCGCAGCGCTCAGAGTGCAGTATAATTAATGAAAGGTAAAAAGCTCTTTCAGAAGAGTTTTCCCACTGCACAGAGTGCATCGCAGATGTTTAATAACACCTATACGGGTGTATGGGTTGAGTTTGTTGCGGTCTGGTGATAATTGAGGAGAGAGTATGGCGGATCGAAGCGCGGCTCCGGCTTACAATGAAGAAAGTATCAAGAAACTAAAACC
>CAZKIB010000004.1:31810-45504 GCA_964552425.1 uncultured Anaerolineaceae bacterium | reverse complement strand
GGCGGAACCGATATTCGTGCCCTTCATCACCTGATATATGAAGTCGTCGATAATGCCATTGATGAAGCGCTGGCAGGCCGTTGTGACCATATCACCATCACACTGTACGACGATCATATGGTTTCAGTAGCCGATAACGGGGTTGGCATCCCGGTTGGTATCCAGAAAGAAGAAGGCGTCTCGGCTCTGCAAGTCGTGATGACAGAAGTTGGAGCCGGCGCGAAATTTGATGGGCAGGCGTACAAAGTGAGTGGTGGGCTTCATGGCGTCGGTGTATCCGCCGTAAACGCCCTGTCCTCCTATTTCCGTTCACAGGTCTATCGGGATGGTTTTGTATGGGAGCAGACCTATTCGGAAGGCAAGCCCACTTCCGATGTCCATAAGGTTCGCCCGCTCGAACCAGGTGAAGGCACAGGCACGGTCCAGACTTTTGTGCCCGACTTCACCATTATGGAGAAACACGAATTTGACTTTGCCACGCTCGAAAAGCGTTTTCGTGAGATGGCTTTCGTCACCCGCAAGGTGTCTATCACCCTGCGTGACGAGCGTGTGCGTCCGATCCCGCGTGAAACGACCTTCTATTTTGAAGGTGGGCTGCGTTCATTTGTCCGTTATCTGAACGGCAATCGCGCCGCGCTGCACGAACCCGTCTATGCCGAACGCGAAATCGAAATCACACCGGAAGACAAACCCTCTTATTTCGTGGGTGTTGAACTCGCTTTTCAATACGCCGATACCTCCACAAAAACCGAACTGGCTTTCGCTAATACGATTCTCACGCCCGACGGCGGCGCTCACCTGACTGGCCTGCGTTCGGCCATTACCAGCGTTATCAACCGTTATGCCCGCAAAGAGAATCTGCTCAAAGAAAAAGAGGGCAATTTCTCAGGCGAACACACACTCGAAGGCATTACCGCCATCGTCAGCGTGAAACACCCACAGCCCCAGTTTGAAAGTCAGACCAAAGTAAAGCTGCTCAACCCGGAAGTTCAGGGCGCGGTTTCACAGGTGGTATCCGAAGCATTCTATGAATTTCTGGAACTGAACCCGCGTGACGCGCGCAGAATTGTCGAAAAATGTATGCTGAGCAAACGTGCCAGTGAAGCGGCCCGCAAGGCGCGCGATCTGGTGCGCAGCGGCCCCAGCCTGCTGGAAAGCAGCACGTTACCTGGCAAATTAGCCGACTGCTCGGCACACGGCGCAGAAGCCGAAATTTACATCGTTGAGGGGGACAGCGCCGGTGGCAGCGCCAAACAGGGCCGTGACCGCCATTTTCAGGCGATTCTGCCCCTGCGCGGCAAAATTCTGAATACCGAACGTGCCCGCCTGGACAAAGTGCTGGACAATAACGAAATCAAAGCGATGATCTCGGCCTTTGGCACAGGCATCAGCGAAGATTTCCGCGTAGACAAACTGCGCTATGGGCGTGTCATCATCATGACCGATGCCGATGTGGATGGCAGCCACATTCGTACCCTGCTGCTGACCTTCTTCTTCCGTCACATGCAGCCACTCATTCAGGAAGGTCATCTGTACATCGCGCAGCCACCCATTTATCGTCTGCAATTCGGCAAGACCATCGAATATGTTTACCCATCGGCGGGGGTGTCGGAAGACCGTTTGCTGACTCAGGCGCTCACAAAGTATGAAAGCCCGGACAAGGTGCGCGTCAACCGCTACAAAGGTCTCGGTGAAATGAACGACGATGGACCCTGCGCGGCGTACACTCTTACAGGTTGCCATCGAAGACGCTGCCGAGGCAGACCGTATCTTCGACATGCTCATGGGCAGCAGCGTGCCGCCACGCAAACGTTTTATTCAGACCCACGCGAAAAGCGTCCGTAACCTGGACGTATAACGCTGCGGCATCCAGAAGAATTGATAACACGCTCCTATGAGGGGCGTGTTTGCTTTATGGCGAGGTTCTGATTGTTCAAAGCCCGCACTCTACCCGGTTGAACCGTGATATGGACAATCTGACCCACTGCCGGCACGGATGGTGAATCGGCAGGGGTATAAAGACGCAGCGCGATGCCGCTCGCATGAACCAGCGTGAGCTGGTACACATCCCCTTGAAACACCCGCTCCCCTATTTTCCCGTGAAGCGGGCCTTGATCTGTGAGCGAAATGCCGCGTGGGTGCAGCAGCAGCGCATCTGATGGACCGTCGGCCCTGAATGGCCCCAGTGCTGTCAGTGCCTGCCCATCTGCAAAATCCAGCACAGGCACGACATTGTTCAACCCCAGGAACATGGCGACAAACACCTTCGCGGGCTGCCAGTATAATTTCTGCGGGGAATCCACCTGCTCAATCAAACCCGTGTTCATGATCGCGATCCGGTCAGCAATGGCAAAAGCCTCCTGCTGATCGTGCGTGACATACACAGTCGTCAGACCAATACTTTGAATGATCTGCCGCAGTTCAAGTACCAGTCGTGCGCGCAGGGCGGCATCCAGCGAACCCAGCGGCTCATCCAGCATCAGCAAACGCGGGCGGGACGCAAGACTGCGCGCCAGGGCGACCCGCTGCTTTTCACCGCCTGACAGCCCGGTCACATCCCGCCGCTCAAAACCGCTCAGACCGACCATCTCAATGACTTCCTGAACTCGTTTATGAATGTCTGCCGCGCGCCGCATTTTGAGACCAAAGGCGACATTTTCGGCGACGTTCATGTGTGGAAACAGCGCGAAATCCTGAAACATCAGCCCAAAATCACGCTGGTGTACGGGCACATCCCGCAGCGATTGACCGTCATACACCACCTCGCCGGTATCTGCCCGCTCCAAACCCGCGATGATGCGCAGGAGGGTGGTTTTTCCGCAACCGCTCGGCCCCAGCAGGCACAAAATCTCACCCCGCTGGACATGTAAATCAATTCCGCGCAGCACAGGTTTATTTTCAAAAGCGCGGGTGATGTCCACAATTTCCAGCATCAGAACTCCCCTACCTCGGCAGTTCGCAGCCGCTCAATTACTGCGAAGCTGATGCCACACACCCCCATCAACAGCACACTCATCGCCATTGCCTGCCCGATATTCAGCGATCCAGGCTGGTTAATCAACCGGAAGATCACCAGTGGCATGGTCGGTGTATTCGGGCGGGCAATAAAGAGCGATGCACCAAATTCCCCCATACTGATCGTAAAGGCAAAGGTAGCCCCCACGATGATCCCCCGGCTGATAAGCGGCAGTTCAATCCAGCGCCACATCTGCCAGGGCGCGGCTCCCAGCGTGCGTCCGGCATCCCGAATATTCGGCGCGATGCTGTTCAAAGCCGGAAGGACACTGCGTACCACAAACGGCATCGCAACCAGAGTGTGCGCCAGAGGGATCAACACAGGCGATGTCCGCAAATTCAGCGGCGGCTCGTCCAGCGCGATGATAAAACCAAACCCCAGTGTCACCGCGCTGGTTGCCAGCGGAAGCATGAACACCGGGTCCAGCCATTTTGACCACCGGGATACACGCCCACCCAGCAGATAGGCTGTCAGAACGCCAAGAATTAACGCCAGAACGGTGGTCAGAACGGCGAACACCACAGAGTTCCCAACAGCCTGCAAGGGCGGCACAAAGAGGACCGACCCGCGCGTATTGACACTCAGTTCCTGATAGTACCGCAGGGTCAGGCCCTCTGGTCCGGTAAATGACCTCACGACCAGCGCCAGCAGGGGGGTAAACAGCAGCACAAGTATGACAATCACGCAGGCCGTTACCAGACCCCACTCATGCCTTCCACGTGGCCTTCGCGCGATTTGTCCGGCGCTTTGCAGATCAAGCGGTACACGCTGCTGTAACTGGGTGTAAACCAGCATCAGCACGAACATCAATCCTATCTGCGCGATGGATAAGCCGGCAGCTACCGGCAGGTTAAACAGATTGACCGCCTGCTGGTAGATTTCCACTTCGAGAGTCGCAAAACGTGGCCCACCCAGGATGATGACCACACCAAAACTTGTAAAGGTAAAAATGAACACCAGAATGGATGATGCCAGCAGAACAGGCCGCAGCACCGGCAGGCGAATGTGCCACCACAGCCGCCAGCCAGACGCGCCTAACACCCGCGCCACTTCTTCCATGCGCGGGCTTTGATTGGCCCAGAACCCGGTTATCATGCGCAGGGCCACCGCGAAATTATAGAACACATGCACAATAAGAATAATCGTCAAAGTGCGCTCTAACTGAATGGGGGCATTTTCCAGTTGAAACACGGCCATGAGGATGTCGTTGACCAGTCCGCGTTCACCCACAAGCGCGCTGAACGCAGCCGCCACGACCACCGTCGGCAGCACAAATGCCAGGGTCGATAACGACAGCAGCAGCCTTTTACCGGGGAACTCGTAGCGCACAAACACAAAAGCCGCCGGGACTGACAGCGTAATGGTGAGCAGCGTGGAAATCAGCGCCTGTCCAATCGAAAACCACAGCGTATCGCTGAAACGCGCCAGGGACCCCAGAAAACCCAGATCAAGCTGCCCTTCCGGCGCGAGGCTGACACTGAAGATTGTCACCAGCGGATAAAAGAAAAAAATCAACAGAAAGAGCAGCGGCGCGAGCAGCAGCCCACGCCGCGCCATGCGCCAGACGTTCAGCGCAAAACGATCTCGGTCCACGCCTGAATCCATTCTTCGCGGTTCGCGTCAATCTCAGCGCTGTCCACCAGCACTGGTTCTACGGCAACCTGAGCGTAATCCACAAAAATCTCCGGTAGTTCAGCCTCCGGGTTGACCGGAAAAACGAACATTTGCAGCGGTACATCTTCCTGAAAATCCAGCCCAAGCATAAAGTCAATGAACTGCTGCGCCTGTTCAATTTGCTCGCTCCCACTCAGAATGCCGGCGAACTCGATCTGCCGGAAACATGTACCGGGCGCGACAATCGAACCTGTCGGCGCGCTTTCGGGCGGGGTCTCCATGTAAAACACCTCCACCGGCGGGCTGCTGGCATAACTCACCACCAGCGGGAAAGCACCTTCACTGCCCGCTGCCCCACTGAACTCGCCAAAGTAGGCTGTCTCCCAACCATCCACCACTCGCACATCATTCTCGACTAAATCTGCCCAGAAATCGAGATAGGTATAATCCCCTTCCGTTCCAAATGTACCGATAGTTGCCAGCAGAAAAGCCAGCCCTGGTGAAGAAGTCGCCGGGTTTTCCACCACCAGCAGCCCGTTATAAAGTGGGTCTGTCAGGTCAGCCAGACTTTCCGGCAAAGGCAGTTCGTTCTCAGCAAAGTAGGCCGCGTCATAATTGAGGCACACGTCGCCGTAATCAATGGGCGTTACACGGAAGTCCGGGTCAAGGATAAACTCCTCCGGCACACCTTCCAGGTTGGGGGACTGATAGGTCACGAACAGGTCATTATCCAGCGCGCGGCTCAGGAAGGTATTGTCGATACCGAACAGCACATCCCCCAGCGGATTCTCTTTGCTCAATATCGACTGGTTGACCATCGAACCCGCGTCCCCACTGCGCAGAATTTCAACTGTAATACCGGTTTCCGCCTCGAACTGCGCCAGCACTTCCTCGCTCACATTGAAACTGTCATGCGTGACCAGCGTGAGCGTTTGATCCTGCGCGATCACCGGCGTAAAGATCACCAGCAGCAGCGCCAACATCCCAGGAACCTTCATCACAACCTCCCTGAAAATGAAAACCACCCTGTCCGGTTGGGCAAGGGTGGCGGGTACACATATCTGTGGAGCGCTCCCTACGCCGGCATGACCCGGATCAGGTTAAGGGTCGACGCGGCATTACGCATCCTCTCAGCCCACTTGCGTGGACTCCCCTGGTTCGTTTATGCAATTAAGTCCAGTATAACGACACGCCTTGCGCCGTGCAATGGCTATTTCGTGTCCGAGCGATTGTCTGCCAGAAACCCTGCCAGATAGTCGTCAAATTTGCCGGCGTTGCACAGGTCAACATACCGAAGGAACTCGCCGCCGCTTACCGGGTAATCCGGGTAGCAGCTTGTCGGCCAGGCCCCCTGCGGCGCGTGAATGATATAATCGGCTCCCGGCGCAGGCAGCATGTGCCCATTCAGCGAAGGCTCCACACGCTCGACAATCCGCTCGACGGTGACGATAACCGTCTTCGCAATATAAACCAGTTCCATATCAATACCGAGGTTGTTGTTCAGTTTGACATTTCCGAAAGCGTCCGCTTCCAGCCCATGCAGCACGGCCACATCCAGCGAAATCGCCGGAAACACCATCAGTTCCTCGCCCGTATACGGGTCACTCATGGTTTTCACATCGGGCCGCAGTCGGGGCAAATCCGTACCGACCCAGGCGTGGGATGGCATAAACCCCACCCCGCCCATCGTCGCTCGCATCCCCATGACGATGCTGGCTTCGGTTTCTTCCATCACATGGATTGTGCCCTGCTGGACTGCTTCGGTGAACATGGGCGCGAGACCAAATGATTCCAGCCCGAAATACACACTCCGCACCGTCCCCACACACCCCGCCCCCACCAGCAGGTCCGACTCGAACCCGGCGGTGAAACACAGCAAGGTCAAATCCTTCGGACGAGGGTCGCGGCGCAGCAGCTCGCGCACAAACGCCACCGGACGCCGGTACACTGTCATCCCACCCAGCGCGATGGTCTGTGAATCACGTACCAGCGCGGCGGCATCGGCAAGTGAAATCTGTTTTTTAGAAGACGCCATATTGGCTTAAGTCAACTTCCAATGTTTGCGTCAACCATAAGATTGCCGCCTGTCCGCGATGTTCCAATATGCTATCAATATCTCTTGTGTGTTTAGTCCGATTGCGAAATTCTCGAAAATCATCCAGATAGCGTTCGGTATCCAGCTTCGAGCGAAATACGGGAGCAAAGTTAGGCCAACATTTCTTGCTTAGTATGATTTTAGGGTAATCGGATAAATCAGCATAATCCCATTTTGCGCGTAAATTGGATGCAAATTGACTTTTGGATACGCCTGGCGTTTTGCGAACAAAATCATCAATCCTGGACTCAATTCTCGAATGAACATCTCCCGCAACACTCATGACACCTTCGCGCCAATAATCATATCCGAAAGTATTACTCAAAGTATCATGAACAAGGTCCCGAATCGCCTTTTCAAGCGTATCAACAACTGGATTTCGATGTTCCTCAGATATCCGGGGAACCACACCACATCGGTGTAAAATCTCGTCATACAATAGGCTAGCCCGTCTCGTAATAAATGTGTCGTAATCGTCAGACCACAATCCAGAATCGTCTTCAAGGGGAAGCAAGTGCGTACGTATAATTTGCCCGAATCGGTGTTCGCCGTGCATATCATATAAGGCAAGCATATACTGACTTGGAGGATTATCTGAAATTCTTTTGTTCAAATCAGCAGGTATGAAGCAGAAATTAGGGATTCTATGCACATCCCGGCTGTCATGACCACGTTCCTTTAGAAAACTTGCTGGAAAAACATGATGGCGTTCTGCACGAGTAAACTTTGAAAAATCGTCCCCATCAATTCGGAATTCAGATCCATTGTCAAATCGCAACGGTCTCTTTAGATTTAGCAAACAAAGGATCCCATTTCTTACAGCAGAAGTTGTACTTCTCATTGAACCGTTAATTAGCGCATTCAATGTTAGCGTAACGGGAAAATCGAACTCATGCCCAGAGTCAATAAGTTTTCTGATGAAGCCTGCATCCTCTGTCATCCGAGTTTGACTAGCACTGCTGTACCGTTCGCTAAAAGTCGTGCGCCAAAACCAACGCTCCAACTGCTCCAAATGGGATGGAGAAATTATAGAGCGTGTATTTCCATAATAGAAGTAATGTTGCAACACCGGAAGCATAGCGTCATACGGTAAGAACTCAAGACGAGCAACTCCAAATTGACTTCGTACAAATTCGACAGCAAGCATGAGGCACTCAACTGTAGCAGGCCAAACTGCTTGCACATCTTCTGTTCTTAAACTCATTTGAGTGTTGTATTCGGTACTACCTTTGATATTCAACGCTAATGCCTGCGGAATACTGGTTTCAGGTATTTCGCCGAAACTCGGTGAAATTCTATCGGCAATGTCTTTTTCAGTTCGCTCTCGAAGATCAAAACTGTCAGTCAATACGGATGCAGTTATTAAATCATATCGGCTGAGACGTCGACCTTGTTGATTAATTCGCTCAAAAATCTCAATTGCATCTTCAATATCCATCTCACTGACCGTTACAACTGAAAATGGATACTTGGTCAGAACATTACGGTATCTTTCGAATCTCTGTTTGTATTCATCATTTGGTAATTTGTTGTATATGGTAAAGATTTCCTCACCTAACAAGTCTCTTACCGTTATCCATCTTTGATTATCAGGTTTACGATAGAGAAAAGGTAAATTTTGATTAGGATCGCTAATGCCCAAATCAACCACAATTCTCGAATAATCATCTCCGCGTATTAGGAGTCCTTTTATCACGGCGTATAATGAAGTTAATCTCTGCTGCCCATCAAGTATAAATGTGTAGTTTTCACCTGATTTGCGAGGAGGTTGCTGCAATTCTTCTAGATCACGCAGCAAATGGTTATAGTCCGATGGTGCTTCCCAAAAAAACAAAGTGCCTATTGGATACTCTTTGAACATGCTGTCCAAAAGTTTTTGTATACGGGTCCGTTCCCATACAAACTCCCTTTGAAATCGAGGTATGCGAAGTCTGCCGCGCTCCATATCCTGTATTAGTCTTGCTAGACTTACGGGCGCGACAATGATCTTCTCAGTTTGCATTTTTAGTACTCCAAATTTAATAGCTTTACATCATCGTTAAAGCTATTTTAATGTATTATTGTTTAAGCGCAATTAAGCTTAAGGTTACTCAAGCTTGTCGCGCTCGGATTTCTTCAACCCCCTGACCACCTGTTCATACGAATGGTCAATCATCTCCAGCACCTCGTCTTCGGGGACACTGCCATCCACAGCGACAGTATTCCAGTGTTTTTTATTGAGGTGATAACCCGGAATGACTGCCGGGTAAGTCTGCCGCAGGATTTCAGCCAGCGCCGGGTCACACTTCAGGCTGATCGTCGGCGGGGCAGCGTCCGTCGGAATCAGCGCGAACATTTTCCCCATCACCTTAAACACTTCCGCATCCGGCCCAAAAGGAAACTCAGCAGTGGTTCCCTTTTTGCTCAGGCAGTAATCGCGCAGGGCATCTCGCTCCATATGGCCCATCCTATATCATTCTGAAAATACCTGTGCGATTGTACCATCTGGCCTTTTTTACGGCACGCTTACAACCCGCTCAACCGGCTATTATGTTCATCATGCTATAATGACATTCAACAAAGGTATTGTGGAGTAAGCGGTCTCACATGAACAGGATTACCCCTATATTTCAACGGGCGCGCCATCTTCCGGCCGGGTTTGCGCTGGTTATCGTCTTCATCATGGGTTTCGCGCTCGGCAATCAGAATTCAGTCACGCTCGCACAAAACCAGTATGTACAGCCAGAGGGCACGGAAGGCATCTTTGAAGCCTTCTGGCAGGTGTATAATCTCATTGAAAATGAATTCGTTGCGCCGGATAAAGTCGAAGTTGACCCACAGGTACTCGTCGATGGCGCGATTCGCGGCATGGTTGAAGCGCTGGATGACGAGAACAGCGGTTACATGAACGCCGAGCAGTACCCGGTGCTGTTTGATGACCTGTCCGGCGCGATAGAAGGCATTGGCGTGGTCATTCGCACCAACGAGGAAGTGGGTGGCATCGAGGTCGCCAACATCCTGGAGGGCACACCCGCTGAACAGGCCGGCATTAAAATCGGCGATATATTCGCGGTGGTCAACGGCGAGGAGGTTCTCAGCCTCAGCCAGATCGAACTGGCAGCAAAGGTGCGCGGCCCGGCAGGCACAACCGTCGACATCACCATGCTTCGCCAGGGCGAAGAGGTCGAATTCACCCTCATCCGCCAGCGCATTGAGATTGTCAATATTGAATCGTATGTGATCGAAAACACCAGCTTCGGTTACATCAAACTGAATGAATTCACCTCCGGTGCGCGTTCCGAAATTGACGCAGCCATTGAACAACTCCAGCCGGATGAACTGGATGGTCTCATCCTCGACTTTCGCGGCAACCCCGGCGGCCTGCTGACCAGCGCTATCAACGTCGCCAGCGCCTTTGTCGCCGAAGGACCTGTCGTCATCGAGGATTTTGGAGACAATCGTGAGCAGATTTTCCGCGCAAACGGCTCTTACACAGAACTCAAAATCCCCCTCGTTGTGCTGGTGGATGAGCGCAGCGCCAGCGCTTCGGAACTCGTGGCGGGCGCGTTGCAGGATGTGGGAGCGGCCACCATCATCGGGGAAACCACCTTCGGGAAAGGCACGGTGCAGACTGTCCAGCAGTTGGTTAACGGCGGCGGCCTGCGTCTGACCGTTGCCCGCTGGCTGACCCCGGACCGCCACTGGATTCACGGCGCAGGCATCACCCCGGATATCGTGGTGGATTGGGACCCGGAATCATTTGATGACCCGGATGATCCACAGCTTGCTGCTGCCGTCGATCATCTTCAATCGCTCACTTTCGCGCCGCTGGAATGATCTTGTGTTTCGACCATAGTCCCTGATAAGATAACGTTCAGACCGGCCCAGACCGGTCTGATTATTTTTCCACTGCATACAACAGGCTGCGTCCATGCTCACTCAAGCACATTCCCGGATAGATTATCGGGTGGTATCAATCGCTTACCTGACCTTTGTCGCCCTGGGGCTGCCCGGCGGTCTGCTCGGCGTGGCCTGGCCCTCCATCCGCGATACATTTGCAGTCAGCGATGCGGCATTAGGCATCCTGGTGATCCCTACTACTGCCGGCTATCTCAGCGCCAGTCTGTTGAGTGGGCGCATCGTCAGCCGTCTGGGCATCGGCCCGGCCCTGCTGATCGCCAGCCTTTTGAGCGCGGCGGGTTTAGCAGGGTACGGTGTGGCCCCCGGCTGGTGGTTCATGATTGTGATCGGCCTTGTTCTCGGTGTGGGTCAGGGAATTATTGACGCTGGAATTAATCTGCATTTCGCCAGCAATTTCACCCCGCGCCTCATGAACTGGCTGCACGCCAGCTTCGGTCTGGGTGCGGCGCTTGGCCCACTGCTGATGACTGCCCTCTTCAGCATGGGACAGTCCTGGCGAGTCGCTTACTTTATCATGGCTGTCATCCAGGTGGTTCTGGCCGTGGTCTTCACAGTTACCCTGCACCGCTGGCGCGTGAAAATTGGCGAGACCCAATCCGCCGCGAATATCCATGCGCCTTCTATTGTCCAATCCTTACGCCGGCCCGCTGTCCTGCTCAGTATTGCGCTGTTCTTCGTTTTCACCGGGGTGGAAGCTACTGCCGGGAACTGGAGCTTTACCCTGTTCACCGAATCCCGTTCTATCGACATTATTACTGCCGGGCAGTGGGTCAGCTTCTACTGGTGGAGTTTCACTCTTGGCCGGCTTGTCTTCGGGTTTATCGCCAACCGCATCGCCATCATCCCGGCTATCCGAGTCTGTTTCCTGTTGGTCCTGGGCGGGTCCGCACTTATCAGCCTCAATCTGTCCGATTGGCTCAGTTTTATCGGTCTCGCGCTGATGGGTTTTGCCCTTGCGCCCATCTTCCCGCTGCTGACCACGAACACCCCGGAGCGGCTTGGCAGCGACCATGCCACCAACGCGATAGGCTTTCAGGTGGGAGCCGCCGGGCTGGGCATCGCCAGCCTGCCTGCGCTGGCCGGCTTTCTGGCAGCGAATATCGGGATCGAATCCATTGGTCCTTTCCTGGTGGTCGCTTCGTTGATCGCCCTCGTATTGTTTCTTATCACCAACCGCTGAAATTGCTGCCGAAAATGCCAAGTTGCGATAGCATGGTAACAAGGATAAACGTGGATTCAGGGGTGGGGATATGGAAATACTGGGCATTGATATTGGCGGATCAGGTATCAAGGGCGCGCCGGTCAACATAGTAAAGGGCATTCTGACCGCCGAGCGACATCGTATCGACACACCTCAGCCCGCGACGCCCGATGCGGTGATAGAGGTCGTGGCCGAAATCGTTCAGCATTTCGAGTGGGATGGGTTAATTGGCTGCACGTTTCCGGCGATCATCAAACACGGTGTAACCCACAGCGCCGCCAATGTCGACAATACCTGGATCGGCTACGAAGCAGAGAAGGCGCTGCGACAGCGGACCGGGTGTTCTCTGATTCTGGTCAATGACGCGGACGCTGCCGGGCTGGCCGAAATGCGCTTCGGAGCAGGGCGCGACAAAATGGGGGTTGTGATTATCCTGACATTAGGCACAGGTATTGGCAGCGCCATTTTCGTGAACGGTGAACTCGTGCCGAATACCGAACTCGGCCACCTGGAAATCAATGGCAAAGAAGCCGAAAAATGGACCGCCGACAGTGTGCGTAAGAAAAAGGACCTCAAGTGGCGCGAATGGGCTGAACGTCTGAACGTTTATCTGAGCCACATCGAATTTCTTTTCTCACCTGACCTGCTGATACTCGGCGGGGGCGTGAGCAAAAAATTCGACCATTTTGCGCCGTTTCTGACCACCCATGCCCCCACTGTCCCTGCGCAGTTGTTGAATGACGCAGGAATCGTAGGGGCAGCCCTGGCGGCGCACCGCCTGACACATTAAATATCCCGGTAAATGACCGCGCTAAAGGCCAGTTCACCACCCGATGTGCGCACAATCCGGCTGGTCGCCAGATCAAGCGCGCCCTGAACATCTTCTACGGATGTCACGCCGCAACCGTCCACAAAAAGCAGGACATCGGTTGTAGCGCCTGTAATTTTTGTGTAGTCTGCATCACGATGATTAAAATCCAGACAAACGATTCTGTCCTGGTCAGCGTACACAAGTTCACCTGCCTCAACTGTGATGGGTTCACCGCCGCCAATCGGTTCGAGTACCTCATCGCCTAGCGAAAAACGCAGTTCCACCGGAAATTTCAGGCAGGCCGCGTCATAGGCTGCCATCGGGATGAGGGTTTCAACAGACGCCAGATTATAGGAATCCACTACCGAATTGATCGTCGGCAGACCACGTCCGTTCACCACACGCCGCAGTAACGCTTCCGTGCTGGGATTCCGTTTGCCAGGGTCCACGCCAAACATCCGGTAGAGTTCACGATAAGCCTTGATATGCTCCAGTGAACCAATGTTGATTCCCTTATACTGGGTATGCAGCGCTTCAGCCGTTTTCTGTTTTAGCGCTTCAAGAGCCTCATTGCGTTCCTGCACATGCACCCCGGCGACATAAGCGATACCCAGGCGCAGTTCCGGGAATTTTTCGAAGACATCCGCGTGAATTCTGAGCGTGCTGGCGTAGTGCGCATCACGCCGCCGTTCCACGATTCTGAACCCGGCGGAGGCTAGATACTGGATATTGTCGACCTGCTGCAAACGGCGCAGCGCAAAATCGTGATCCAGCGCGGCGACCAGTTCACCAGCGCGAGGACCGCTCGTGCGCCCCAGAAAAGCCCGGTACATCACCTGAAAGGCTTGTCCACCCTTTAACCCCTGCTCCGTTGCAATATCGTAAATCGCCTTGTGAATCCGCTCACCATTCGGCGCGTCCTGCTGGCGATACCAGTCGATAAAACTCGCCAGAAAGGTGCGCTGTTCAGGTGACAGGCTGCGCGCCGCATGGGGCACTGTCTCCTGCACCACAAAAATTGCGCTATCCGGCGCGAAGCGTTCCAGCCACGTGCGTG
>CAZKIB010000004.1:27496-31778 GCA_964552425.1 uncultured Anaerolineaceae bacterium | reverse complement strand
ATGGATTTCCTCCACTTCCTGGGGCAGCAGCAGTTCGCCCTTGTGGGTTTCAAAATGTTTGAGCGCATTGATTCCCGGAATCTGCGACACCGTGACCACGTGCATGAAACGTGGTCTGTACAGCTTCAGAATCGGGTTATCAGACGAAATCTGAGCAAGCTCGAAAATCCGTTTTTGCCAGGCTTCGTCCGGCTCATTGGTCTCCTCAAAGTAATTGTCCGCTGCCGTGTCAAATTCATCGAACAATCGGGGAACGGAGTCCTTATCCAGATTGAAATTAATCGCCGTGCGGGGCCTCGTGCGCACCAGCAGGTAACGCAGCAGCTCAGCAGGCAGCGCTTCGGACACTTCTTTGGCCGCGAAACCGATACCCTTCGAAGAACTCATTTTGCCGCCTTCGAGCAGCAGAAATTCGTAGGGGATATTCGCCGGGGGTTCCGCTTTGAACACGCGGCGCGCAACTGCCTCGGCCACATCGCGTGAGCCGCCTTCAACCGAGTGGTCCATGCCCGCGCCTTCGACATTCACGCCCAATACCTGCCAGCGGGCCGCCCATTCCAGTTTCCAGGGTAGTTTGCCGTTCCCATCAAATGGGCTGACTGCGCCCTCGTGCCCGCAGCCCTGCGCGTAATCCATCGCATTCGGATCACAGCGATAATGGACTTTTTCGCCGTCAAAGTTGTGGACTCGCGTCATGGCAATACGCCCGCAGTTTTCACAGATCGGGTTGAATGGAAACCAATCCCCCTCGCGCTCAGAATTGCTGACTTCCAGGTATATCGCCCGAATTTCTGCCGCATTTTCCAGCGCCGCACGAATCACGTCGTTCATCCTGCCAGAACGGTATAAATCACTCATGCGGTAAGGAATAGGGAAAATGCCGAGCATGTTCTGCACGGCCATAAATTCATCATAGAAATATTCCGCATAACTGCGACTGCTGCCATCCGGCGCGGGGATAGCGCACAGAGGTTTGCCCAGATAAGGCTGGTAGAGTTCCCGCGACAGACTCGGCGGCACAGCATCCAGCGCGTCATAATCATCGCTGCCGTAATAGAATCTAGCGGATCGCCCCGCACGATGCGCAGCGCGCAAAATCACATCATGAATCACTGGCCCGCGCAGCGAACCCACATGTGCGCTGCCGGAATAGGTCTTTGAGTCATTAATGACGATTTCATCGGCCGACACGTCCGCGACGACCTGATCCGCCCAGTATAATACGGCCATGCTCTGTCTACCCTGTGTAAAAATCAAACAAAAAAGGCGTGGTCAAATGACCCACGCCCATTATATGCGCTCATTCATTTTCCTTCTAGCGCGGACTTAAGCGCTTCAGGCTTGCTGCGGAACAGCCTCAGCCATCAAAACGGCTTCAATGCGTTCCAGTGCCCAGTCCAGTTCATCGCGTTTGACCACCAGCGGCGGGGCAAAGCGGATCACATCCTTGTGGGTTTCTTTGCATAACACGCCTTTTTCCAGCAGACGCAGACAGAAAGGCCGCGCACCGCCGAGTTCCGCTTTCACTTCCACACCCACCAGCAGCCCCTTCCCGCGCACCTCCACCACATGCGGGCTTTCGATAGAACGCAGCCGGTGCATCAGATACGCGCCCATTTCCGCTGCGCGTTCATCCAGGCGTTCATCGACCAGCACACTCAGGGCCTCACGCGCGACAGCACAGGCCAGCGGATTCGCGCCAAAGGTGCTGCCATGTTCACCAGCCACAAACAAACCCAAAAGGTCTTCTTTCGTCGCTACCGCCGAGACGGGCAGCACGCCCCCGCCCAATGCCTTGCCAAGAATCAGGATGTCCGGTTCGATGTTGTCGTGCTGGAAACAGAACATCTTGCCAGTACGTCCCAGCCCCACCTGAATTTCATCTAGCAGCAGCAGCACGTTATGGCGATCACAAATCTCGCGCACCTGCTTCAGATAGCCTGCCGGCGGCATATTGATACCGCCCTCACCCTGAATTGGCTCCACCAGAAACGCGACAGTGTTCGGCGTAATCGCTGCTTCAAGCGCATCGGCATCGCCAAAGGGGATCAGGCGAAATCCCGGTGTGTGCGGGCCAAAATCGTGCTTATAAAGTTCTTCTGATGAAAAGCTGATGACTGTCGTCGTGCGACCATGAAAGTTGTTGTTACACACGATGATCTCAGCCTCGTAACGCGGCACACCCTTGACCTGATAACCCCACTTGCGCGCCAGCTTGATGGCCGTTTCAACCGCCTCAGCGCCCGAATTCATCATCAGGGACTTGTCCATCCCGCACAATTCGGAGAGCTGCTGCAATAACGGCCCCACCTGATCGTTATGAAAGGCGCGTGCGGTCAATGTCACCCGGTCCATCTGGCGCTTGGCCGCCTCGATGATGCGTGGATGTCGGTGTCCATGACTGACTGCCGAATAACCACTGAGCATATCAATGTATAGTTTGCCCTCCACATCCGTCACCCACACACCTTCGGCTTCGGCGATAACCACAGGCAGCGGCTTGTAATGATGCGCCCCCCAGTGTTCGGTCTGTGCGATGATCTGCTGTGAAGTGGTCATAGAATGCTCTCTCCTTCAATTCTGCGCAGTGAACAACACAACTGGACAATATGCCCAACTTTATTTAGGACTATTATACAATAAAGTGCCAGATTATGAAATTAAGGCATGAGTGTTAGGAAGGCGAGCAATCAGACTGTAAAGCGGGTTAAAGCATCCTTTTCATAACCCCGATGGGCAATCATGCGCTCCCTGGCCTGCTCTGCTGAAATACCCTGATGCACAATGTCATCCAGCGCCTGGGCCACTGCCGCCGGGTCTTCAGCGCCAGGGAAAACCACATTGCGCCCCACCATCGCGCCGCGCACATTGGCCCCGGCAGCCATCCCCGCCGCGAAATCTTCAAAGGTGGATATCGGGTCTTCTCGTGAGGGGCCGCCAAGCAGAATGATCGGCATGGTCGCTGCCAGCGCAACCCGTTCATAATTCTCGCAGTACGGCAGCTTGAGCCAGATGTTGCGCGATGAATCCCCCAGCGCGCTGGCGATACCGATCAATTTGATGAGTTCCGCAGGGCTGTTCTGTGTGGTCCATTTACCATTCGCCTGGACAGCCCACAGCGGTTCGACAAAGGCTGGAAGCTCAAACTGATTAAGCGCGTTAATCGCCTGCGCGCATTCATAAAGCGTCATCAGTGAACGTTCGTCATCCGGCGAAAAACGCAGCAGCATCTTCCCGCCGTCAAGCCGCTGCCGCGCCATCGCTTCAGCCGTGTAGGCCGTAAAACGATCATATAGTTCACCCTGCGCGCCGGCGATGCCACCCCGCTGCATACACCCTATGAGCAGCCTGTTGTCCAGAAATGACGGCCCGCCGCCCTGCTGTACCATATAATCCACGATGAGCAGTTCATCGATGACATCCGGTGTCGCCATCACACCGTCAAAACCGGATGCCATCATGACCCGCAGGATGCGCCCAAGATATTCGTGCCGGTTGCCCATCAACAGAGGGTCGCTGCCACTGGATGTCACCCCACGCGCCGGGTGATCGGCTGCCAGTATGGTCATTTTGCCGTCATGGGTCAGCTTCGCCCGCCGTTTGCGATTCTGCGCCTGCTGGAAAATAATCTCTGGCGCATCGACACGAACTTCTGTGATTCGATCAAAGATAGCACGCGGAAAAAAATCGTCAACGCGAAACTGATCATCGGTTCTGGTCGCTGCCATCGTTTTACCTGTCCTGAGAAAGCTTACTCTTGGGAGTCCGTTTCAACCATCGGGCGCAGATAATCGCACACAAATTGCGCAAGTTTGGCTTCATCCAGCCCATTCAGGGCACGCGCTTCGGGGTACACCATCAGGTTCGGCCCCGCGCCGCACATGCTCAGGCAGTTGGCTGTTTCCAGTTTGATTGGCCCCGGAAAAGCATCGCCATTGAGGTTCGCAATCTGCGCATCCAATACACGGTACAGCTTTTTAGCACGGCTGCCCATGTTGCAATACTGCCCCATACATAACACCACACGCCTGCGCTTCGGGGTGTCCATCAGAACGAAGCCACCACCCCATCGGAACGAGGTTCTGTACCGCCAAACAGGACGCCGGTATATGGGTCACGCCGGATGATCTGCCCACGTCCAAACGTGCTTCTGCCCTGTCCTGAAATCGGGCGCACTTTATGCCCCATCTCGGCCAGACGCGCCATCGTCTGCACCGGAATACCCTCCTCCAGCAGAACTTCGCCATCGATCACCAGGGCATGACCCTCCGCGGCGCCGTCC
>CAZKIB010000004.1:26714-27486 GCA_964552425.1 uncultured Anaerolineaceae bacterium | reverse complement strand
GCAGAACTTCGCCATCGGGCTTGCCTTCGAGAATATACCAGCGGGGTCTGTCGAGCGCTTCCTGCGGGTTCAGGTCATCGTCCAGCATGGCACTCATCACCTGGAAATGTCCCTGCGGCTGCATAAACCCGCCCATCACACCGAAGCAGCCCCAGAATTCACCATCTTGCAGCGCCATTCCCGGAATAATCGTGTGATAAGGACGCTTGCCACCTTCCAGCACATTGGCATGACCCGGTTCCAGCACAAAACCCGCGCCCCGGTTTTGCAGCCACACACCAGTGCCCTTCGCCACAATACCCACACCAAAACCCATATACAGACTCTTGATAAAGGAGCAGGCGTTACCCTCACCATCCACCACACACAGGTAAATGGTGTCTGAACCTTTCGGCAGCAGGCCATACGCTGGTGGCTTCATGGTCTGGTCAGGGTGAATCAGTCGGGCGCGTTCCTGAGCGTAACTCTGGCTCAACAGATCATCCACCGGAACCCGCGATTTCGACATATCCGCGATGTAGTGGCGCGCATCCGCCCAGGCCAGCCGCATACTCTCAATCATCCAATGCAGCCGCTCTGGGGAATCCCATGCCAGCGTGCCCAATTCAAAAACGGAAGCGATGTTCATGGCCTGCAAAGCCGCCAGCCCCTGACCATTGGGTGGGCATTCATAAACCGTCACACCACGATAGTTCGTCAGAATGGGTTCATCCCAGGTCGAGTAATGTGCCTTGAGATCATCCAGTGTCATCACGCTGCCCTGTTCCTGCAA
>CAZKIB010000004.1:26465-26674 GCA_964552425.1 uncultured Anaerolineaceae bacterium | reverse complement strand
ACGCATCGGGACCACCTTCAGCGATCAACCGCAGCGTGTTCGCCAAAGATGGCAAACGCACGATTTCGCCGGGCTTCGGGGGCCGCCCCCCCGGTAAATATTCTTCGGAGTTAACCGCCCGTTTCAGGAATGCTTCATTGCGCTGCCAGCCGGCGCCAAACGTCGGCGCGAGCGCATAACCTTCATCTGCGTAATGGATCGCATCCACC
>CAZKIB010000004.1:13236-26387 GCA_964552425.1 uncultured Anaerolineaceae bacterium | reverse complement strand
CCGGCACAGTTACCGCATGAGCATGAAACGGGTTCATCTCCGACCAGCCCAGTGCCCGCACATCCTCTGCGGTCAGCGCAGCGGGCGCCCGCCCGCTGCCGTTCAGAGCGCTCACCTTTTTCGTTTTTGCATCAAAATACAGCGCGAAACAGTCCCCGCCAATGCCACACATACCCGGTTCGGTTACATTCATCACCGCCGACGCCGCCACCGCTGCATCCGCCGCATTACCCTGCCGCATGATCTGGAGCGCGGTCTGAGCCGCGAGTGGATTGGTCGCCGCTGCCATGCCCCGCCGCCCTGTCACCACTGCGCGACGTGACTTAAAATCAAAGGTCATTGGTTTCATCAGCGATACACAGCTTTCGTTAACCTCGATATAAAAACCGATTATAGGCACAAACAGACTGGCTTTCAAAATCGGCTGGTATACTTGGAACAGAATTTCAGGATGAATTGAGCATGACCACACACAATCAAATTCTGATTATTGAGGATGATCCGGCAGTCGCCAGCAGTCTGAAAGCCGGTCTCGAACATGAATCCTATCAGGTCACCTGGCATCAGTTGGGCAGCGAGGGCCTGCGCTATGCCCGCGAACACAATCCCCACCTGATAATTCTTGACGTGCGCCTGCCAGATGGTTCTGGCTTTGATTTTTGCCGCCAGATGCGTCAGAACGGCATCCGCCAGCCCATCATCATGCTGACTGTCCAGAAAGATGAAATGGACAAAATCCTCGGCCTGGAAATGGGAGCTGATGATTATGTCACGAAACCCTACAGCCTTCGAGAGCTGCGTTCGCGGGTGCGCGCTCAACTCCGCCGCGCTTATGGAGATCTGTCCAGCGCCGATGCCGATACGCTCTACGTCGGCGACCTGATGATTGACCGGGGGCGCGGTCTGGTGCTGCGGGAAAATCAGCAGATTTTCCTCACGCCCACCGAATTCCGGCTGCTGGTTTTTCTGGCGCGTCATCGCGGACAGGCGCTCACCCGTGAACAACTGCTGGATGCGGTCTGGGGTTATGACAGTGATGTCGAAAGTGAGCGCATCGTCAATGTGCATATTCGTCGCCTGCGCGAAAAGATCGAACCGGACCCCGGTCAGCCCTCTCTGATCCTCACTGTGCCCGGCATCGGCTACCGGCTGACGCAGGAGGTTACGAAATCGTAATCGGACAGCAATCCCGCCGAAACCCGTCCATCACAAACTGATACACAGAATAGAAAAAAGCGAGTGATTCCCATGTCCATTCGTTGGAGACTGCCCCTCACTTACGCCGCTATCGCCCTGATTGCGACAGTCGCGCTTGGGATTGTTCTGCTAACCACGCTGCGCAGTTATTACGCACAGGCCGAGTGGGATTATCTGTTCAATAATGCTCAGGCAGTCCGCGGCCTTATTGGCGCGCTTCAGGATCAATCGGCTTCTGAGGCCAATATTCAGGGCCAGCTCGAAAACATCGCCTTTCTCTCGCAGGTGCAGATTCAGTGGCTGGATAACGACAGGCATCTCATCATAGACACAGGTTTGCCAGAGCGAGACATCCTTTCACTCGGCAGCAAACCCACACTGGCCTTCGCCGCCACTCGTGAAATGCAGTTGACAGATACCAGCACAGTAATCGAACCGGCGTGGGCAGCGCAGGGGAGTGAGTCAGATCGCATGTTTACCGTCCGTATCCTGCGCGATCAGGTCATCGGCCCAGCCCAGGATGACGTTTTTATACCTGCCTATCCGGCACAACCGGACGGGTTTTCACTGCCTGCCCGTCTGACTCTGTTTGGCTACAATCTATCCGACCAGATGAGTACGGTGGATATACGCCGCTCCGACCAGTTCGTCGAGGTCCCTCTGACGTTTGACTCAGGGCAGATCGGCTACGTGAAACTTTCTCAGGGGCCATCTTATGGCAGTGCCATCCTGGACGGGGTGGCTCGTGCCTGGGTGCTTGCCAGCACCGCAGCTATTATCGTCGCCGGTTTGGTCGGGCTGTACATCAGCCAGCGCATCAGCGCGCCGCTGCTGGCCCTGACACACATCACCTCGCAAATGTCCGCCGGCAACCTGGCGGTGCGCGCTACAGTCACCAGCAAGGACGAGGTCGGCACACTGGCTCGTTCGTTCAATGACATGGCACAGCGTGTTGAAGAAACCATTGTCACCCTGCGCCGTTTTGTAGCCGATGCTGCCCACGAACTGCATACCCCGCTGACGGCGTTGCGTACCAACCTTGAACTGGTCAATGATGCGTATCAGGCAAACGAACAGGGTCGCTTCGTTGCATCCGCGCTGACCCAGGTGAACCGGCTTGAGGCCCTCACAGAAGACCTTCTGGAACTTTCTCGTCTGGAAGCAAATCCCGTCAGGGAAAGCCATGCGCCTGTCAACCTCAGTGCTTTAATCCGTGATAGCAGTGAACTGTATGCCTCGCAGGCGGAACAGAACGACATCCTGTTCGCTGTTGAGATGCCTGATACGGATGTTTATCTCCGGGCAAACGAAAGTCAGCTCAGACGTGCGCTGAATAACCTGCTCGAAAACGCAATCAAGTTTACCCCGCCCGGCGGCAAAGTTCACATCGGCCTGTGCAAGGAAGAAAACGGCAGTGTCAGACTATGGGTTGAAGACACTGGAATCGGCATTCCTGAGCATGACTTCTCCCAGATATTCAATCGATTTCACCGGGGGCGTAACGCCTTTGCTTACCCCGGCAGCGGCCTCGGCCTGGCGATTGTGAAAGCCATTGCTGATGCACATGCCGGCCGGGTGCTGGCGGAACCTTTGTCCCCCGGTACACGCTTCATCCTCCAGTTTCCTGGCTGATGAACCTTAAATCGGGATCGTCAGACTTTCGAGATCACGAGGATAATACGTCATGATCTCGATCCCGCTTTCGGTCACAGCGACCGTGTCCGAATGCCGGAAACCGCCGTACTCCGCTGAATACAGACCCGGTTCCACCGTAAACACCATCCCCGGCAGCATGGGTGTGTCATCACCCACATCCATGTACGGCCCCTCATGGTAGCGCAGCCCAATCGTGTGCCCGGTATGGTGTTTCCAGTAAGCCATCAGATCATGCTGGTCAAAGTAGGCGCGTACCGCTCTATCAACTTCCGAACAGGGCTTGCCCGGTTCCATTGCATTCAGCGCGGTGTCTTGCAGCGCAACCATGTGGTCGAAGAACCACTTCTGTTTGTCAGTCGGCGTACCCATGAACATAGTACGTTCCAGTTCCGAACCGTAGCCCCACACCGGGGCTGACGCGCCCGTGACCAGGACATCACCGGCCTGAAAGCGCAGATTGTTCGCCAGCGCGTGAGGGATCGCCGCGTTACGCCCGATCTGCCCGCGATAGCCTGCAAAGGCTCCGCTGCCCATCATCCCGGCCTGTGCGCGGTAGATTGGCCCAATGGCTTTATACATCGCCAGGGTCGCTTCATTGCTCGCCCGCTGCGCGACCTCTGTTTCCGACGCGCCCACAACGGTATATTCTTGCAGCAGCATATGGGCCAGGTTCCCCCACTTGCAGCTTTCGCGCAGGCAGTTGAGTTCCGCCGTCGATTTCACGGCCATCTGGTCTTCGATAAAGCCGCGTATAAAATGAACGTTCACATCTGCAATTTCAGAGAGCAGCGGCCCACGATAACCCAGTATCCAGGGGTAGCCATCCCCGTCCCCGCCAATAGCGCCGCTGATCCCCAATTCCTTGAGCAAATCAACCAGAATGTACAGCGGATGCGGCCTGTCAGGATATTCCCGGTAATGCGCCACATGGTCAATCAGCGCGTTGGCCTTCGCGTGTTCCAGTTCCAGGCGGGGCACGAACATGGCGCGTTCACCCCGGTTGTTCATCACAAATCCGATAGGGCGCTCCGTCGGGATAAAGGCAAACCCCGTGTAGTACAGGATATACTCTCGATCAAACAGTGTCACACCGCTGAGATTCTGGGATTGCAGATACTCCAGAAGTTTTTCACAGCGCAGTTGATGTTCAGCATCACTGATTCGAAGTTGTGTGGTGGGCATCCTGAAATCTCCTTTGATCTGTTATTCGCCAGATTGTAGCCGAAAGTGTCCTGATAGATGCAATTTCCATCACCTTGACAGACATCGCCCGCCACTCGTATAGTTTGGGTATGATGAACCAAAAGGTCCTTCCTCACAACAATGAATGGGTATGGAGCGTGGCGGTTGATGTCGTCATCTTCACACTCCGCAGCCAGGACCTTCAGGTCTATCTGGTTCAGCGGACCGACCATCCCGGTTACTGGTCCCTGCCGGGGGGCATTGTGCGCGCAGACGAAGCGCTTGAAGAAGCTGCCATGCGCCAGATGCGGGAGCAGACCAGCGTCGAAAATGTCTATTTGCAGCAGCTTTATACCTATGGCGACCCCCAGCGCGATACCCGCCGCCGGGTCATCAGTGTCGCCTACTTCGCGCTCATCGCCGCCGATCAGATCAAGCGGGAAGTCAGCGGCGACAATCGGGCGTGGTATAGTGTTTATGAACTGCCACCGCTGGCATTCGATCATCATCGTATGGTTGAGGACGCTTTGACCCGACTGCGTAACAAAATCGAGTATTCCGCCGCCGCATTCGAACTCATGCCCGAAGAATTCACCCTGCGTGAATTACAGGAAGCTTATATGATTATTCTGGACGATCAGAAACTGGACAAAGCCAATTTCCGCAAGAAGATCAACGAAGCGCGGATTGTCGAACCCGTCAACCGTTACCTGAAAACCGGGGGGCGTCCGGCCCGGCTGTACCGCTTCCGCAAAGATGCCAAACTGGAAAGCAAGGCGCGGCGCTTCTTTCCGTAATATCCCATGAGGAAAACCGATGGAACTTGACCAGTTTATGGAACAGAGTAAACCCTTTGTCCAGTGGATGCTCACCTGGAAAGCCAGTTTACAACCCGGCTCATTATCGGAACTGACACATTCTGGGCCGGAAAAAGTCGGTATCATTTCGGTGGATGTGATTAAAGGTTTCTGCACGGTTGGCCCGCTGTCCTCGCCCCGCGTGAATAATATTGTGCAGCCCATCCGACAGCTTTTTGAGCGCGCCTGGGCCGCCGGTGTGCGCGATATTGCGCTGCCACAGGATACCCACTATGAGAATGCCGTCGAATTTGCGCAGTACGCCCCGCACTGTATCCGGGGAACCGAGGAAAGCGAAACGGTAGAGGCGTTTACAACCCTGCCCTTCTTCGACCAGATTGCGGTCTTCCACAAGAACTCGATCAACAGCGGGCTGAATGCCGGGCTGGACCAATGGGTGCGCGCCCGCGACCATATCAAGACATGGATAATCGTAGGGGACTGTACCGACCTGTGTACCTACCAACTGGCGATGTATGTACGCCTGCGTGCCAACGAGGAGCAGATCGAAAATGTGCGTGTTATTCTGCCCGTAAACGCGGTGGACACTTATGATATGCCGGTGGATCAGGCAAAAGCATTGGGTATCGTGCCTCATGATGCCGAATTCCTGCATCTGGTTTTCCTGTATCATATGATGCTCAACGGTGTCGAAATCGTCACAGAAATCACCGCTTAACCACACAGGACACAATATGCGCACAGTAGAATGGCACAACCATCAGGTACGGATGATCGACCAGCGGAAGCTTCCCTGGGAACTGACATTTGTGGATTTACCTACCTATACCGCTGTGGCCGAGTCGATCACCAACATGACGGTACGCGGCGCACCCGCCATTGGCGCATCTGCCGCGTTCGGTCTCGCGCTGGCTGCACAGCAAAGCAAAGCCAGCAATCTGGCAGAGTTATTGTCCGATCTGAAGGTCGCTGCACAGGTTCTCAAAGCCGCCCGCCCTACCGCCGTAAATCTGGCATGGGCTGTCGATCAACTCATGGATGTGGCTCACAGCCAGGCGTTTTCCAACCCGGACGATCTGCGCGAAACCCTTCTGAAGCGGGCGCAGCACATCGCAGATGAGGATGTCCGCATCAACAAACAAATGGCGGAACATGGCGCAGCGCTCATCAGGGATGGGGATACGATTTTGCATCACTGCAACACGGGCGCGCTGGCGGCAGTGGATTGGGGCACGGCGTTGGGTGTGATCCACACTGCACACGAGCAGGGCAAGCATATTCACGTGCTGCTGGATGAAACTCGTCCGCGCCTTCAGGGTTCGCGTCTGAGCGCGTGGGAACTGGAGCAGTACGGCATCAGCTACGATATTCTGCCGGACACGGCGGCAGGCTACTACATGCAAAAGGGCGAAATCAACCTGGCGCTGGTGGGGGCAGATCGAATCGCGGCAAACGGGGATGTCGCCAATAAAATCGGAACGTATCAGGTTGCAGTGCTTGCTAAGGAAAATGGTGTTAACTTTTATACCGTCGCGCCGACTTCGACGGTTGACCTGTCATTAATCGATGGTTCTCATATTCCGATAGAGGAACGTGACAAATCCGAGGTCCTCGCGCCCTACGGTCAAAAAATCGCACCGGATCATTTCAGGGCACGTAACCCGGCTTTTGATGTCACCCCACACCGCTATCTGGCTGGAATTGTCACCGAGCATGGCATCGCCCACCCACCATTCACCGAAAGTCTGCGCCGCGCTGTTTCAGGGGAAACGCTTTGACTGAACCTCACTGGAAAAACCTGCCCTCCGGCCCTCAGCTTCGCCGTGTGATCGCCGAACGTCTCGGCTGGCATTTGCGGAAAATCTGGGTTGGGTCTGCGGGGGTCGAATATGACCTGCTCATCTACGACAATGATGATCGCCTGGCCTACCAGCGTGAAATCACGGCAGCAGAACTCGAAAATGAAGCCGCCGCCATCGATGAAACCTGGTCAGCCGCAATGGAAGATGAGAACTGCCCGCGCTGGGATGAAGATGCTGTTGAAGCGCTCGATCTGGCTTTTGGCATGGCTCATCAGATCAGCCAGGACGGTGACACAATCCGCGTCTGGGTAAAATCAGCTGAGTTTTCTGGTGAGGCCGAAACGAAAGCATTGGCGGCGGTACGCGCATGGCTGGCAGCCACCGAGAACGATCCAGCCTATTTTCACTGACCGCTCCAAAAGCTGTCCGGCAAATCCAATGCTTTGGACGGTTTTTCGCCGGTCAGTTGCAGGCGACCATCCTGGTTCTGCATCAGCAGAATGTAATCCGGGTAATCGGAAGCGCGATACTGCCATTCAGCCACGCTGTACAGGCCAATTCTGCCATGCGCGCGCCATAGTGTCACGATAAATGGCAGCCGCTGGTACATCGCTTCGACCATTGCTTCGCTCTGGCTCATATCTGCCCGACGTGCCAGCATACTGAGCGCACTGCGCAGTCGTTTGGCATCAAAGGGGCCGCGAAATGACCAGATTTGGCGTTTGATCTGCGAATTTTGCAGCAGCGGCGCAATCGATTCTGGCTCATCTGTGCGGATTTCATCAAGCAGAATACAGGCTGGCTGCATTTCCAGCCCAAAACCAATCTGTTCACCAAAGGTGATACCCGCGTGCCCCTCGGACGGCCACCGGACTACCAACCGCCGCATCCCTTCTGGCAGGCGCAGTTCTCCGGCGCGCTCAATAGCGACGGTCTCTTCAGGGTTCGGCAGCATCTGCGCCAGCGCGTTCAGCAAGGTCGTTTTGCCTGATTCCGTATCACCCACAATCACACAGCCATATGCCGATCTGGCGATGGCTTTCAACAAGTGAGCCGCTGGTCCGGTCAGGAACTCCGACTGAACAAGATTATCAAGCGAAAGACTGTGATGCGGATGCACACGAATGTCGGCGTGATAGCCAAACGACATCAGCGGGGTAATCACAGTAATACACACGGGCCGGCGGTCAATAGTCAGACCAGTTTCGACAAACGGCTGGCCGTCGTACAGGTCTGCGCCAGCATCCAGCAGCAAACGCCGCAGGATGCGCTTCAGGTGAGCTTCGTCCTCAAACTTCGGCCCAAGTGATACCAGATCACCGTGACCATAGCGCACAGACACCTTCTCAGCGCCTTCGATGGCGATGGTGGTGACACGTTCATCCAGCAGCAGTTCATCCAGGGGGCCATACCCAAAAAGACTGCTGTAAGTGGCATTCATCAGGGCGGCCTTGTCCGCAGCGCTCACCTGCATGGACTCAACAGCCAGCACATAATCGACAGTCGGCAGCAGCAGCTTAAGGCGCTTGGTGGGGGTATCCGCCTCTCGCAGCGCGCTCGAATCTCTGTGTTCCTCAATGAATTCATATTCGATACGTTCCAGCAGCGCGCGAAACGAAACCTGTCGCTGTCCAAGCTGCGCGCTCAGAAGCTGCGGTTCACGGCCCTTGTCCGCATCACGCCGCAAATTCTCCCAGGTGTTTTTGATTTCATCATCATGGTTCACGCTGCAATCACTCCAGTTTCTTCATATCCACAGGCCGCAGGTCCGGGTTGTCACATGGCTGCCGCCCGACTTTCGCCATCGGTATCCACTGATTGTGCAGTTTCACACGCACAAGGTCCATCGAATAATCGGTATTCGTCTCGGAATCATTTTGCAGAAACCCTGAACCGACGCCATACATATCGACGGGCACGCCTTCCTTTTCGTAGGCTTCAATGCGCTTCCGGTCAAAGCCGCCCGAAGCGACGATCTGTACACTCCGGCAAAATGTCTTTGCGTCATCAACCAGAGCCGCCGGTAAATGCCAGCGCTCCCAGGCCGCATCAAGCGCCGCCCGAACCAATCGGATCAACTGCGGATTGATCCCATAAGGGCCATCCGGTTCCAGAGAGACATCCCGCACATTCCGGCTGGTATCAATGCGCACGCCATGCAGCGTCCAGCGGTGCCTGCCTTCCGGGTCATCAGATTCAAGCGCAGCGCGGTAATGCGGCCAGAACGCATCCAGTATCGCCAGCGATGCCCCCACCGTATCATTGTTGAAATCGACCAGCGCAATTCGGGGAGTTTCGACAGGCAGATGTCGGGCATAAGCCACCATTGCCTCAGCCGTATCGCTCAGAAAACAGGCAATGAGCGCGTGCGGAACCGTACCCCCGCCCTGACCACCCCACCAGGCCCCCTGTGCGTCGGTACTGACCAACGGCTTCATCATCTGCTGATAATCTTGATTGTAGCGTTCAACGGCTGTCCAATAAGCATAGCCATCCAGCGGCTGAACCTCCGGCAAATCAAATCTCGCCGGGAAAAACAGAATGGGTTTGCCATTAGACACTTGCAGTACATCATAAACATTCGTCGCTACCCGTGAGGCGCGCGTCATCACACCCAGCATTGTCGTTTCAAGAAGCGCAAAATCCCGATAGCGTCCGCGCACCCTGATAACCGGCTGCACCTGCATCGGATCACCTGAATAATGAGTAAAAACCCCATCCGCCACCGCCTCAACCTCAAGCAGCTTACTGGTATCGACAAAATCATTATTCGCATAATAACCGGAAGCATGACGCAGCATCGCCAAAGCGACATCCACGCCAGCCACCAGTGTACGGGGTCCGCGCCGGTTAAAATACTGGGCTTCCACTTCCAGATCACCCACCCGTTCCATAAGGCTGGCCGGCACATGAGGCGATGAAGTTTTTCCGCCAAACAGATAGCCTTCAGCATGGAGTTTTTCAAGGATCGTGACCACATTGGCAAAATAACGATCACTGTATCTGCCTCGTCGCAAGCCCTCCAGGTCCAGCCCAATGATCTTCTGTGTGAGCCGCTGCTCATTGAACACAGTCATCTCATTCTGTCCGTCCTTATATATTTGTAATCTTATTCTACTCTGACTGATTTGATGTGGTATACTGCGAAATGGATTCTCACCCGCCATCTCAGGAACTCATAATGGACATCATCATAACCGGATCAATCGCCTATGACTACATAATGCGTTTCCCCGGCAAATTCACGGATCACCTTATTGGCGATCAGCTTCACCAGGTCAGTCTCAGTTTTCTGGTCGATGACATGACCAAACACTGGGGTGGTGTCGCCGCAAATATCGCCTTTAATGCGGCCATGCTGGGACTTGAGACTCGGTTACTGGGCACAGTCGGGCGTGATTTCCCTGACTATCGGCGCTGGCTCGAAACAGCCGGGGTCAATACCGGCATTGTCCAGCAGATTGATGAAGTTTTTACCGCATCATTTTTCGTCAATACGGATCTGGAAAACAATCAGATTGCGTCCTTCTACACAGGCGCTATGGCCTACGCGAAAAACTTTCTATTGGCGGATGTCTATGACAGCACCCCCGATCTTGTGGTCATCTCGCCGAATGATCCCGCCGCGATGCTCAACCTCGCGCAGGAATGCCGCAGCCGCAAGATTCGTTTTATCGCCGACCCCAGCCAGCAAATTCCCCGTTTCGATGGTGAACAACTGCGCGCCGCAACCGATGGAGCCTACGCGCTGATCGTCAACGCCTATGAAACCGAAGTCATGTGCAAAAAAACCGGACAAACGATTGATGAGTTGTGTCGCAGTTTTGAAATTTTGGTCATCACACAGGGCGCACGCGGCGCGGACATCTATTCAGGTGGCGAATTGATTAGCGTCCCGACCTTCCCGGTTACAACAATCAAGGACCCCACAGGGGCGGGCGACGCCTTTCGCGCCGGTTTCCTGCGCGGGCTGGCCGCCAACTGGCCTCTCAGGTTGTGCGGCATGGTCGGCTCCCTATGCGCAGCCTATGTGCTGGAACAGGTGGGGACCCAAAATCACAGCTTTACAATCAGCGAATTTGTCCAGCGTTTTCGGCAGCACGCAGACGACCAGGGGCTGCTGGATACACTTCTGGAACCCGTCAATTCGCGTCGTTAGGCCGCAACATAGACTGGCGACAACTCATCAAACCTATGCTACAATGCCCCGCATTCCGGGCTTTTCCAGTATCCAGGAGACAGTATGACCGTTGAACACGATGTAAAAAGTCTTGAATTAGCGCCGGGTGGTCGCTATCGCATTGAATGGGCCGAGCAGGAAATGCCCGTTTTACGTTCTATCCGGGAGCGTTTCGAGCGCGAAAAACCCTTTGCGGGCATCCGCATGGCGGCGTGCCTACACGTCACCACTGAGACCGCGAACCTGATGCACACCTTGCAGGCGGGCGGCGCAGACATCATTCTATGCGCTTCCAATCCCCTGTCTACCCAGGACGATGTCGCGGCATCCCTCGTGTCCCACTATGAAATTCCGGTCTACGCCATCAAGGGCGAAGACAATAACACCTACTATGAACATATCACTGCCGCCCTGGACCACAAACCGCATGTCACCATGGATGATGGTGCAGACCTGGTCGGCACAATCCACAAAACCCGCCGTGAACTTCTGAAGGATATTGTCGGCGGTACAGAAGAAACCACGACTGGTGTCATTCGCCTGCGGGCCATGGCGAAGGATGGCGCGCTGGAATTTCCGGTTATTGCGGTCAACGACAGCAATACCAAACATCTCTTTGACAACCGCTATGGCACAGGCCAGAGTACCATTGACGGAATTGTCCGCGCGACGAATATTCTGCTGGCGGGTCGCAACGTCGTCGTGGCTGGTTACGGCTGGTGCAGTCGTGGTATTGCCAGCCGGGCGCGCGGTATGGGGGCCAATGTCATCGTGACAGAGGTTGACCCGATGAAGGCATTGGAAGCGGTCATGGATGGTTTCCGCGTCATGCCCATGCTGGAGGCCGCCGAGATTGGGGATATTTTTGTTACCGCTACGGGTGATATTCATGTGCTGGATGTGCCCCATTTTGAGCGCATGAAAAGCGGCGCAATTGTCTGCAACAGCGGTCACTTTAACGTGGAAATCAACCTGGTTGGCCTTGAGAAAATGGCAAAAGGCGAACCCCGCCGCGTGCGCCCCTTTGTGGATGAATATCAGGTCGATGGCCGCGCCATTTATGTCCTGGGCGAAGGCCGCCTCATCAATCTGGCATCGGCAGAAGGACACCCCGCCAGTGTGATGGATATGAGCTTCGCCAACCAGGCGCTGGGCGCGGAATACATGATTAAGAACGCGGCTAACCTGAAAGCTGGTGTTTATGTCATTCCTGAAGAAATTGATCAGGAAATTGCCCGGCTCAAACTGGAAACAATGGGCGTCAAAATCGACACCCTGACCGCCGAACAGGAACAATATCTCAATCAATGGGAAGAGGGCACGTGATCGCTGCGTGACCGCTAATCTTCGCTACGGAATAATTCTTCTAAGGGAGGAAGGATGATCCAGAGACATTTACGAATCATTGCCAGTATAGTCGTACTGGCGTTGTTCATGTTGACTGGCGCAACCGCCTTGATGCAGGCTGACGCTCAGATGCGTTTTGTCCATGCCATCCCCGGCGCCGCGACCATTGATGTGTACCTCGACGGTCGACTGGCTGCGCGCAGCCTGGACCTGGGCGATGCGACTGCCTACATCACCACACCCGCAGTCCAGCATCGTATCACCGTAACCCCTGCCGGAGCCACCACTGCCCTCTGGGAGCAGACCTATACCCCCGGCGCAGGCAAAGCCTATACACTGGTGGCCTCGTCATTTGATGAGCCGATTGAGTTCACACCTTTTGAAGACCTGCTTGATCCGTTGCCGCTGGGGAAAGCACGTTTCACCACTGTTCATGCCATTGCTGACGCCCCACCTGTCGATGTGGTGCTGGACGATGGCCGGCCGCTCGTACTCGCGCAGTCTTACAATCAACCCTTTGGCACGCTGGATGTACCCGTTTTTGCTTACAATCTGGCCGTCGTTCCAGCAGGCGAGACTGTAGAAAATGCCATTCTGAACCTGGATAGTGTCGCGCTGAATTCTGGACACTCCTACATGCTGCTGCTGTATGGCACGGCAGCTAACCCACAGTTCACGGTTCTCGCCAGCCCGACCCGGCCTGAATCAGCCGATGGTGGCTTTGTGCGCCTTGTTCATGCTGTACCCGATGCGCCGTCTGTGGATGTTTACCTGGGTGATGGGGTTTTAGCCGCAACCCTCACCAACCCGGAAGGCGGCCTGAACACCACCGATTACATTGCGGTTCCCGTCGGCGATTATGCGGTTGAACTGCGGCCCGCTGGCTCCCAGGATGTGCTGCTCTCCACCAGTGCAAGTGTCAGTTCCGGCGACTACATCACCGCTGTCGCTCAAAGCGCCGAAGGTGAG
>CAZKIB010000004.1:12982-13225 GCA_964552425.1 uncultured Anaerolineaceae bacterium | reverse complement strand
AACCTGCTTGCGGACGAAGTCGGCAGCATTACACCCGATCAGGCGCTGGTGCGCGTTATCAATGCCGGTTCAGAGACTGTCTCTGTTTCACTTGCTGACGGCGCAGTCATTACCACCGACCTTCCCGCAGGTGAAGCCAGTTCAATCAGCACGATAGCACCTTCCACTCAGAGTCTGATTGTCTCTGCGGATACCCTGCCAGAACAGGACTTTTACGGCGGAACATTCTATGACATTCTGGCG
>CAZKIB010000004.1:7163-12965 GCA_964552425.1 uncultured Anaerolineaceae bacterium | reverse complement strand
AGCGTCACCCTGATCGGGTTCTATCTGGCGCAGGGAGCCGGAAGCGCACCCGGTGCAGCGGTTGCGCCACTCGTGACGGCAGCGCAGCCTACTGAAGTGCTGCCGACACCTGTTCCGGTTGTACAGCCGACTGCCGCCCCGGTTGAGGCAGCGGCGGTTCCTGCTCAACCTACTGTCGCGCCAGTTGTTCTGCCAGCCAGCGACTTTCCCACCGGGCGCGTGTTTAACCTGAACGTCGATGCCAATCTGCACCTGCGCCAGTATCCTGATGCCAATGCCCTCTCGCTGGGCACGGTCCCCTTTGGGACCATCCTGACGGTGAACGGGCGCGAAGGTGAACTCGAAGAAATTTTCATCAGCGCCACGCAAATTCCGCCGGATTATGAATATCTTGACCCGGTATCCCTGCTGCCTGATGAAGACACTGATCTTGCTCCAGAAGAAACCTGGCTCAATGTCACCTACAACACACCCGATGGTGGCACGATTGAAGCCTGGGTGCGTGCCGATTTCATTGATGTCCGGGAAGCTTCCGGTGAACAGATCCGGCTGCGCGATATCGAAACTGTACCGGGCAACCGCCCCGGCGAAGCCCGCAATACAGACATCACCCCGCCGCCGGCCAAACAGGACTTAGTCACCGTTCGGGTGATTAACCTGGACTCCGGGGCGAACCTGAATGTCCGCCGCACACCGGATCCGCTTGGCGAAGTCCTGGCCCAACTGCCGCTTAACACCGTAGCAGAGTTCCTCGGTATCAGCGAAGCGGGTGACTGGATTTACCTGAGCTATGCTTCGCCGGATGGAGTCACCATCACAGGCTGGTCCAGCACGGCTTTCCTTCAGCTTAATCTGAACGGAGAGTTAACCGATCTGGAAACTCTCGAAGCAGAGGGGCTGCTCACAAACACCGACATTGAGCAGCGTGGTTCCCAGACCGTCGGCGCTCAGCCAGTGGTCGCCCCCACACTGGACCCCACCATAGACGCCATTGTCGCGGAAGTCGCGCTTGACCCTGGCGCGAACCTCAACCTGCGGCGCAACCCGGATGTCACCGCTGAAGTGCTGGCTCAGATTCCCAGCGGCACACGCGTGATTGTCACCGAACGCACGCCCGACGCCCTGTGGCTCAATGTCACCTATGAAGGCGTCGCTGGCTGGGTCGCGGCGCAGACTGATACAGCCCTCTTTGTAACCCTCAGCTTCAACGGTGCCCCATTTGCCATTGAAGAAGTCCCGGTTATCACCCAGGCTGGTTAATCAGCACAGCCTCTGACTGTCCACAAAAGTCCCATAGTTCCGGTACTGTGGGACTTTTGCTTTAATCCCCTGTCCAACATACAATACGCTTTAGACTGTTTATTGGCAGGGTTTGTTCATGCGCCGCATTTGCCTTACCATCATTCTGTTAGCCATCTTAACAGGTTGTGCCACCGCGCCAGAAGCAGTCGCAACCCCAACTGTCACACCCACGATAGCCCCGTCACCAACCCGTACCCCACCGCCAGAGCCAACTGCCTTACCGAGCGTTCTGGAACTCACTCGCGCAACCGATCCTTCTCAGCAAGCCTTCCTGAGTGTCGTCCACGCCGCTTTTGAAGTCCCCATTTTCGATGTTTATGTTGAACGCCTCGCTATCGCAACCAATCTGAGTTTTGGGCAATACACCCAACCGTCTGGCATTGTCGCCGGAGACTATTTCCTCCGGGTTGTACCCAATGGGGTTCGCCCCGACGCGGGTGAGGTACTTTACGAAACCCCGATTACGCTTAAAGGCGGCGACTCACTGCTGCTCATCTTTTCCGGCCCACCCGATGCGCTGCTGATGTCGTACTTCCAGCAGCCGCTCGAACCGCTTGATGGCAGCCAGAGCCGGGTCACGATCATCCATGCGCTGCCGGCCGGTCCAGAAATCACCGTGCAGCAGGCCGGAGTACCACTGACATCACCCATCCCCTTTGGAAGCGCCGGGTTTCCGATCATCCTGGCTCCTGGTGACACAACCCTCCAATTGCAGAGTGGGGATACGACTCTTCTCGATTACTCCCTCAACTTGCTGGAACGTTCCAGTTACGTGTTAATCATCGCGGGTAATGCCAGTGATCTGGAGACTCTGACGGTGATCGAAAGCCGTAACAGTGTGCCAGGTCGTGCGAATATGCGCGCCATCAACGCAGCCGCCGCGCTTGGTCCGGTGGATATTTATCTGGACGGTGAAATACTGGCAAACACCCTCGATTTCACCCGTGCCAGTGATCGCCAGTTCAAAGCCGCTCAGGTATACAGCGTGAGCGTCTTCCCGGCAGGCGCAGATCGTACCAGCGTCGAACCTTTGCTGATCGATCAGGTGGTCGCGAACAATGACGATTACATTGACCTGCTCCTGATGGGTTCGGCTCAAAATCTGCGTGTGGTCACGCATCGTGAGGATCGTTCGCTTCTCACGCCGGGCGATGCGCGGGTCAGCTTTGCCAATACGCTGGAGCAGGTTCCGTCGGCGCGAATCGAAACCCAAAGCGAAATTCTGGAAGAAATCGGTGGAGTAAGCTACGGACAGCCGCCGCGCAGTACGGATCTGTCAGCCGGCCTTTATCGCTTTGTCTGGGTGCAACTGGACGGTAACACACCGACAGATGCTGTCGAAATCGCCACCGATATCGAATTGCAGCCCGGCTTCAGCTATCTCTATCTGATGACCGGGCGCTTTGGCGATCCCCCTATTATCTTCGGTGATAACATTGGGATCGATTCGAACCTGGCCGAATTGCCCGCAGGTGAACTGCCCACCCCCACGCCCGAAATCCCCACACAGGTGCGCTTTATTAATGCGATCAAGGGGGGGCTGCCTGTTGACGTACTCGTGGATGAACAAACGCTGACCAGCGGCCTGAGCTATGGGAATGCCAGTGCGATCACGGGGATCAGTCCTGGAGATCACACCATCGAGATTCGCTCAGCAGGCCAGACACTCGTCAGCCTGCAAACGCCGCTCGAAGTTTCAACGCCTTACACCATTGTCGTATTTGGTTTTGGCACTGAACCCGTTGAACTTCTCCTTGTGGATGACTCTGACTTGTTTCAGGGTGGCGACCCGCCCCATGTCCGCGTCATTAACCTTACGATGGCAGGTGAACTGGTACTCGGTCTGGCGACTTCACGTGCCGAAGGTATCAATCCCGAAACGACAATTTTCAGCGAATCGCCACAATCGGAATCGTTCCGCCGCTCATTTGCCTATGGTATAGACCGGCTGGGAACACTCAACGAAACCACTGGACGCGCCGCCTCAAATGTCGCGTTAGCGCCGCTTGGCCCTCATGATGTTCATGCAGTGGATACCCGTCTGGAGATGATTGCGGCTTCTTTCCGACAGATTGATTTCCAGCCGAGCGCCCACTACGATATCATCGCATTCCAGAATCTGGATACCATGCTGGTCGAGGGGTTTGCCGTGCGTTACGTGAGCAACTGATCCACACTGGAACGTCACGAGCCTTCGGTTATAATGCCTGTGCATCCACCACACCAATGAATAGGATCATCATCGTGCGCATCCTGATCACTGGCGCAGCCGGGTTTGTGGGTCGCCATCTGGTTGATTACCTGGCTCATGCCCGGCCCACTGGCGAACTATATGGCACATCACTGACTCACATCTCTGCTGATTCAAGAATCTCTTATCATCAGATTGATCTGAAAGATCGCCAGGCGGTTCAGGATTTATTGACCCAGGTCAAGCCAGATCGCATCTTTCACCTTGCGGCTCAGTCGTCACCTCGCCAGTCATTTGATGACCCCTGGGAAACCCTGGAAAACAATATCCGCATCCAGCTAAACCTGATTCAGGCATGTCTGGAAACCAGTCAGAAGCCGTCAATGCTTGTCGTAAGTTCCGCAGAAATTTATCGTGACAGTGACACGCTCATTGGTGAGGACCATCCCTTTGGCCCAACCAGCCCCTATGGTGTCAGCAAGATTGCGCAGGATATGCTCGCGCTTCAGTATTTCCAGACTCACCATCTGCCTATTCTGCGCACTCGCCCCTTTAACCATATCGGTCCCGGACAGGATGAGCGTTTTGTCATCGCGGATTTCGCTATGCAGATTGCGCAGATTGAAGCGGGGCACAAGCCGCCAATCATTGCAGTGGGCAACCTGGCCGCGCGGCGTGATTTCAGCGATGTACGCGACGTGGTGCGCGCCTACGATCTGGTGATGGAACATGGACGGCCCGGTGAGGTTTATAACGTGGCGTCGGGTACGGCACACAGTATTCAGGAAATGCTGGATCACTTACTGAGCCTCACGGCCACAAGAATTGAAGTGCGTATCGACCCTGAGCGTTTTCGACCTGTCGATCCGGCAGTGAAACGTGGGGATACAGGCCGCTTGCGTCAGGCCACCGGCTGGGAACCGCAAATTTCTGTCCAGCAGACTTTACTCGACATCCTCAATGAATGCCGCCAGCATGTTCAAGTGCGGTAAGGAGACCCTGTACACATGAAAAAACGTGCCCTCATTACCGGTATCACAGGGCAGGACGGTTCCTATCTGGCAGAATTTCTGCTCGCTCAGGACTATGAGGTCTACGGTTCGGTACGGCGTACCAGCACGCTCAACTTCGAACGCATCCGTCATATTCAGGATCAGATCACGCTGATACCGGGCGATATGCTCGATCAAACCAGCCTGAACCAGACACTCAGCCAGGTACAGCCACAGGAAGTGTATAATCTGGCGGCTCAGAGTTTCGTTCAGACTTCCTGGAACCAGCCCGTGTTCACCGGCGATGTCACCGCCCTGGGCGTAACCCGCATCCTCGACGCGATCCGTACTGTCAACCCGGAAATTCGCTTTTATCAGGCTTCCAGCAGCGAAATGTTCGGGAAAGTGCGCGAAGTGCCGCAGACCGAAATGACGCCTTTTTACCCGCGCAGCCCATATGGAGTCGCCAAAGTCTACGGGCATTGGATTACTGTCAACTATCGTGAAAGCTACAACCTGCACGCCAGCAACGGCATTCTGTTTAACCACGAATCGCCGCGTCGCGGGCTGGAATTCGTCACTCGCAAAGTCACTCATCAGGCCGCCAAGATCAAGCTCGGCCTGGCAAACGAACTGCGCATCGGCAATCTTGAAGCGCGGCGCGACTGGGGATTCGCCGGCGATTACGTCCGGGCGATGTGGCTTATGCTTCAGCAGGATGTGCCCGATGACTATGTAGTCGCCACCGGAGAAACCCACTCCGTTGAAAGACTGCTGGAAGTGGCCTTCAACTGCGTGGACCTCGACTGGAAAAACTTTACGGTGCAGGATGAACGCTTTATGCGACCCGCTGAGGTTGATCTGCTGGTCGGCGATCCCGGCAAAGCGGGTAAAGCGCTCGGATGGGAACCCCAGGTAAACTTTGAACAGCTTATTCAGATGATGGTGGAAGCGGATTATCAGACATTAAAATCCAACCTGAAGCCATGATTGATACCCACTGCCACCTGAATTTCGAAGCTTATGACGCAGACCGCGCACAGGTAATCGAACGCGCAGCGCAAGCCGGTATAAATCAGATCATCAACCCCGGCGTTGATCTGATGACCAGCCGCGCTGGTCTGGAACTCGCCCGGCAGTATCACAGCGTATATGCGGCGGTGGGCATTCATCCCAACAGTTCGGTCAATTTTGAGGCGCAGGATGCAGCCGAATTGCGAACACTGGCAGCAAACGCAAAAGTTGTGGCTGTCGGTGAAATCGGGCTGGACTATTATTGGGACAAAAGCCCCAGAGCCAGGCAGTTCGCGGCATTCG
>CAZKIB010000004.1:6909-7153 GCA_964552425.1 uncultured Anaerolineaceae bacterium | reverse complement strand
CAGCTTGCCCTGGCCGCAGAACTGTGCCTGCCGGTCATTATCCATAACCGCGAGGCCAGTGACGATGTGATTGCGGTACTCGAAACGTGGGCTGCTACCCTACCCGTTTCGCTGAAAAACCGCGCCGGGGTGCTGCATTCGTTTTCGGCCACACCCGATATTGGGGAACGCGCGCTGGCAGCCGGCTTCTATCTGGGTTTCACGGGTCCGGTTACTTACAAGAAAGCGGACGAACTGCGGCATG
>CAZKIB010000004.1:6604-6899 GCA_964552425.1 uncultured Anaerolineaceae bacterium | reverse complement strand
TCGCATTCTTGTCGAAACGGATGGCCCATTTCTGACACCGGTACCGCACCGGGGTGAACGTAATGAACCGGCCTACATTCCGTTGATTGTGGATCGCATCGCGGCGTTGAAACAGCTTTCCACAGAAGAAATGGCCCGGATAACCACGCAAAATGCAGACCGGCTGTTTGGTCTGCATCTTGATTCTGACAGCTTTAATTGATTGCGCGAATTACAGACTGTCGGCCTGCTGGTAAATCCGCTCGGTTAACTGCTCACGAAAAGTCTGCATCCGGGTGTCAAACCGCGCCTGAGC
>CAZKIB010000004.1:0-6503 GCA_964552425.1 uncultured Anaerolineaceae bacterium | reverse complement strand
GCGCAGTTGTTCGGCGGCAAGCTGGATTACATGGCGCTCAACCGGCCCCACACCGCCGCGCTGACGCCACTGTTGAACGCGCTGCATGAAACGTCCTTCACCCTGAACTGCCTCGGCCACCCGCGTTTCCAGGTTACTCAGGATACGATCTGCCTGGGCCTGGGTAATCCGGCCATTACCGACAGCCGCGCTGATACCTTCGCTCAGAGTGCTGGTCACTGCCGATACAAAAGCGTCGACATCGCCACCATTCGCCGCGATCAGATCGGCCAGTGTATTCCCGTCGCGCAGTTCAGCCAGAATGTCGGGCGTTTCCATTCCGGTCTGCTCAACCGCCAGATCAATCACGGCCTGCCTGATCCGTACAGGCGCGACCTCGTCCTGAGCGCTAACTGCGCCCGCACTTACCGCCAGCAGCATACCACCCAACAGTGCGATTCCTACGATTTTCTTCATTTTATTTCTCCTGAAGCGTATGATTTGATACTTCTATCGTGGAGGCAAAGTGTTATCAAAGTGTGATCTAAACCGTGAAAATCCGTAAATTCTTCTGTACAATGTCCGCTTTGATGTGAGGAGCATGGCACAGTGGTTGATTTGTCGATCATCATTGTGAGCTGGAATGTGGCTGATTTACTGGCAGCCTGCCTTGACAGCATTCTGCACAGCCCATCCATCGTCCACACGGAAATCATTGTGGTCGATTCGGCCAGCAGTGACGGCACGCCTGCCCGGACCCGAGCGAATTACCCACAGATTCAACTGATTGAACAAACCGAAAACCTGGGCTTTGTGCGCTGCAATAATATCGGCCTGAATGCTGCTCAGGGGCGCTTTCTTATGCTTCTCAACCCCGACACCGAAATCATAGGCGATGCGCTTGCGCGAATGTGCAGCTATCTTGATGACCATCCCGACGTGGGTATCGTCGGGCCACATACCTTGAACACCGATGGAACCACCCAATCGACCCGCCGCCGCTTTCCAACGCTGGCGATTGGCTTTCTCGAAAGCACCTGGCTGCAGCCCTATGCCCCCCCATCCATCCTTGACCATTATTATGTAAACGATCAGCCGGACAGCGGTGTCTACGATGTGGATTGGGTGCAGGGTTCCGCCATGCTGGTACGCCGCGAGGTCTACGAGCAAATCGGCGGGCTGGATGAAGGCTTCCGCATGTACTCGGAAGAACTCGACTGGTGCAAACGCGCGAAGGATGCCGGCTGGCGGGTCGTCTACCTGGGCACAGCGCACATCATCCATCATGGCGGTAAAAGCACACAGCAGGTGGCCGCGCGCAGTCACATCCACTTCCAGGAAAGTAAACTGCGTTACTTCCGCAAGTATCATGGCCGCCTGACAGCCCATGCCCTGCGGCTTTTTCTGCTGCTCAACTACGGCTGGCAATTGGCACTGGAAGGTGGCAAAGCGCTGCTGGGTCACAAACGCGCCCTGCGACAGGAGCGCATGAAACAATACTGGCAGGTGCTGCGCTCCGGCCTGAAGGTCACTTGATGCGTATCGGCATTGTGACAGGTGAGTATCCCCCTATGCAGGGTGGGGTGGGCGCTTATACAGCCATCCTTGCCCAACAACTGGCTGAACACGGCCAGGAGGTGCATCTGTTCAGTACGCAGGCAGCGCGCGAAAACAACCTCCCGATGACCAATACCAGTTCCGATTGGGGCTTTAGCAGCCTGCCGGCAGTGGCAGAATGGGCAAAAAAAGCGCATCTGGACCTCATCAACATCCAGTTTCAGACCGCCGCTTTTGGCATGTCACCCTGGGTTCATTTTCTGCCGGACTACCTGCGTTCAACCCCGGTTGTCACCACGTTCCACGATTTGCGCTATCCCTACCTCTTCCCGAAGGCGGGACCACTGCGTACCTGGATCGTCCGGCATCTGGCGCGTGCCTCGCGCGGCGTCATCGTGACCAACCACGAAGACGCACAGCGGGTGGAATATCTGCCCCGCCGCCGGATGATCCCCATTGGCAGCAACATTACCGGCAAACTCGCCAGCGATTTTAATGCGGCTGTCTGGCGACAGAGCGCCGGGGCCAGTCAGAACGATTTCCTGCTCTCGTATTTTGGGCTGATAAATCGCAGTAAGGGCCTGAATCATTTACTTGACAGCATCGCCGCGCTGCGTGAACGACAGGTTCCAATTCGCCTGCTCATGATCGGCGGTACCGCCGGGACCAGCGACCCAACCAACGCCGGAACCATTGCGGAAATTCAGCAGATCATCGTGCGCGCCGGGCTTGAAGACTGCATCTACCAGACCGGCTACCTGGAGGATAACCAAACGGTGGGCAGCTATCTCAAAGCCAGTGACGCGGTGGTGCTGCCTTTTCTGGATGGCGCATCCTTCAGGCGTGGCAGTCTGATGGCCGCCATTCATTATGACTGCTGCATTGTCACTACCCGGCCCAACGTCCCCGTGCCGGAGTTCGTGGGCGGCGAAAATATGCTGCTGGTTCCAGCCGGTGACACATCCTCGCTTACCCACGCACTTTATGAACTCTATGAAAAACCTGTCCTTCGCCAGCATCTGCGACAGGGCGCGACACAGCTTGCCAGGCGTTTCGACTGGGAGCATATCGCAGCGGCTTATGTCGATTTTTTTGAAACCATTCTGCGAGGTCAGGCGTGACCGAACGCGGTTGGCTCATCCTCATTCTGGCCCTTTACATGCTCCTGGCGGGTGTCTACAGCGTGGCGACACCGATTTTTGAAGCTTCCGATGAACTATGGCATTATCCGATGGTGCAGACTATCGCTGCTACCGGGCATCTGCCCGTGCAGGACGCCGCCAACATCGGCCCCTGGAGGCAGGAAGGCAGCCAGCCGCCCCTGTACTACCTGATCGCAGCCTTGCTGACAGGTGGGATCGACACCTCTGATATGCCCCTGATCCGGCGTCAGAACCCACATGCCGACATCGGTGTGGTGCTGCCCGATGGCAACATCAACATGATGACCCATCGCACTGAACAGGAAACCTTCCCCTGGCGCGGGACTGTGCTGGCCGTGCATGTGGCCCGGTTTTTCTCGATTGTTCTGGGCGCGGGAACGGTTTATGTGTCGTACCGGCTGGCCGCCGAAGTTTTTCCGTATGAGGCGGTGATCCGGTTAGGCGCTGCGGCGTTCACGGCCTTCCTGCCGATGTTCCTGTTCATCAGCGGGTCGGTCAACAATGACAATTTATCGAATCTCACCGGGAATTTGCTGCTTCTGCTCATTGTGCGGCTGGTCGCTGTAGACCGGAAACCACACTGGCGCGATTACGTGCTTGTCGGCATCACCGCCGGGGCCGGGCTGCTCTCCAAGCTGAATATTGGCTTTCTGATTCCGCTGGTTGTCATTGCGCTGCTGGTCGTCAGCTATCGCCAGCGCAGTTGGCGGCCATTGATCGCCGGCGGGTTCCTTTCAGGCACGCTCACCATTCTGGTAGCAGGCTGGTGGTACTGGCGCAATCAGCAGCTTTACGGTGATCCAACCGGTCTGAATGTGTTTCTCGAAATTGTAGGCCGCCGTCTGGCCCCGGCCACTCTGCTTCAGTTGTGGAGTGAGCGCCACAGCTTCACACAGTCCTATTGGGGTTTTTTTGGCGGCATGAATGTCCCCATGCCGCAGCCGATCTATCAATTCTTTGACCTCGTTGGTGGCACAGGCCTGTTAGGCGCAGCGTTTTTTTTCCTGTTTCGGCTGAGAAATCAGCACCACAATTTCCCCTGGATGAGCGGCTGGCTGCCGGCGCTGTTCACCATTATCTGGCCGGTCATCACGTTTCTTTCTTACCTGCGCTGGACATCCGAAACACCTGCTTCACAGGGGCGGCTGGTCTTTGGGGCAGTATCGGCCATCAGCCTGTGGATGGTGGTTGGGCTGGTCTGGTGGCTGCCCCGCCGCCTGCGTCCTGTCATCATCTTTATAGTCAGCGGTTGTTTTCTGGCTGTCGCCGCTGCGGCTCCCTTCGTGGTCATCGCGCCTGCCTATCAGGAAACGAACCCGCCCCATGATGTGCCGCAGGCTGTTCTGGTGACTTTTTCCGACCCATATTCAGCAGGTCGCCTTGATCTGCTGGAAGCGAATATCTCACCTGAGAGTACGGAAGTTCGTCCTGAAAGTTATGTGTTTCTGGATACGCTCTGGCGAATCAACCAGCCGCTTGACCGGGATTGGAGCCTGTTCGTTCACCTGGTCACACCGGATGGTGTCATTATCAGCCAGCGCGACATCTACCCGGCTCAGGGTTTGCTGGCCTCATCGGACCTGCCTGCTGGCCGTGTCTGGCACAATCAGATCGCGGTCTGGGTCCCGCCCACCGCTTACGCGCCAGCAATCCTGGACATCAACGTTGGCTGGTATCATTTACCCACTGGCGAACGTCTGGCGCTGGACAACCAGGCCGAGTTCTTTCCGGTTGGACAGGTTCAAGTGCTGCCACGTGAAAGCGACCTTTCCGTCCCCAACCCGATGCGGGTAAACTTTGGAGACCAGATTGAACTGGTTGGATACGAAATCACGGATCTCAGCCCGGCTGTCGGGGAAACTTTCGATGTGACCCTGTACTGGCAGGGGCTGCATAAGCTCGAAGAAGACTATAAGGTTTTTGTTCAGGTGATTGACCCTGCCACGCTGACCAAATATGCTTCGTCCGATGCCATGCCAGCCCAGTGGACTGCCCCAACTTCAGGCTGGCAGCCCGGTGAACTGATCGTGGATCGCCATCCCCTCACCATTACACCGGATGGCAGGCCGGGCATTTATGAACTTCAGATCGGCCTGTATCGTGAAACCGAGAACGGTCTGGCACGCCTGCGCATTTTTACACCAGATGGTGGTCAGGCTTATGAAGTCCTGCAATTGAGCCGTGTTCGCATCACGCCTGCCGAAAATGGAGTAACTGAATGACGACGCGAAAACAGGATTTGCTCGCTGTAATCATTCTGCTGGTGTTGTGGGCGCTGTTTTTCTGGCGCTTGCTCACCCCTGTCACGAGCGATCAGGCATCCATCACAAAAGGTGATTTCTCCGGCCAGTTCGTCGCCTTTGCCGCCTACCAGTACGAGCGTTTCACCAACGGCCAGGTTCCGCTGTGGAATCCCTTCAACAATGGTGGTTTGCCGTTTATCGCGGACACCCAGGCTGCTGTGTTTTATCCGCCGCGTCTGCTGACCATCGCTCTGGCCTCGCTGTCCGGGGGTTGGTCCTATCATGCGCTGGAACTTGAGATGGTTTTCCATGTTCTGGCCTATTCCATGCTGCTCTATCTGCTGGTACGCCGCATGACTGCGAACCACAGCGGCAGCGTTTTCGGTGCGCTCACCGCCGCGATCATTGGCAGTTACGGCGGCTTCCTGTCCGGTTATCCCCCCCAGCAGCTTGCGATCCTCGAAGCGGGTATCTGGCTTCCGCTGGGCGTTCTCGGCATTCTGGAGGCGACCCGTTCCCCAAAACTCCACTGGCAGTGGCTGATTCTTTCCGGGTTTGCGCTCGGTCTGTCATGGATGGCGGGTCATCCCCAGACAAGCTGGTTCCTCACCTATCTGCTGACGGCCTGTCTGGCGTACCGTGCCTACACAACAAAACAACACTGGACCTCCCTGGCACGCGGATTGGTGATATTGGGTAGCATGGCTGGCGGTATGGCCGCTGTACAGCTTTTACCGGGTGTGGAATATCTGCTGCATACTGCCCGTGTCGATCTGACTTACGACGCCAAAGGAAATGGATTCCCGTTCCGTGATACCTTGCAGTTTCTGTTTCCAGGTCAGGTCAGCCTGTTTTCTCCGCTCTACATCGGCATTGGCGGTCTCGCGCTGGTTATTACCGCCCTCTGGCTGAACATACCGGGAACATTCTTCTGGGGGCTGGTCACACTGCTGGCCCTCGGCCTGAGTTTCGGAGCAAACAGCGCGATTTTCCCCACACTCTACAATATTATGCCCGGACTGCGCTTCTTTCGCGGGCAGGAACGCGCAGCCTATCTGGTCGCCAACAGTATGGCGATTTTGGCTGGTCTCACCTTCGCACACATCACCAGCCACACAATCGAAAAGGTCGCAGTTCGACACAGAATTCGCCAATCGCTGATTGGAATGCTGATCTGTGGTGTGGCAGGTATCCTGTTAGCGTCCAGTGGATGGTTAGGCAGCAGCCCTGAATCCGCGCTCAACAGTGCGGTTTTCACCGTGCTGATCGCTGTGCCAGTAGTACTCATCATCTGGAAAATCATCGAGAGACCGGCGAACCGGCTCTATCCCTCTTTGCTGGTCGGCCTGCTGGTCGTTGATCTTTTTACCATCAATATGGATGCGGACAGCACCTACGATTCAGCGCCGCCGGAAACGCAGTTGTCCTTCACACCCTCGCCACTTATCGAACCAGTTTTGAGAGACGACGAAGGCCGACCTTTTCGCGTGGATGGTTTTCGCGGCCTGACCGATAACTTCGGCAGCCTGTACCAGATCATGGACATGCGCGGCATCAGCCC
>CAZKIB010000003.1:46779-77807 GCA_964552425.1 uncultured Anaerolineaceae bacterium | reverse complement strand
CAAGTCAGCCCAGAGTATACTCTTATTTGCCGAGAGAACCAGTTAGTCCACAGTCTATAGTCAAACGACAAAATCCAGTCCCATATCAAGCGGGAGTCTGATGAGCGGTCTTTTGACTAAACACCAGAGACTATCGACTGCTGGTTTTGGCGTGGTTGTGCGTTTGGCAGATTGATTTTACTGAGATACAGCCTGACAGACTTACGGACATTGGTAAGCAGTTTGGCCGCGACGATTAATAATTTTAACTGTCATGTATACAGTCATTTGCTTTTAAAAATATATATGTAACAATATAAAACAAGACACTAAATAATAACCTAATTGCAAGTTATTTCTATGGAGAAGGCTCTTATGAGCGGAAATTCAGCAGTACGTTCAGTGTTGCAGCCTTTTGGGCTATATGCCCAAAAATTCCCCTGGCGGTTGCAGTGCATTTTGATTTGGTTATCTGCACTGGTGATTTTGACTGTCATTGGATTGATTTCGGCCCGCTTTCTTGAGCTGAAGGACGGTTGGCAGGAAAGTATGTTAGTTCCGGGTGATACCATACCAGGGATATGGAGTCGGTGGGATTCAGCCTATTATATTGCGGTGGCGAACGAGGGTTATCAAGCAGTTCCGACGGCAGTTGGTTTCTTCCCTCTATTTCCTTTGCTGATGAGAATTGTGTCCGACATTACGGGTTGGTCCCTGGCACTGTCTGGATGGTTTATTTCGCAACTTAGTTTTGTGGGGACTGTTTTAGCCTTTTACAAATTAGCGCGTTTGATTAAAGACGAACACAGATTCGCGGTTCGCGCCGTGTTGTATATGGTCTGGTTCCCGACATCATTATTTCTTTATGCGGTTTATGCTGAGACACTATATTTATTCGCAGCTATTCTTGGGACTTACTTCATATTAGCCCCTAAAGCGAATTATTTGCTGAATGGCGCAGCCACAGGTATTGCATCTGTAACACGCCCTGTTGGTTTCTTATTGGCGGTAATACCGATTGTCGAATTTGTTAATCGAAGAGATTGGCGCTGGAAATCTGTCCTAAAAGTGGCTGTATCCCTTTTTCTCGCCGGGATAGGAGTTACCATTTATGTGCTGTACCTGTATTCCATTACCGGTTCTTTTACCTCAATTACGGATGCTCAGGTCGAGGGATGGAAAGTTTCATGGGTGATTCCATTCACACCTGTTATAGACGCTTTTCTCTTCATTTTTGACAATAGCGCTCACCCGGACCTGTTTAGCTATGTCCTGAATCTGGTCGATTTAGCGTTTACACTGTTCGGCATAGTTATAGCGGTGCTTGCCGTTTTTCAGTCTCGCCGAGGTCGCTTTCCCTGGAGTTTAACTCTTTATATGATTGCCTACCTGACTTTCGTCCTTAGCAGGAAGGGACCCTGGATTCCCCTGGACGAAATGGGGCGGTGGATAGCACCAGTTTTTCCAATATATTTGATACTGGCATTACTGCTCGAACGATGGAAACCCTATGTTCACTGGATCACTGTCGGGATGTTTGGCATGGGGTGTGTTGCGTTCACCGCCTGGTTCGCCAGCGGACGTTGGATCGGGTAAACTCAGTTCGTGATGAGGGTGGAAGAACCTTTGCCGATTCTAAGGTGAAATCTAATGTTGCCAACAAATTTCCAATCGCGCGCTTTCCTGATTGAATGGGTATTGCTCAATCTTGTTGGATTCATAATTGGCTTTTGGTTAGGAGCAACCAACGATAATGTCATAACGAGATTGCTTGGACAGAGCTTTCCGATCCTTGTGCTAGCAGATATGGTCAATGCAGCCACATTTGGGCTGGCACAATATTTTGTATTACACCGCCATTTTCCTGAAAGCCGCCCGAACCTGATCTGGTGGATTCCGACCAGCGCTGTCGGATTTACAATAGGCGCGCGGTTTGCGGTCCGCTTCACCGGATTCTTTACCTTACAGATTCTGCCCTTTGGTCTTGTATTCGGCATCATCATTGGCACGGCTCTGGGATTGGTCCACTGGGCGGCGATCCGGCGGTTCGGTATGCTTCAGGCTGCCCGGCCCGAGGCGTGGATTGTCGTCAGCATCGTTGCGTGGAGCGCATCAGAATACCTGTATAGTCTGCTTGGCGGGGGTGGCATAGGGATTATGCCCTGGTTCGCCCTTCTGTTCAGCCTGATTACGGGAGTGTCGTTGATCCTGTGGGTACGCCCGCGATAAGACATTGATTAAAGAGGGTCAGATTCTCGATTTTCACGATCAACCCTCACAAGACCAACTCGGACTTGTTTCAGAGGTTTCCTGAATATAAAACGCCGTGCAGATATTGTGATCTACACGGCGTCTGTGTGTCTCCCCAAAATGTGGATGGGTATTATTGTGCCAGCACTTCCACCATCCGGTCACTGACGCCAAAGGTCCCGTAAAAATCAGGATGATCGGCGGGTGGGGCGCTGCGCGCGGCGGCGATGGCGGATGGAAACGCCTCCGGTTCGCACAGCCGGTTCCAACCCGCGTCCACTGTCTCAATCCATTCTGTTGTATCCCGCACCGTGATGGTGGGACGGCGCAGCATGTAGGCTTCTTTTTGCAGACCGCCGCTGTCGGTGATGACAATTTCACAGGCGTCCAGCGCCGCCACGAGGTCCAGAAAACCGAGGGGTTCGACAGTCCGCACGTTGGAGCCAAACGCCAGGTTGAAGGTGTTCAGCATCTTGCCCAGGCGGGGATGCACCGGCAGCAGCACCGGGATTTCCGCTGTGCTGAAGGCGTTTACAATATTGCGCAAACGGGATTCATCGTCGGTGTTCGAGGCGCGATGGATGGTCGCCAGCGCGAAGGGTTCACCGGCTTTCAGGCCCGCGTTCGCCAGCAGATCAGCCTGACGCTCACGGGCGCGCGGGACAACACCGAACACCACATCCATGCGCACATCCCCGACGTTGTGAACCCCTTCGGTGATGCCTTCATTCTTCAGATTGTTTTCCGCCACACGGGTGGGGGCGAACAACACACTGCTGATGTGATCCGTCAGTACCCGGTTGATTTCTTCCGGCATGGTGCGGTCAAAACTGCGCAGACCGGCTTCGACATGCACAATCGGAATGTGCAGTTTCGCGGCGGTGATCGCCCCGGCGATAGTCGAATTGGTATCGCCGTAAACGACCACATAATCCGGTCTTTCGCGCAGCACAATCGGCTCCAGCGCAATCATCATCTGGCCGGTCTGTTCGGCATGGCTGCCGCTGCCGACACCCAGGCTCACATCCGGCTGCGGCAGGTCCAGCTCACGGAAAAAAATCTGCGACATTTTATCGTCGTAGTGCTGCCCGGTGTTGACCAGAATCTCCCGATGGCCCTTCTGGCGCAGGGCGCGACTCAGCGGCGCGATCTGAATGAATTCAGGACGTGTGCCTACCACAGTTAAAACGTGCATCAGGTCAGCACCATCTCTTGCTGGATGATTTCCACGTTGCTGCCAGAGCGGACAAAATCCAGTGCGATGCGCAGGGTTTCCATGCCATCCACGCCGGTCACAGTCGGTTCACGGTTTTCGCGCACCGCGTCCACAAAATCGGCCAGTTCAGCGGCCAGCGGCTCGAAACGTTGAATGCGAACGCCCAGGATATTGCCTTCATTGACACCACGCAGCACGCTCAGCGCGTCCCACTGGCTGGGGGCTGTGTCGTTCTCGTAAAAGAACAACTCCTGCGAAAGCAGGTCGCAGCAGAACATGCCGCGCGCACCGGTAATCGTCAGCATACGGACTTTCTTGGGTGTGATCCAGTTGACATCCAGCACGCCCACAGTCCCGCCATGAAAACGCATGATGCCGTTGAACATGTCTTCGCGGTCAGAGTTGATCGACTGCAAGGTTTCGCCGTACAGCCGTGTCACCGGCTGGTCGATCAGATAGCGCATCAGGTCAATATCGTGCGAAGCCAGGTCAATCACCACACCCGCATCGCGGATACGCACCGGGTAAGGGCTGAGACGCTGGGCATGAATGTTGTAGATGCGGCCGGCCATGCCCTCACGCAGGCGGCGGCGCAGTTCAATCACCGCCGGGTTAAAACGTTCGATGTGTCCGACGGCCAGGATCACGCCCTTGCGGTTCGCCAGATCAACAAGCTGCGCCGCTTCTTCCAGCGTGGGGGCGATAGGCTTTTCAATGAGCAGGTTAATTCCTCGTTCGATGAGTTCAACCCCGATTTTGAAGTGTTTGTCGGTGGGCACAGCCAGCGTGACCAGGTCCGGTTTGCAGTCCTCGATCATGCGCAGGTAATCGGTAAAATGCGGCACATTATAAATCGAACCGACCCGCGAAGCCGTCTCCGCATTCTGATCGCTGACGGCGACCAGTTCCACTTTGTCCAGTTCCCGGTAAACACGGACGTGATTACGCCCCATGCTTCCGATGCCAATGACAGCAGCCTTTAGCATAGTGTATTGACCTCTTGCACAATATATTCGCGTTCTTCGTCGGTCAGCAGCGGGTGGACAGGCAGGCTGAAGACTTCCCGTGTGGCTTTGTCCGTTTCCGGCAGGACGATGCTGGCGTACCCGTCCATCTGCTGGAACACAGGCTGCTGGTGGATGGGCCGGGGGTAGTAAACCCGCGCACCGATGCCTCGTTCATTCAGTTTCCTGACCGCTTCGTCGCGGCTGACACCCTCACGCACCCGTACCGTGTACTGGTGGAACACATGCCGGTAGCCGGGGCGTGTCGGCGGCACCGTGACGGTCTGCAAGGTTTCGTTGAGATAGTCCGCGTTTTCGATACGTTTATCCGTCCATTCCGGCAGGCGGCCCAACTGCGCGATGCCAATTGCGGCGGACAGGTCGGTCATGCGGAAGTTATAGCCCAGCACTTCATGGTAATACTGTGTGTTCATGCCCTGATTGCGGATCATCCGCAGCCGCCGGGCAATTTCATCGTCGTTGGTCAGAACCATGCCGCCTTCGGAGGTGGTCATGTTCTTGGTGGGGTAGAAGCTGAACGAAGCTGTGCCCCATGACCCCATGAACTGATCGCCGATTTTCGCGCCATGTGCCTGGGCTGCGTCTTCGATCAGTACCAGATTGTATTTTTCGCACAGGGCTGCAAAAGCCGGCATATCCGCTGCCTGTCCGTACAGATGCACCGGCATGATCGCTTTGGTGCGTTCGGTGATGGCCGCCTCAGCCGCAGCGGGCGACAGGCAGAAGGTATCGGCTTCGATATCGGCGAACACCGGGCGCGCGCCCACAGCCAGCACACTGGCGGCGGTGGCGAAAAAGGTGAACGCCGGAACAATCACTTCATCACCGGAACCGACTTCATGCGCCATCAGCGAGGCGATCAGTGAGGTGGTCCCGTTGTTGACCGCGATGCCATGTTTCGCTTCATGATAGGCGGCGAATTGTTCCTCAAAGGCTTTGACCTTCGCGCCCTGAGCAAGCTGGCCGCTGTTCAGAACTTCCATCACAGCCTGTTTTTCAGCTTCCCCGATATAGGGTTTGGCGATGCCAATGTTCATCGTCTTTTCGGCGGGCATCATGTGAGGTTTCCTTTCTTGCTGCAATCGCAGTTTACAGCGGCTTCCAGGCTTGGCTGCCGGTTGCCGCAAGCACATACATAACCAATGGGCCGGGCCGGGTTTCCCACGACCAGCGCGTAATCGGGCACATCGCGGGTGACGACACTGCCTGCGCCGACCATCGCCCAGCGGCCAATGGTCACGCCACAGCGGATGGTGCTGTTTGCGCCCAGCGCTGCTCCGGCACAGACTCGTGTTTCAGCCAGCACCCAGTCATCCGCGCTTTTCAGGCTCATATCCGGGTTGACCGCGCGCGGCAGCATGTCGTTGGTGAAACACACATGCGGCCCTACAAAGACTCCATCCTCAATCGTCACGCCATGAAAGACGGACACATAATTCTGAATTTTGACGCGGCTGCCGATCTGGACACCCGCATCGACAAACACCCCACGCCCTAACACGCAGTCCTCGCCGATATGGGCGTTTTTGCGGACATGGCACAGATGCCAGATTTTGCTGCGTTCGCCGATGACCGCCCCGTCTTCTACCTCAGCAGTGGGATGAACAAAAAACATGATCGTCTGCTCTTTCACGGTACGGCAACCGGCTGCTGCTGGATAGCTGGCAGATCGGCCAGCACCTGCTCGATGATTTTGTAGGCGAAGCGCGTGGCGGCATCGCCATTGCCCAGGTCGGGGTGGATCATCACGGTGTTGCCCATATACAGGCGTTCCACCGGCGTTTTCAGGCTGGGAATCTGGTGGGTCGTCCCAATCGGGCGGATAGGTTCCACGTAGCGCGCGCGCTGCACGATGAAGGTGACAATATCCTTTTCATCAAAGGCAGGGAACATGCGCTTCAGGTGTTTCATCCATTCCGTTTTGACTTTTTCTTCTGACCAGCCGAACATCTCGTTGTCCGGCGCGAGGTACTTGGGCAGATACACCAGATGGTAATTCTTCACGTACTGCGGGTCAATCAGGTTGGTTGTTTCGACCACACCCGTAAATGGAATGGTGTCGTCAGTGATATTCAGCACATAGTAGGGGATCAGTGATTTTCTGAGGATCAGCAGCGGGCACAGCACCCCCAGATATTCCTGCTCGGTAAGCTGGTTCAGGAACGCTTTGGGCGCATTTGGAAGCAGACCGCCGAGGATGGGTGAAGCCAGCGTGCTGATGATAATGTCATAAGGTTGCAGTTCGCCGGCGGTGCGCACGCCGGTAGCCCGGCCATTTTCGATCACAATTTCTTCAATGGCCGTGTTCAGCAGAATATGGACCCCGCGCTCGACACACTTCGCGCCCATCGCTTCGATCAGGGTGTAGTAGCCATTTTCGAGATAACACATCATCTCTTTGGAAGTGACACCCTGGCGTGTGCCCATCATGCGTTTCAGGCGTGACCAGATGTAAGTCGCCGGCACATCCTTAAAGGTCGTGTCGAATTTGGAGCGCAGCAGGGGCTTCCAGACTTTTTCGTACACCCCGCGCCCGCTCACCTTCATCAGCCAGCTTTCAACGGGCACATCATCCATTTTGCGCCAGTCGCTTTCAAGCTGAGAATACAGAACCTGCAAGCCCAGCCGGAAGCGCTGGAAGATATTCAGCGGCGGAAAAGTCATCAGGTCCACCGGCGTGTTGAACGGGTACAACTGGCCGTTGTCATAAAAGCCCTGTTTGGTTTCCGTGAAATGCAGTTTGTCGGCGACACCGCTGTCGTTAATCAGATTCTGCATCGACATGTCGCTGCTGAGGATGGTGTGATAAAAGCGGTCCATCCGCACACCATCAAACATCATATAGCCGGCCAGCCCGCCCAGGTCGCCGCCGCGCTCGTAAATGGTGAGGTCAAGGTCAGCGCGCTGCGACAGTTTATAGGCCAGTGTAACCCCCATGATGCCGCCGCCAATAATCGCGACGCGCGTCCTGGGGGACTGCGTAGTCATCGTCATGATAGGCTGTTCTTCCTGATAGATTTATGTGGTCAGGTCGTCGCTAGATGTCAGTCTGCGAAGTTTAGCGTCTCTTCAAGTCCGACGCCGGGTGAGCCGCCGCGCCGGAGCCGCCGAGAACAGCAGCCGCGTCTGGTATTTGACGTGAGCTTTGGTGACACGGTAAATCTTCAGGCTGGACTGGCCGAAGGTGCGCACGTGCAGCGTGGTGGGGTATTCGGACACCTTGTAACCGGCCTGAATGGCTTTAATCAGCAGTTCGGTTCCCGCCAGGAAACCTTCGCTTTCGAAGCCGACCTTCTCGACCACTTCACGGCGATAGGCGCGGAACAGGGCTGTCCAGGTGTGAACCTTCCAGCTAATCAGCAGGCGGTAGAGCAGCGACGCGCCGTAGCTGAACAGCAGCCGGTAAGGTGGCACGCCTTCCACGCCGCCGCGCGGGTGATAGGGCGAAGCGGTGACGACATCGACGTTATACACCCGCATGTGTGCCAGAATCTGCGGGATGGTGTTGAAATGATAGGTTCCGTCAAAGTCGGTGGTGACGATGATGTCGCCGGTGGTGTGCAGGAAGCCGGTGCGCAGGGCCGCCCCCAGCCCGCGATTCACTTCATGCGAAATCACCTTGATGTCGGGGTCTTCGGCAAAGGCGGCGGTCAGCAGTTCAGCGGTGTCGTCCTTGCTGCCATCGTTGACAAAAATCACTTCCATCTCATACTGCTTGCGCAGATGAGCCATTAATTTATTCAGTTTTGTGGCGGTCTGTTCAACGCCATCAGCTTCGTTATAAGCAGGAATAACCAGTGATACTTTCATGGTTTATTTGATGCTCCCCCGCTGCACTCGTACACACCAACACGCTTTGCCTGTTAGTAAAGCGTATCAAACTTGCCCCGACCTAAACGTGACCTAAATCGATCACCCGCATACCGGCCTTGCAAGGAGGAGAGGGACTGTATTTTTTTGTTATTATCTTGATGGGAAGTGAGTTGATAGGTAAATTTATGACCCCCAATCTATGCTGTCACAGGCACTTGGATAACAATTTTGAGAGGGGTGCTTGCTAAAAGTCGTAAATTTTGAGTTCTGAATCCGGCTTTAAGTACAAATGACCATTTACGTTTCTAACATTTCCTCTTGACCTTGATCAATCTACCTCCCAATCCTCAATTCTCAATCCCTTGACCCGACTGAATTCGCGGGTATTGTGCGTAACAACGATCAGCTCGTGTGTAAGTGCGATTGCTGCGATCAGTAGGTCATTAGGGCCGATGGGTATTCCCGCGGTTTCGAGTTGAGCGCGAATACGTCCGTAGTGTTCGGCAGCGAAATCATCAAATGGCAGCGTTGCTAACGGCTTAAGAAACTCGCGTTGGGCGGCCTGTGTTTTCTCCGGGTTGTTGCTTTTCATCGCCCCAAAGATCAATTCCGCACGAGTCACCGAACAGACTACAATGTCCTCTGGTGATTCTGCATCCATCCGGCGAATAATGTTCGCCGAGCGGCGGTTGAGGTAACGGATACAGGTATTGGTATCCAGCAGATACTTCATAACAGCGTATCACGCTTCTCGTATTCCCCCTGTGGCGGACGTTCGATGGGATCATCCGCGAGGCTGCCTGCGGTGCGTTCGAAATAGCCCGGCGGCCAGCCGTGTTTTTCCTTGCGCTGCACGACGATCAGTACCTCCAAATCCGAATCCGAAATATCAAGTGGCACTTCCAGTTTGAGGATACCATCCTCGCCCACTCGTGTATCGAGCTTGATTGTTTGCATCCTGAACACCTCCTGTGTTTAGGTTCATTTTACTACACCTCACAGGCAGTTGGTGTGTTACCTCCGCCACCTAATCGGTTTCGATGGGTGTGCTGTCGTCGTTGCCCCACTCTTTCCACGAGCCATCATACATAGCGACGTTATCCAGCCCCGCCACCCTGAGAGCCAGCATTCCGTAGCTGGCGGATACCCCGCCGTTGCAGTAGGTGACGATTTCCGGCGAGTCCGCGTCGATGCCCTGCTGGGCGAACAGAGCGCGCAGTTGGTCAGGCGGCAGCACGGTATGATCGGGCGCGACGAGCATCGGGCGGGGCAGGTTGACCGCGCCGGGGATATGTCCCATCCGTCTGGCCCGCGCCGACTTGCCCGTAAATTCCAGTTCGGAACGCACATCCAGCAGCACGCGCTCATCCGTGCCCAGGCCCGCCAGAATCTGGCTGCGGCTGCGATGGATAGTCGGGTTGATGCGCGCCTGAAACTGGGCCGGTTCGACCTGCGGGATCGCGTCCGTCGTCGGGCGATTTTCAGCGATCCACTTGTGCCAGCCGCCATCCAGCACCGCGACCCGCTCATGCCCGTAATAGTTCAGGCTCCACCACAGACGCGCGGCGAACATGCTGTCGGCGTCATCATAGGCCACGACGAAGGTGTCCGGTCCGATTCCGATGCGGCTGGCGAAGGCTTCGTAACGGTCCGGCTGGGCGATTTTGGCATGGCGTGGGTCGTTCGGGTCGGTAATCTCATGCACCCAGTCCACAAACACCGCGCCTGGAATATGCGACTTCAGATAATCGGCCTGATGGTTGAAATAATGCGGCAGGGGTTCGCTGGCAGGGATCACATGCCCGCGAATATCCACGATGCGCAGATTCGGGTCATTCAGGTGGTCGTGCAGCCATTGGGTCGAAACCAGCAGATTGTCAGTCATCATCATCCCTGCGAGTTGAGAATCAGGCGTTTCGTCGTGCCTTAATAGGAGCAACATCATACCCCTATGATGATAGCCTCCACTTACAGCGCCGGCCAAATTCCGTTACACTGAAGGTGTGTGTCTGATAAAGGCATGAGCAGGTGTGGTCAGACACCTGCTCATTGAGCCAACCGCCGTAAAGAGAGGTTGACACACGCATTATAACCGACCTGTCCTTGAGAACTCCAATGACATCTTGAAAGGAGTTGAAAGATGTTACGCAAGTTTCTGTCACTGGGACTGATCGTGGTTCTGCTTTTGAGTGTCGGCGTGATCGTGGCTCAGGATATTGAGGAAGATGTCGATCACACTCTGAAAGTCATTCGTTCGGAAGACAGCGCTCCCTTTGTCATGTTTGCCGATGGCCGCCTGAATGCCAATGACGTGGCCGCCCCGGTAGTGGTCTTCTACAAATACGAACCCCGCCCGGTTATTGCGGCGGACGGTAATCAGGCCTGGGATCATCGCAATCACCTGATCTTTGAGGATGAACTGGTCGCCATTGAGGTGCTGAGTGTACAGCCCACTGGCACGGTGGACCTGGCGCTGCGGGCCAGCCTGGATGATATTGAGAAGGCCGTGAACGCATCCGGCGGCACAGACTGCTGCGTGATGGAAAATGGCCCGGTGAGCCTGCATTATTCACAATCCGGCTGGTTCTGGGTCGAGGCGATGCAGCCCGATGGTAAGCTGTACACCTTCCAGTGGGAGGGTTTTGAACGGTAGCAGGTGAGGTCCGGTTTTAGCCGGATAAACGGACGTTGGCGCGGGGTCAGGACATCAGCGGCCCCGCGTCATTTTATTACTCCACAAACGCCCATTCGTTACCTTCTGCCTGCATCTCGATAATCTGCCGGTCCGGGAAGCGCTCGATAATTGCTTCGCGCACCCCGTCCTGCAAATAATCCCACGCGACCACGATGTCGCTGTCGAGATACGGGCTGGTGACGGACATGAGCGTACCCAGTGCTCGCCAGCGCACATCGGTTCCGCTGACGATTACCAGCACTGGCTCATCACTCTCACGCCGCGCCATGACGCCTTCAATCTGCTCCGGGGTGATGAAGTTGAATCGGTACAGCGCTGAAATACGGGGGGTGCTGTAGACATACAGGCTGTAGATGAGGCCCACTGTCAGCGCCGTGTAGATCAGCCAGCGCTGCGCGAAACGTTTGATAAGCCAGGCCAGCGGCAGCGCGCTGATGAGCGCCAGGGCGGTAAGCGCTTCAAAATAATAGCGGGTGCTGTAACGCTGGCTGCCGATCCAGTAAGCCAGATGCACGGCGATCAGCCCTGCTGCTGACCCCGCCAGCAGCCATATCCAGCGTTTGCGCCCGCCGAGCAGCAGACCGAATGGCAGCAGAATCCAGCTAATGCCGGTGAGCGGCCAGTAACTGCCCGATGTGCGCAGATGTTCCTGCAATTCAGGCGTGATGCTTGTGCCGATCTCGCCCGTCACCAGCAGGTGGCTGAGATGTTCGTCCACATCGGTCAGGTCCTGCCACTGCCAGCCGAACAGATCCGCCGCCATCAGTGAGAGGTCGAAGCGCACATGGCGGACGCCTTTTTCGAGCGTGTGCCCGCTGCGCCCGCAGCATTCCCCAAAGCCCACCCGGTCATATGCCCAGATCAGCGTGTACAGATTTTTGGCCGGGTCGCCGGTAGCGGCATAGTTGTAAAGCGGAATACTGCTGCTGACGATCAGGGTGACAGCGGCCAGCGTCACCAGCGGGGCGAGGACACGCGCCATGTACGGGCTGCGCGCCGCGCCAGACCTGATGATGGGGATGATACGGCGCACGGCATGGAACACTCGCCAGCTGCTCCACGCCACAAAAGGCAGCGCGATGCCGATGGCGGTCAGGGGGCGCGCCGTAATCACAAGGCCCAGCGCCAGCCCGCCGATCACCCCCCAGCGCAGGGGGCGACGCCCGCGTTCCATGCGCCAGTAAGCGTAATAAAAAAGGGTGACACCAAACAGCGCCGCCGTGTGTCCCATCAGTGTGCCATTGAGCAGCAGGGCCATCGGTGAGAAGGCCGTCAGCGCGGCAGCGATCAACCCGGTATCCGCCGAGAAAACTTCGCGGCCCAGGCGGTACACCAGCGCGACAGTCAGACCCGCCAGAAAGGCGTTGATGACCCAGGGCTGTCCCATCCAGATACCGAGCATCAGCAGCGCAGGCCAGCCGGGGGTGTATTTGCTGAAGCGCTGCCCGGTGGGGCCGTAATCGACCACAAACGGCTGCCAGTAGGCCCGGCGCGGCTGTGGTGAATCGATCACCAGATGGCCGCCGGCATAGGTCTTGGCCTGATACAGATAGGCAACTTCATCTTCGAGGTGGGGCAGGCGTTCAAACACCCGCTGGCTGACCAGCGCGCTCATCCACACACTGAACAACACCAGCGCGAGCGCCAGCACATGATGAAAATATCTGAAGATCATGAACTCAATGGTTTTACGGACAGCCGCCTGCCCGGCCGGTTAAAGTTGCTGCGCCTGCTAGGAACCCGAATGCGCCGTCCGGCGGGATTGTAACGCCTCACCAGCCCGCAGGTCGAATTGTTTGGCATCAAACAACACATACAGTTTATTGTAGGCACTCAACAGCATTTTGTCGATGCGTTCGTTGCCTGCCGCCGGGCCGAGGTTGTGCTGCAAAATATGATGAAATTCCGGGCGGGCGATATACGTCCGCATGTAAGCTTCCAGCGGGAACAATTTGGGGCTGGCATAGGCGACAAAATCTTCATAAAAGCGGTCCCACCAGGCGCAGATGTGCGCATGGCATTTGTCTTTGCTGCGGTGCGGTAAATACTGCGGATACAGGCGCGGCTGCGTTTCTTCCATGAACTGCACGGTGGCTTCCAGCAGATGCCGCGTCATCTGCGCGAAGACCGGCTGTGTGCCCGGCACTTCCGCCTCAAAGAGTGTCAGCCAGGATTGCAGCATCCCTGCGTATAACACAAAATCATGCCTGAAAATCTGGGTTACATCGTTGAAGGCGTCCTCGGTGCAGGCGGCGAGGTGCAGGGTGATGGCGGGTCCGGGCATGAAACAGCTCCTGATAGATGCAGCAGAACCCATTTTACCACTGCTTCGGGGAAAATGGCTCTGAGACGATTGGGCTACTCCGCCCAAATATACGAACTTTCGAAATGGGAAATATCATGACAAGCGGGATAAAGAATAAATGGTAGTATAAAGGTATAGCAGCGACGCAGCGGAAGGTAATCATGTTGAGCTTCGCAGTTCTCATTGTGGAAATCTGGCTGTTAACCGGGATTGGTCTGCTGCTGCATCGTCTTAATCATCGGCTGGGGCTGGCCCCGCTGCTGTTTTATGTCGCTGCGCTCATGGCGATTCTGAATTTTGCCGAATTGCTGGCCCTGCATATCGAACCTGCGCCGGGCATTGTCCTGCGCACAGGCGGTCATGTCTTTGTGCCGGTCATTCTGATGATCGTGCTGGTGCTGTACATCGCCGACGGCACACACCCCGCCCAACTGGTCATCTACAGCCTCATCGGGGTCAACCTCCTGGTGCTGATTGTCCTCGGCTTTCTGCTGGCGTATCAGAATATTTACGATGTGGACACCCAGTTCAGGGGGCTGCTGACCACCCAGATGCTGATTACGCCGGAATTTGTGCGCGGGGTCGTGGCATCCCTGATCGCCTTTGTGGTCGATATGTTCATGATCGCGGTGGTGTATCAGGGTGTGCGCAATGTCTTCCCGGCGATTCCTGGCTGGGTGACATCCGGCGTGGCGCTGGTCGCGGCCCTGTGGACGGACAGCATCCTGTTTAACGTGCTGTACTTTTTGGGTACGGACAATTTCAACCTGCTGCTGCCGGGGGATGTGCTGGCGAAAACGCTGGCCGCGCTGATTATCTGGCCGCCGGTGGCCTATTATCTGGAACGCATCGCGCCGAAGATGCTCTGGTATGTGGGCACTGCCGGCCGCCCCGCGCTTGATCTGATTTTTGGCGTGTTTGGCCGCGTAAGCTCGACACTGGAGCAGTTGCAGACTGAATTCCGCGAAAGCCAGGCCACCTACCGGCAGCTTACTGAAAACATCTCCGAAATTTTCTGGCTGGCTGGTGTCGATGGTGGCCCCTTCTATTACCTCAACCCGGCCTTTGAAAAGGTGACGGGGCATCGTCGGGCGGTCTTCTACCGGAAACCCGAAGCGTTTTTTCAGATTCTTCACCCGGAAGACCGGGAACGTATCAGCGCGGATTTTAGCCGGTATCTGCGTGAAAACCCGGAAGACGAATTTCGGATTGTTCGCCCGGACGGTGACATTCGCTGGATCAGAAACCGCATCTTCCCCATCTACAATCAGCAGGGCGAAATCTACCGGCTGGTGGGGCTGGCGGAAGACACGACGGAACGTAAAGAGGTCCATGCTCAGGAACGCGCGCTGGCGCTGGAACAGGAAAAGGTGCGGCTGCTTCAGGACTTTATCCGCGATGCTTCGCACGATCTTAAGACGCCGCTGGCGGTTATCAAACTGAAAGTCAACCTGCTGCGGCGGGCGAAGGACCCGGCGGACTGGAACCGGCATCTGGACGGCCTGGAAGACCGGACCGATTTTCTGGACCGGCTGATCGACGACCTGTTCACCCTGTCGCGGCTCGAAAGCGGCGGGATGAGTTTTACGCCGCAGGATATAAACCGTATCCTGCGGGATATTTACGAATCCATGCAGCCGCTGGCAAGCCGCAAAAATCTGGCATTCCGCCTGAATCTGGCCGATTCTGAACCGCTGATGGTGATGGGTGATCCGCACGAACTCAACCGCGCGATGACCAATCTGGCGATTAACGCGGTGCGTTACAGCCCGCAGGGGTGGGTCGAACTGCGCGCCCGGCGGCGTGACGACCACACCTGTCTGATCGAAGTGGAAGACACTGGCATCGGCATTGACCCGGCGGAACAGCCTTCCATTTTTGACCGGTTTTACCGGGCCACGAACGCGCGTCAGGCCAAAATCGAGGGTACGGGGCTGGGTTTGTCCATTGTCCGCGCTATTGTCGAAAAACATCGCGGTTCAGTGGAAGTGGAAAGTCACCTGGGCAAAGGCACGATTTTCCGTGTGCTGCTGCCGGCTGTCGAAACCCCGCTGCGCGCTGAATCAAGACAGGCGCATTGACACTTGGCAGGGGCGGGGTGTGTGCTTATAATGAGTAAACTTTTCGTCAGAGCAAGAAAGCAGCACAGGCATGAAAGTTATTTTGCTGGAATATGTCTATAAACACGGCGTTGCCGGTGAAGTCATCAATGTGGCCGATGGCTTCGCGCGCAATTTTCTGATCCCCAGAGGGCTGGCTGTTCAGGCGACACCGGGCGAGTTGAAACGTGCCCAGAAACTGCGCGAACAGGCCGCTGCCCGCCGCGCCGCGCTCGATAAACAGTTGAACGAACTGGCCCGCCTGATCGACGGTGTGGAACTGGTCTTTGGCCGCCGCGCTGCCGTGACTGGCAAGCTGTTCGGTTCGGTGACAACCCAGGAAATTGCCGCCGCCTTGATGGAAAAAACCGGTGTCGACATCAACCGCCGGCGCATCAGCCAGCAGCCGCTGCGCGAAGTGGGAACCCACGACGTACCGGTGCGCCTCGGTAATGAAATGTCGCCGACCCTCAAGGTGACGATTGTGCCGGAACAGGAACTGGCCGAATATCTGGCGGCGCAGGCCGGTGAATCGGGTGAAGCTGAACCCGAAACACCCGCTGAAACCCCTGTCGAGGTCGAAGCCACTGTTCTTGAAGAACCTGCCGAGTAAGCCTGCCGCTCTTTTGTTAACGTAGTCGGCCCCTTCACGGGGCTAATTTTGTTTCTGCGATGGATGCACTGGCGTTAGGGCGCTATCTTCGGGAAAGCCGCGAGGCGAAAGAACGCACGCTTGACGAAGCCGAGCAGGCTTTGCGTATTCGCAAGCGCATTCTGGAAGCCTTCGAGCGCGGCGATTTTCGGGTGATTGACGCCTCGGTTGTGCAGGTGCGCGGCTTTCTCAGCAATTACGCCCGCTGGCTGGAACTCGACGACGAAAAAATCCTGCAATATTACGAAGCCGCCATGCAGGAGGAAACCCGCCGCCAGCAGCGTAATGGCCGCCGTCGTAAAAAACGCGAAACCATCGAACTGCGCGCCGCCCGCTCCGCCACCGATACCAACCCCACCTTACCGGCGGTTCCCCCCGGCGAACTGGCCCAGCAGCGCCGCTTCCGCCGCATGAACGCGCTCAATATCGCCGTGTCCCTGCTGGTTGGGGTGGCCGCGCTGGCGGTGATCGCCTTTGTGGCTGTGCAGCTTTTAGGGGTGAACGAACCGGCCATCGAAATTTCGCCGCAGGTTCCCCTGCTGATCGCGCAGTCGCCTGAACCGGTTGATACACTGATCCCCACTTTTACGCCCCTGCCGCTGGCCCTTGGCCCCACTCAGGTGCGTCAGGCGCAGCAGAATTACAGCGGCAGCGGGGTGCTGGTGACTATCGAAACCACCCAGCGCACCTGGCTTCAGATCGCTTCGGATGGCATCGAGCAGTACGCCGGCATCGCCCAGCCCGGCACAGTGCTGGAATACCCCGCCAATGCCGAGATTACTCTGACCGCGAGCAACGCGCGCGCGCTGCTCGTCACCTGGAACGGCCAGCCCCAGGGTGTTCTGGGCGGGCGCGGCCAGCGGGTGGATGTCACCTTCACGCAGACCAACATTTCGATTCAGACCGGGCCGGGCTTTGAACCTACGTCCGAGTTCAGCCCCACGCCCATTCCGACTTCTCAGATCGATGTAGGCGCGCTCATCGCTGCCCTGACCCCTACCAGCACACCGGGGCCAAGCCCGACGCCGAGCAATACGCCCACCATCACCCAGACGCCGAGCGACACGCCGACCCCGACTCTCACGCCGACCATTACCCTGACGCCGAGTGTCACACCGACGCCGAGCGACACGCCGACCCTGACGCTGACACCCACCCACACCCTCACGCCCACGATCACGCCGACACCCTCACCCACCGCGATCCTGCCGCCGCGTGTGACGCAGGAAGGTCTGCCGCCAACCAAAGAGGGCTTGTAGCCCGCGCGTTCTGGTGAGGTTACAATATTGACCACCAGATAATGTTTTGTAGGGGCGATTCGCGAATCGCCCCTACGCGAGTTCCAAACATCTATATGTCTGATAGGTACACACCTTCGAAGAACGGGGAACGAGTATGGAATTTACGCTGTCACTGCCAGACTGGGCCATCGAAGAAATGCAGCAGTTACCCACCCACATGCCGGCGCTGGAAGAACGCATGGCGGCGGTGATCCGGTTTTCGCGCCTGAACTTCGAGCGCAGCACAGGTGGGCCGTTCGCCGCCGGGGTGTTCGAGCGCGATACCGGCAGGCTGGTCGTGATCGGTGTGAATCGTGTGGTGCCGACTCACTGTTCTTCCGCCCACGCTGAAGTGACGACGCTCTCTGTGGCCCAGCACATGCTCGGCACGCATGACCTGGGTGGACCGGGGATGCCGGCCTATCAACTGGTCGTCAACTGGCGGCCCTGTGTGATGTGTTACGGCGCGGTCATCTGGTCGGGCGTGCGCTCGCTGGTCATCGCCGGCAGCGGGCCGGAACTGGAAGCCATCACCGGCTTTGATGAAGGCCCGATGCACCCGGAATGGGATAAAGAACTGGAAAAACGCGGCATCGAATTTGTGGATCATGTCCTCCAGGACGAGGCGCTCCAGGTGTTCCGTGATTTCGCGGCCAGCGGCGCACCGGTCTACAATGCCCGGCAGGGATAAGCAGAGTCATCACTCACGTTACGCAGCAGGTGACCATTTCCCTGTTAGGATGCGTGGGCGTGGTTTCGCTTGTGCCGCCGATTGAAATCGACGGCAAGGCAAAACAAGTCCCGTTGGGACTGGGGCAGCGGTGGCTGAACCCGAAGAGATTTGGGGTGATTTGCCGGATACTTCAGCATCCAGGCCGCTCATCTGCGTAAGGTGAGTCATCCGTGATAGACACCCGGCTGTGCTGCTGTCCGATGCTATAATGGTCTAAAGTCTGGAAAAGGCGCGTGCTATGGTACTGCCACAAACACAAACCTACACCCTTGCGGAATTTGAGGCATTTATCCGCCGGCCGGAGAATGGGGATCGCTATTTCGAGTTAATAAATGGCGCAATCGTGGAGAAGGCATTGCCGACAGACGAACATGCGTTTATCGTGGGCCTGCTCATTGTTGCGTTGGGCAATTACGCTCTGGCGCACAATCTGGGCTTACCCGGCCCGGAACGGCGCTTTGTCTTCCCAGATGATACGCAGAACTCGCGCCAGCCGGATGTGTCTCAAATTCTGGATGCTGATGTACCGCTGGTTATACAGGGGCCAACGCGCATTGTGCCCGATGTGATCGCTGAGGTGATGTCACCGGACGACTCGATTGATGACCTGCGCGACAAGGCGAAATTTTACATATCCAGCGGTGTGCAGCTGGTGTGGCTGGTGTTCCCCCGTCAGAAGATTGTCGAGGTGTACCGCCCCGCACAGCATACCGAAATGCTGACTGCCGCTGATACGCTCGATGGCTACGATGTGCTGCCCGGCTTCTCCCTGCCAATTGCTGACCTGTTCGTCACCAAGCGCAGCGGGTAGCAGGGTTTGAGGTATTCTGTGGGCTGGGGATGGTGAAAAGCAGCCTTCGCCTTTAGAATCCGGCAGTCTACCCTGTACAATCAATACCCATCGAATGTCATCTTGCAGGACGATTTGCGAATCGCCCCTGCATAAAATTATCGCTAAGGTGCGCTGTCGTAATGCCGAACCCTAAAAACAAATACTATCTCCTCAGCCTGGGCTGCTCAAAAAACACCGTCGATTCGGAAAGCATCGCCCAGGTGCTGAACCAAAGCGGGATGCGCGGAGTCGGGAACGCGGACGAGGCCGAGGTGCTGATCGTCAACACCTGCGGCTTTATCGATGCTGCCAAAGCCGAGTCGATCAACGCTCTGCGCGAACTGGTCAATGCCAAACGCAGCGGCCAGATGGTCATCGCCGCCGGCTGTCTGTCGCAGCGCTATGGGGCCAATCTGGTGCAGGAAGTGCCGGGGCTGGATGGTGTTATCGGCACGCGCCGCTGGATGGATATTTTTGATCTGGTGACGCGCCTGCGCGGGCGTAAAAAACCGGAGCCGCTCTATCATCTGCCGACGGAAGCCAACGTGGTCGGGCTGGATGAGCGCGGTGTGCTGCGCGCCAGTGTGCAGGGGGCCAGCGCCTACCTCAAGATCGCCGATGGCTGTCGCCGCCCGTGCGCCTTCTGTGCCATTCCCAAGATCAAGGGCACAGCCGTCAGCCGCCCGATTGATTCCGTCGTGGCGGAAGCGGTGCGCTTGCAGGAGTTGGGCGTCAGGGAACTCATCCTCATCGCGCAGGACACCACCGATTACGGCTACGATCTCGGCCTGAAGGATGGGCTGGCATATCTGCTGGAAGGCATCGTCAAAGCCGCGCCGGATGTCCCCTGGATTCGCGTCATGTACGCTTATCCTGGCTACGTAACACCGCGCCTGATGGAAACGATGGCCCGGCACAAACAGATTTTGCCATACCTTGATATGCCGCTTCAGCACGGCCACCGCGAGACACTCAAGCGCATGAAGCGTCCGGCCAAAATTGAGTGGGTCTACGACACGCTGGCGCAGCTTCGCAGCACGATCCCCAACCTCGCGGTGCGCACCACGTTCATCGTCGGCTATCCCGGCGAGACAGATGAGGAATTTGAGGGTCTGCTGCAATTTATCCGCGATTTGCAGTTTGACCGCGCCGGGGCCTTCCAGTATTCCTATGAGATCGGCACGCCCAGCGCCGCGCTCCCAAATCAGGTTCCTGATGAGGTCAAGCAGGCCCGCTGGGAGCAGTTGATGGAGCTTCAGCAGGGTATCAGCCTGGCGATCAACCAGCGTTTCGTCGGCCAGACGCTGGATGTGCTGGTGGAGGGATTGGGCGAGGCGGAAGATGAGGACGGAAACCCCACCGGCGAAACCATCAGCCTGGGCCGCAGCTACCGTGACGCGCCGGAAATCGACGGGTATGTCTTTATCGAAGGTGAACTGCCGCCGGGTGAAATTGTCCCGGTGCGCATCACAGGCGCGACAGCTTACGATCTGATTGCCACCGTCGAAACGCAGGGGCCGCAGGTGATCCAGCCGGGACAGGTCTACGGCGAAGGCATGATAAACCTGGACGAAGTGCGCTGAAAAAACAGTCGAAAGTCATCAGTCCATAGTCGATGGTCAAAGGGCACGACAGGTGCATACAACAGCAGGCGGTCCCCTTTGACGGAGGGCCGGCGGCTCTCGACTACAGGCTGCCTGGCGTAGCACTCACCTTACGCAGGTGGCTGGACAAAATGCGGTTCGCGCTTGCCGGAGGCTGAAGTCTCCGGCAAAACACCCCAAATCCCTGCGGGATTCCGCCTCCGCTGCCCCAGTCCCGCAGGGACTTGTCCTGCCTTGCCGTCGATTTTAATCGGCGGCACAAGCTGAAGCGTCGCCTGGCCCCATCGAAACCACTCGATTCTATCCCAATGGGAAGATGGTCCCCCACTGCGTACAATGATGTAGTGAGAATACCGCCAAAAAGAAACTCCCCGAACCAGTCGGGGAGTTTGTGTTTATGTGGAGTTATGAACTGACCGTCGGGGTCAGCCACGTTCCAGGGCCGTAAGTCCCATCGAAGTAGGTCTGGCTTTCCAGCGCCCACCCGGTCAGGCCCACAGCCGACGCGCCAGTTGAAGTCACGCCGCTGGTGTAGGTGATTTCCACCCAGCTAAAGCCGCCGTAGCAGCCCTGGCTGATGACATCGAAGGTCGCCGGGGCATTGATGCGGGTTCCGCTGATGGCTCCCGGCGCGCTGCGCAGGGTGCTGAACACCTGGGCGATCTGCCCGCTGGTTGCGCCGCCCGCGCCAAAGGCGGTGGCGTAGGAGTACTGGCAGGAGCCAGGAACCTGGCCGTTGCCCTGGCCGGTGGTCAGCCAGCGACCCGGACCGTACAGTCCATCAAAGTAAAGCTGGCTTTCCAGCGCCCAACCTGTGCCCAGTGATGAAGCTGCGCGCCCATCCACCGTCGTGCCGCTGGTATATTGCAGATTGACCCAGCTCAGGCCGTTCACACAGGTCTGGCCGAGGACGTTGAAATCGGCGGGGGCCAGCACACGGACCACATCCGCGCCAGCAGGTGCATGGCGGAAGGTGCTGAAATACTCCGCGATACGACCTGTTGTCGCACCCGAATCAAATTCAGTAGGGGATGAATCCGGGCAGTCAACGGCCAGGGCATGGAACTGACCCAGGGGCATGACCATAAAGATGAGCGTGAAGACGAGAAGAACCGATATTTTCCGCATGAAGGCCTCCAATCCAGGGATGCGTACTCTGAAAGTGTGTTGTTGCTGTAACAACACATAATATACTATTGTCGTGATATTCCGCAAATTAGGCAAGTAGTCATGTGGTTTCAAAGGCAAACAGAGTAGAATTGATGACATCCCATCTGGCGGTCCTATGTGGCAGCCTGCTGATAGCTAACAGGAGATCATGATGAAAAAGACGGCTCAAACCCAGGTCCCCGTATTGGATTTAATCGCCGAACGCTGGAGTCCGCGTGCTTTTCAGGACCGCCCTGTCGAACGCGAAAAAATCGTGGCGCTGCTGGAAGCGGCCCGCTGGGCGCCCTCCTCACGCAATCTGCAACCCTGGCGCTTTATCCTGACCACCGAAGCCGACCCCGCCGGTCATGCCCGCATGGTAAGCTGTCTTGGCGAAAGCAACCAGCGCTGGGCGCGGCGCGCGCCGGTGCTGCTGCTGGCGGTGGCCGAAGTGGAAACAGAAGGCCGCACCAACCGCACCGCCAGTTACGATGTGGGCCTCGCGGTGGGCAACCTCACCCTACAGGCCATGTACGAAGACCTGATGGTGCATCAGATGGGCGGTTTTGACCGTGACATGGCGCGTGAACTGTATCATATTCCGGCAGCTTATGATCCGATCTGCGTGCTTGCCATCGGCTATCGGGACCGGCCCGATTCGCTGCCTGTGGACCTGCGAGACCGTGAACTGGCCCCGCGCAGTCGCAAATCACTGGACGAACTGGTATTCAAAGATACCTGGGGACAATCCGCCCCGCTGGTTTCCGGGGATTCTCAAAAGGCGGGGGTGTAATCCGCGCTGGAATTAGAGGTTCAGAAGTTTGCCCTGCCCGGTGACAGAGGCCATTGCCCCGCCGGTGTCGCCGTATTCTGGAATACTGTGTAACCTGTGGTTTTGCAGGGCGGCTCGCGAACCGCCCTCCGGCAAACAAAACCTGTTTTCAGGTGTGTTTGATACCCACCGCCATCCCATCTCCCACCGCCAGGATGGTGCTGAACAGGTGTTTTTCCCCTGCCAGCAGTTGGTTAAACTGGTGCATACCGAGGTCGTCTTCGCTGCTGGGGGCGATCACGCGCCCGCCGCGAAAGGCGTTGTGCGCTGATACGATCCCGCCCGGACGCAGATTGGTGATCGCCCATTCAAGATACGCGGGATAGCCTTCTTTGTTGGCGTCAATAAAGACAAAATCAAACGGCCCGCTGCTGATAATTTTTTCCAGTGATTCCAGCGCCGGCCCTTCGATGAGTTCCACTTTGCCATCCAGCCCGGCGCGTGCGAAGTTGGCCCGTGCCACCCCCGCGTGCTTCGGGTTGACTTCCAGCGTGTACAATTTGCCATCGGCAGGCAGGGCGCGCCCCAGCCATGTGCCGCTGTAACCGGCCAGTGTGCCGATTTCGACGACTTTGCGCGCCCCAATCGCGTGCATCAGAAACTGGAGCAAACGCCCTTCGTGCGCCGCGAGGCTGATCTGGGGCATCTCATTACGGCGTGTCTCGGCCTGAATATGCTCAAGCACGGCGTCCTCAGTCGCAAAAAGTTCGGTAACGTAGTGATTCAGGGCGTTGACGGTCTGTTCGTCCATAGGGCGCTATTCCTCTTCGGTGTTCTGGTAAGTAGCCTGTTTTTTCTCAACGGGTCTGCCGCGATGCAGGACATAATGGTCCATATCGCGCGCCACGAATGTATTAGGAAATACAGCGCGCGCTTCCGCAATCATATCGCGTTCGCGGTAGCGGCGCGAGACATGGGTTAAAATCAGCGTTTTGACCCCGGTTTCGAGCGCGAGTGTCGCCGACTGCCGCGCAGTCAGGTGTCCAAATGCCTGGGCTGCCTCGGCGTCCGCTTCCAGAAAAGTCGCCTCGATCACCAGCGCGTCGGCCCCGGCCACCTGGTCGCGGATATTATCCGTGCGGCCCACGTCACCAATATACACCAGCTTGACACCGGGGACAGCTTCCCCAAGCACCATGGCCGGCGTAATCACCCGGCTGTCGGCTAGTGTGATGGCTTCCCCGCGCACCAATTGGCTGCGCTCCGGCCCCACCGGTACGCCCAGCGCCTGGGCTTTTTCGTTCAGGAATGGGCGATGGGTTTTCTGCTGGAACACAAAACCAAAGTTGCCGCTGCCCCGGTGTGTCACAGGAAAGGCATCGACGGTGAAGTCTTTGGCGTCAATCATCCTGCCCGGCTTCAGATCAATCATGTGAATCTTGATGGGCAGCCGCTCATATTCCAGCACGACGCCGTATAACAGCGCCTGCACGCGGTCCAGCGTGGCCTTGCCGCCCCAGATTTCGATCTCGTCGATATTCTCCCAGCGCACAAAGGTCGAAAGCAGGCCGCCCAACCCCAGAATATGGTCGAGATGCGCGTGGGTCAGCAGGATGCGGTTGAGCCGCTTGAAGCCGATGCCGCTGCGCAGGATTTGCCGCTGTGTGCCTTCGCCACAGTCGATCAGAAAGCGTTGTTCACCGGCCAGAATCGCTTGTGCGGGGAGACTGCGATAAATCGACGGGGCGCTGGCCGATGTCCCCAGAAAGACAATTTCAAACATGCTGAACTCGCTTCACGATGCGGTGACTGTCAGGGTGTTTCCGGGCAGGAACAGCCGCGTGCCGCGCTCATGGCCCTCCGCCAGCACCGCCATGCGCCGGTCATCGCTGTCCTGATAGGCTCCGATAGACACGATGTACTCGCCATCCGGGGTTGAATCGGGCAGCGGCACAAACGTCACCTGAATAAACACGTCGCGCGGGTGCAGGTGGCTGGCAAGCACGCTGATAATATCCGTCTGCGAAATGATGGCTGCCGGGTCCGACAGAATGTGGGTGAACAGGCGCATATCCGGCGGCGGCAGGCCATCCACCCGCCAGTAGGTCATGGTCGTTACAATATCACCGGGTTGAAAAGATTCTGTCGTGCTGTCTTCATAACCCAGAAACGTCAGATTGCCGCCGAACGTCACCGGCGGGAAAGTCGTGGCGCTGCCGCCAGGCGCTTCGGGCGCATAGACAACCGGGGCGGTGGTGGTAAATGCGCCGATGCGTTTCGCCAGTCCTTCCGCGAGGTCCATCGTAATCACGGCATCCGGCGGTAGATTGGGGGCTGAAAGAAACTCACCCATCAACAGCCACTGGCGCAGATAGGGATGCACCGCGCTGAAGGTATCGGTGGTCGTCAGAATCACCTGCTGCTGTTCACCCCCATTCGTCAGGATCAGACCCGTACCGCAGTCGGCATAGCGAATGAAATTATCGCGGGTGTGCATCATCAGGATCAGCATCTGCGCATCGGTTAGCCGGGGGCGCGGTTCCAGACTGGTGATGGATGGAAGGCATACTACAGTGGGCAGACGCTGCGCGGTGCGGTCAATGTGGTTGGCAAGCTGCGCGGTGCGGCCATGATAGGCGTCATAAGTTCCGGTCTGGGCCGGCCACACCGTAAACAGATCGCGGCTCGTCCAGAAAACGTTAAAGACCAGCAGACCGGCTAACCCCAGACCGAGCAGCGGGCGCGCGCGCGGCTGTAAATTGTGGTACAGCGTGCTGACTCCCAGCCCAAAAAACAGGGCCAGCACCGGCAGCAGGACGGCAAAAGCGCTGAAATCCGGGCTGGCAGGTCGCAGCAGCGCCACCGGCAGCAGGGTCAGCAGGGCGATCAGCGGCAGCATAAAGCGGGGCCGCCGCCAGCGGTTGAGTGCCGCCAGCAGCCCGACGATCATAAACAATCCGCTGATGAGATCAACCAGCGGGCGTCCCGGCACATTGGTGACAGGGGAGCGGTCCCCCAGAAAGAAAATCCCGGCGATGCCATCCAGCACGGCTTCCAGAGGCGCTTTGCCGGCGATGCGATAATCGCCAAACACCCGCCCCGCGCCGTCCAGTTCTGGCAGGCGCACGCTGGAAATGACATAGGGCACGGCGACAATAATCATCACCAGCAGCGCGAAACCAATATAACTGAGGGTGCGGCTGGAAAGCGGCTGTGGCGACAGCAGCATATAGGCGATAAACAACATCACACCCAACGCCAGCAGAAAATGGGACGGGTGCAGATAGAAGCCTAAACCGAGCAGCAGACCTAGCGCGGCGTAGGGGGCTGTGCCCGGTTCATGCGGCGGCGGCTGGTGATAAACCGGCAGCGCGCGGGCCAGCGCCAGCAGGGTAGACCCTACCAGCAGAGGCAGCAGCGCCTCGCGCCCGACCATACGCGCCAGCAAAGTCGGCCACATGCCGAAGACCAGCAGCGCCAGCGCCGCCACACCCCCCAGCGGGCCATACAGCCGCGCCGCCAGCGCATACACCACCGAGAGCATCAGCAGGTTCGCCAGCACGGAAAGCAGCCGGTAGCCGATCAGCCCGCCGCCTGTCAGGGTGGTCGTCGCGGCCAGCAGCATCTGATACAGCCCTTCGCGCCCACCCTGCGCCCCCAGCGGTTCGAGATCATAGAAGACCGAGATGCGTCCCTGGCGGACCGCTTCGGTGATTCGAATATCGGTGATTTCGTCGTTGTTCAGGCCCGGCGGCAGTGTGGACAGGTTCCAGAAACGCAGAATCGCCGCCATCAACAGCAGCCCCACTGCCAGCGCAAACCCGGTTCGACTTGACAAAAAAAACTCCTAACCACAGTGCCAGGTGAGAAGCTGCCAGCCTGTCAGCAGCTACCCCGATCCTGATGCTCTGATCGCTGGCTTGCTGAAAGGCTGATGGCTAAATCGCAGTGGCCCAGGCGGTAAAGCCCAGCACCAGCACACCGAGAATCAAATTGATCCATGTCAGGCGGACTTCAAGCCGGTGCAGCCGCGCCCATTCCTGCGGGTCGCCCTTTTCACGCTCGGCCAGAAGGCTGGCTCGTTCCAGCGCGGGCGCGACCCAGAATTGCAGCGCCACCCCACAGATCACCATCCCCCCCACTGCAAGATGTTTGAGCAGAATCGCCCGGCTCCAATCATTGGCGAATTGTAGCACACCTTCATAGTTTGGGTCAGCCGTCATCTGGAACAACCCGGTGACGACCAGCACGACCAGGCTCAGATTGCTCAGGGGCAAAAAGCGCTGGCGCACCCGGCTGAGAAAACGATACACACCGGCATTCTCCGCCAGAATACGCCGGGTTTCCGGCCAGACCAGCACCGTGAGAATCGCCAGCCCGCCGATCCACACGACGGTGGCGACCAGATGAAAGAACAGGCTAATCGCAAGGGTCGACTGGGACAAGGCCAAGCGCCTCCGGGCTGTCTGCTTCGCGGGCCGGGATCACCCGTTCGCCGCAGTATTTCGCCATATTTGCCAGTTTGTAAAACGCCGGGCGCACCCCATGCGTCTGTTTGATGATGGCCCACCAGTATTCCTCATCCTCTTTGCGCCAGGCCGGGTCCGCCATGTAAATGGCCGACATTAACCCCACCCAGGGACGCCAGTGATCCGCCGCGTACTGGTAAGCCTCGACAAAATAACGCGCCTGCGTGTCTTCATCCACCGCAAACCACGAATAATCCGGGTTGTAACCTTCCGTGTCCGTTGTCCAGCCAAATTCGAGAATGGCAGCCTGCCGCGCGGCGTCCCCGTTTTGGACCATGATAGCGCGCAGGTCTTCCACCCGCCGGAAGGTGAAGAAGCGCTGGCTGCCGCTGGCTTCGGCTTCGTCCGGGCTGATATGCGGCGCAGAGTATCCCGGCGCGTGCATCCCGACCACATCGACATACTGCTGAAAACCGGCGTCGTACAGTTCTTGCAGGTACATATCGTCAGGCCGGGCGATGTCGCAGCAGTTGCCGGTGGGGGATAAACCTGCCGAAATGATGATCGCCTGCGGGTCCGCTGCGCGGATGGCTTCGCTGCACGCCCGCAGCAGTTCGACATAGGCCGCCGCGTTGGGTGGCTGGCTGCCCCATTCGCGCGCGAGATTCGGCTCGTTCCAGATCTGATACCCGGCGATGCGCCCCGGGTAGCGCCCGGCGATGGCCCCGCAGTAATTGGCCCAGGCGTCCATGAAATCCGGGTCAGGCGGGGCATCCACGAAGTCGACATCCTTCAGACCGGCGGCGTTCGGGTGTGCCCAGTCCGGCACATCACTCAGGCGCACGATCAGTTTGAGGTCGCGCCGTTCGATCTCGCCCAGAATTTCGTCCGCCCGGCTCAGGTTGATGGCCCCTGGACGCGCCTCAATATCTTCCCACGCGAAAATCTGCTTCACGTGGCTGAAGACCATCAGCCGCACCTGGTCGAGCCGGGTTCCGACTGTGCCGGGGTCCCACCACAGAAAGGCCTGGATACCGTAAGTCAGGGGGGTAAAGGGCGGGTCGGTGACGGCGCTCGCCGCCAGAGGATCGGCAGGCGGCACGCTGGCAATCGCCAGAGTCACGACCAGAGCCAGGGCCAGAGCGACCACACCCACCCTGGCCCTGAAGGACATCGTGCGTGGCATTAGCTGCTGATGCGCTCCTTGTAGTCGGTCTGCCATTCGCGCACCGCGTCATAGATGGGCCGGAAGTTCCAGTCCTTGCCGATCATCGAATAGGGCACGTTATCGTTGGTCGGGTCCCAGCCGGCCTGCGGGCCATAGTTGAAGTTCCAGATAAACGCCAGCCAGACCGTCCCCCAGCTTTCCATCGCGCTGAGCGCCTCAACAGTCCATTCGGCCTGTTCTTCCAGCGTGTTATCGTCAGCGAAGCCGAATCCTTCGGGTGAGCCGCCCAGGTCTTCCGTCACCGCCCAGCCAAATTCGGTGATGCACAGCGGCTGGTCGCCGTTCGCCAGTTCGATCTTGTTGGCATAGGTTTGCAGCGTGCTGTAGAAACTCCAACTGTGATGGGGGTTGTCAAACGGACCCCGGAACGTCGCTGTCGGGTCGTTCGGGACGTTATTCCAGGGTACAGTCGGGCCGATGTTATAACCGTTGTGGTGCGCGCCCACACAATCGGCATAGTTCAGCATTCCCGCGTTGATGAGCGCGTCAAAATAGACAAAATCGTCAATCGCCGTGACACGTCCGTCCGGTTCGGTCCAGCCGCCGGTGGGCGAAAGCGCCCCGCTGATGATGATAATACCCGGATCAATTGCCTTGACTGCCTGGGTCGTGACGCGCAGCAGTTCCACGTAATTGGCCGCGCTCAGGCCGCCAGTGGAGGTCCATTCGCGGTCCAGGTTCTGCTCGTTCCAGACTTCAATGCCATGCACCATACCAGGAAAACGCTCGATCAGCGCGGTCACGAAATCCGCGTAATCCTGGGGATTGGCGGGCGGCCCGTGCTGCGACAGGTTGACCCCCGGTTCGCGCGACCATTCCGGCGCGGTGACAATCGACAGCATCACCTTCATGCCATAATCGGCAGCCAGCGGCAGCGAAAGGTCCAGCGCCGCCCAGTTGTATTCGTCCGGTTCCGGCTCCACGTCTTCCCAGCGCACCTGCTGTTTGTACCAGCCCAGGCCGAGTTTGTCGCGCACTTCGCGCATCCACAATTCCTGATTTTCCGCGTTCAGGTCCGGGCTGACCTGCACCTGCGTCCCTACCTGAAAGAAACGTTCATCCACCGGCAGCGGGGTGGGCGAGGGCGGCGCTTCGGTGGGTTCGGCCTCTTCCGTTTCCACCACAGCCGCCACTTCGACCACTTCCGTCGGGGCGATGGTCGGGGCCGGGTTGGTCGGCAGTCGTGTGGGGAAGGCAATCGTCGGCAGAACCGCTGCGCCGCTGCTGGTCACTGGCAGGGCGACACTGCTGGCGTCGGTGACATCGCTGGTGGGGTTAATGACGCCGTATACCCAGTAAATGGCGACAAAGGTTGCGGCCCCCATCAGGATCGTAATCAGACTCCAGATGATGGCAAAGGTGCGAATGCCCCGGCGTCGGGGGGTTGTGCGTGCAGCCATACAGTTCTCCTTTAGCGTGCCCCGGCCATCGCGTTACAGGCGGGGCAGCTTCCATCGGCGCGGATCATCGCATAACCGGCCTGCGGGTCACTTCCATAAACGGTAAAATCGACATTCCAGACAATCATCAGGCGCACCCGGCCGCTTTGCGAAGCCAGCGCCGCAGCCTCCGCCAGCCAGGCGGCGTGCTGTTCGAGTGTGACGTTCTGTGCCCAGGCGAAAAAGCCCGGCAGTGGCGGATACCCCGCCGAAGTCAGATAGCCCAGTTCGGTGAAGCAGATCGGTTTCTGTCCACCGATCAGGCCCCAGTAGGTATCCAGCATCCCGAAGAAATAGCGCGTGTAGTAGTTATCACGGGGGTCGCCGCCGCGCTGTGACGGGCCGACGATACCTTCGTTGTAATGCGCGCCCAGGCAGTCCATGTATTGCAGCCCACCCGCGTCCACCATCTGGCGAATCCAGGTATCATCGTTCATCACCTGGCCGGGGAAGGCCGCTTCGGCTCCGGTGGGGGCGGGCGCGCCGCTGATGACCATCACGCCGCCGTTCGCGCCTTTAATGGCCTGATAGGAACGCCGCAGCAGGTCCGCATACATCGCGCCGCTGATCTGGCCGGTAGGCCATTCGCGGTCAATGTTCGGTTCATTCCAGACTTCAATCGCGTCCGGCCCCTGCGCCGCCACACCCGCCACGAAGGACGCGAACTGATCCATGTAACTGCTCCCGCCGGAACCCAGTTCAGCCGGGCTGCCCACTACCGCGATCAGCACCTTGAAGCCGCGCGCTTTGGCGTCGCCAATGATGCCGGAAACACTGCCGCCGCCCTGCCCGGCACTGTAACGCACCTGCACTTTCATCCAGTTCATACCGGCCTGCCGCATAGCCGCTGCCGCGCGTTCACTGGCTGTGCTGGTGACATGCCCGCCGTATTCAAAATTACCCACAGTGATGCTGCCCGCGCCCGGCGCGACTGCCACACCACTGCTCTGCGGCGCGCTGACCTGCGGCACGACCACCGCCTGTGGGGTTGGCGTGGGGCTGGGGGTTGCCGTCGCGGTAGGAACCGGGGTCGGTGTCTGGGTGGGCGCGTACAGAGCCACCGCCTGGCCGCTGCGCGGGATACTCACTTCACCATCAACCACTTCGACATTCACGGCATAATTGCCATCGGGCGCTTCCAGCGTGACCACCAGACTTTCGTTCAGGCCGGTGGTAATTTCGTCCACGATAGTCCCGGCGCTTTCGATGCGCCAGCGCAGCGCCAGTGTTTTGACGCCTGCCCCTGCTGAGGGAACCTGGAGTTTGTAGTTCATGATGGCCGGCAGCACATCCGCCGCCAGATCACTCGCCAGCAGGTCGGTGAACGCCACCCCGCCCAGCGCGAACGGGATGGTGCGATCCATACGGAAGCGCAGCGCGTCCCCGGTGGTGATCCACACTCTGGCAACCGGGTTCGCGTTTTCGTCCTGATATTCGATGAAATTGGTCTGACTTTCGGCGTCTACATCCGCGATGGCCTGGAACCCA
>CAZKIB010000003.1:39293-46748 GCA_964552425.1 uncultured Anaerolineaceae bacterium | reverse complement strand
CGGCCTCCGTCGTTTCCGCCTCAACCACCACATTCCCCAGACCGGCCAGCGCTTCGGTGTAGCCGATGGGGGTCAGGCTGCCGCCAGCCTGTCGCACAGAACGCGCCGACAGTCCCACCAGAATCTTGCTGCGTTCCACCTCGCCGATGCTCCAGCGCAGCAGCGCTTCGACCAGTTTGTCCTGTCCGGGCGCGAAGGTGGTCGGGTCCAGCCCCAGGTTGATCTGTACCAGGTCGGCGGCCTGCCCCAGCGCGCGCCAGTCATAAGCCCCGGTTTCCCAGCGGCCTTCGGTATTTTCGGCGGCGGGCACAACCACGCCCAGCATCAGGCCCAGGTTATCCATGCTCGTGCCGAGTTCGCGCATAAACGCAGTGAAGTTGTCGCGCTGGTCGGCGGGAATATCGCGGTAGTCGATCATCAGACCATCGAAGCCGGTGCTGACAAAGGAAGTCAACTGCGTGACATGTTCGCTGCGCAGGCTGCGATTGCTCAGAATTGCGGTGACAGTTTCCGGGTCCAGCGCGCGCGGGTCGGTGAAATTGCGCACTACCGGCAGCACCAGATAACCGCTGGTCAGGTCAAACCCGGCGGCCAGGCTGCCCGTGAGCGTGCCTTGCAGCGTGGGCTGCAAACCCGCCGGGGCCACAATCGTCGCCATTTGTCCGGCTTCGGCTGTCAGGCTTTGAATCACATCGACTGTCACCAGCACGGTGGGCTGCTGCGGTGGGGCCACCTGGAACAGCGCGACCTGATCGGGCAGGTCGGTGACAGTGGTGGTCAATGTGCCGGCCGCGCCGCGCTGCGAAGGCAGAAAACGCCAGCCCCCACGCGCCTGATCCCACCCGTACAGCGATAACAGGTCGGGTATACCGGCGTTGGCGGGAATCGACACATCCAGGGTGACGGTTTCCGGTGCGCTGCCGGTGGTATCGACGGTATAGACGGGACTCTGAAGGGCCAGGTTAAACGGCACAGCCGCCCGCGCAGCCGGGACCCAGTCGTCCTCCGTGCTGCCCGCCAAAAACTGGTTGACCGGCATCGCTTGCAGCGCCACGCCGAAGTTCTGGCCGGGGGCAGCTGGGTCCACCACGAGGGTCAGCCCGCTGTCGGCCACTGCGTTGGCTTCTGCGCTGAGGATGGCGTACTGTGTGCCGAACAGCCGGTTCCACAAATCCACTGGCGGCAGAAACAAACCGATCACGACCAGCACCCCGGCGACAAACAGCGTCAGCAGCGCGGGTATCCAGCACCCACAGCCCCCGCCACCCCTTCTCGCGGGTGGTGGCTGCTGGTACGGAATCGGTTTGACCGGCGGGACCGGCTGGGTATCTTCCTTGACTTCCGTAACGTCCATATCCGTCATTGAATTTCCTTGAAATTCCCTTCCAGGTTTTTGCCTGATGACTTTTGCGGCCGGGTGCTGGCAGAAATGCGTTCAGCCGATCAGGCAGTGGGCCATTATAACGTGCCCGTGTGCCATATGTGAAGGTCTACCGGGCCAGCGCTTCACAGGCGGGACAACTGCCATCCGGCCGGATCATCGCAAAACCGGCCATCGGGTCGGCCCCATACTCGGTGAAATCGACGTTCCAGACGATCAGCATTCGCACCCGTCCGCTGCCCCGCGCCAGGTCCACCGCGCGGTCCAGCCAGGCGGCCTGCTGCGCGAGGGTGACGTTACCGGCCCAGGCGAAGCCACCCGGCAGGGGCGGGAATCCTTCCGGTGTCAGGTAGCCCAGCTCCGTGAAACACAGCGGGCGGCTTCCCCCGAAGGCGCGGTTATAGGTGTTCACCATGCCCCAGAAGTAACGGCTGTAATGGCCGCTGCTGCCGCGCGGGTCGCCGCTGGTCGCGTCCGGGCTGAGAATGCCCTCATTATAATGAATGCCCAGGCAGTCCATATAATTGGCGGCTCCGGCTGCGGCCATCCCGCTCACAAACAGGTTGTCATCACACCCGCCGCCGTGACACCCGCCGAAAAAGCCGGTGGGCGCGGGCGCGCCGCTGATGACCATGGTGTTCGGGTTCGTGGCCTTGATGCCCTGATATGCCTGCCGCAGCAGATCGGTGTAACCTGCCGGGCTGATACTGCCGGACGGCCATTCGCGGTCAATGTCCGGCTCGTTCCAGACTTCGATGGCATCCGCGCCGCGCGCCGCCGCCGCCGCGACAAAGTTGACGTAATCCTGGATGTAGCCGGGCTGGTTGAGTTCGTGCGGCAGACCGACCACACCGATCAGAATGCGGAAGCCGTTGGCGTGGGCTTCATCGACCATGCCGCCCACCGCGTCACCTGGCTGGCCGCGCAGGTAGCGCCACTGCCGTTTCACCCAGGTCATGCCGGACTGCTGCATCCGCGCGACGGTGTTGCCGTTCAGGCTGTGGATGTGCCCGCCCAGGTTAAAGCCGCTCACGGGCGAGGTGCTGACCACCGGGGCCGCTGGCGCAGGAATATCTGCGGGCGCATCGCCGGCGGGGGCGGCTGCCGGGGCTGCTGCGCCGCCTTCGACAAACGGCAGGCTGGTGTACTGCTGTCCGGTGAGGACGATAAAACTGGTCACTACCCACCCGCGCGCGCCATCAGCGGTAATCACCCTTACCCAGGTTCCGTTGGGATGCTTGCCATCGACGGTGATGGCCTCGCCGAATTGCAGGAAGCGGATCACCGCGCCGTCCGGCTCAGTGCGCATATTCACGCCGTTCGCGGTGGTCGTGGCGATGCCGCCTGCCGGTGGGGATACGGGCGCGCTGGCTGCGGTCTGTGGCTGCGCCGGCGCTTGATCGGCTGGCTGTGCGGGTGCGCTGGCCGGGGCGGGGCCGCCGCCGGGCGCGGATAATCCGAAGGGTTCATCCACCCAGATTGCGCGCAGACCCACCGCCTGTTCGCGCGAAATATTCAGGCTGTCCGTCAGCACCCAGCCGACAGTTCCATCCGGCACAATGCCGCGCACCCAGGTCCCCTCAAACGCCTGACCATCCAGCCGGATGGGTGTGCCCGCGTCATACGTGCCCAGAATGCGCCACTCGACACCACCGCCGGCGCGTACATTCGTGCGTGTGATCAACTGCGCGGACAAATCGCTGCCCTGCGCGCGCGGCGCAGCATAGGCCGCAGTTGTCAGGCCCAGTAAACACAAGCCTAAAAGAACACTCAATAATACTCGTCGCATCGTTCCATCCTCAAAACAAAAGCGCACTGAAGTCTCCTCGTGCGCCCCCCGCCGGAAATGAATTCTGGTCTATATGGTTTCCGCGCGGCATTTTAGCAAAAGCCCCTGGGCTTGGCAAATCTCTTTAGTTTCTTCGCCGAACGCGGTACACTGCCCGTGTCTGGATATTTTCAGTTGGACCGCACTGGATTTTGTTTTTGCTTTTCGACTGATTGTTTGAATTTGCCAGTTCAGAACCTAATTTCCCAGGACGCCCATCCCATGTTCTATGCAACCATCGCCCGCTATTATGATGCGGAACACACCGATAAAACTGATGATCTGGCTATGTACAGTGAACTGGCCGCCGAATATGGTGGGCCAATTCTGGATGTTGGCTGTGGGACCGGGCGGGTGATGTTTCATCTGGCCCAGGAAGGCCATGTGGTGCATGGCATCGACACCGAATATGCCATGCTGGAACGCGCCAAAATCAAACTGAACATGTTCGGCCATGTGCGCGATAAGCTGCGCTTTCATCACGGCGATGTGCTGACCTATGACTTCGACAAACGCTTCAAAATGGCGCTGCTGTCGTACAACGCCCTCATGCACTTCCACGATCAGGACGAACAGATCGCGCTGCTGGAACGCCTGCATGAGGTGCTGGAAGCGGATGGCCTGCTGGTGATCGACCTGCCCAACGCCGGGGAAACCTTCGCCTCGCCGGACAGTGACGCCATCACCCTGGAACGCACCTTTGTGGATTCTGAAACCGGCCACCTGGTCATGCAGCAGGCTACCAGTCTGCTGGACCGCGCTGAACAACTGATGCGCGTGAACTGGATTTATGATGAAGTCACCGAAGACGGAACCCTGCGCCGCACCCTCGCGCCGGTGGTGTTCCGCTACTTCTTTTACCCCGAAGTGGCCCTGCTGCTGCGTCTGACCGGCTTTGAAGTCGAAGCGGTGTATGGCGATACGGAGCAGGGACCCTTTGAAGACGGCTGCGAACGCATGATTGTGTTTGCCACGCCGCGCCCTTCTGATGAATAACGGGTCATGCTGAACGTTGAATAACCTGAAATCACACAACCGGCTGGCACGGACGATTGCGCAACCGCTCCTGCGATCCGTCTGTCTGCTTCTATTGGCGCTGGCCGCCTGCACAACGGCTGAGCCTGTCACGCCCACGCCAACCCGCGCGCTAAGTGGGCCGACCATTGCCGCCTCCCCGCAGTTGTTCACCGGGCCGCCCACCGAAGGCCCGCCACCCGAAAGCGGCTCACTTGGCATCAGCGACCCTACCGCTGCCGCGCTGCCTGCATCCGGCGCGCTGCCGCCCCGTTCGGTGAGTACACCCGGCGCAGAGGCCAGCCAGCCCATTGAAGTCGTCGCGCTGGATGGTACGCTCCTGACCGGAACACTTTATCAGAGCGGGACGGAGCGCCAGCCGGGGGTGCTGCTGCTCGGCCCGCCAGCCGCTGATTGGGGTGATTTCCCGGTGACGCTGCGCGCTGCTGGTTTTACCGTGCTGGTGATGACCCTGCGGGATGGTGGCACAGAAAGCGACGTGCAGGTGATGATCGACGCGCTGGCAAGCGGCACCGCAGACCCGGCCCGCATCGGGGTGGTTGGCGCAGCGGGGGGCGCGGACGTGGCGCTGCGCGGCTGTGCCATTACCCCGGCCTGTGATACCGTCGTGCTGCTCAGTCCGCTGGATGAAAACCCGAACGCGCTGGCGCAGTTCAACCCGCGCCCGATCATGCTGGCCGCCAGCGAGGAAGATGCCGACTCCTTCGCGGTGGCCCAGGCTCTTGAAGCTGCCGCCACTGGCGACAAACTGTTCCAGCCGCTGGTACAGGCCGGGCAGGGAACCGCGCTGCTGGCGAACCGCCCCGATCTCGGCGGCCTGATTATCGACTGGCTGAACCGGCAGTTGGTGTAGAAGCGCTTCGTTTCCAGAGCCTGTTATATATTTTTAATGCCGGACACTGAAGTATCCGGCAAATCACTCCAAATCCCTTCGGGATTCAGGCGCTGCTGCCCCAGTCCCAGCGGGACTTGTTTTGCCTTGCCGTCGATTTCAATCGGCGGCACAACCTGAAGGGTTCATAACAACCTCTAGGGGTTAGGTCGCTTTACACCATGTCCATCACTACCGGCTGCACCAGCGCGCGGTAATCGGCGGAGCGCATCGCCACCGAGAAGCGCCGGTCCCCGGCGTTGAACACGATGGTGTCGTTCTCGAACAATTCCGGCGCGGCGTATACCGGCAGGTTGAACAGGTTGCCAAACGGCGGAATTCCACCCACCTGTATCCCGCCTGTGAGTTCCTCGACTTCCTCCCCGGTGGCGAAGCGGATGTCCTTCGCCTGAAAGTAAGCCCTGACCTTGCGGGAATCGAAGGCGCGGTCCGCCGGGAACACCAGCATGACGAACAGCTTATCCTGCGCGGACTTTTTCACCCGCGCGATGATGGCCTTCGCCCCCTGCCGCAAGCTGTAGCCGGGGCGGGTGCGGGCGGCTTCCTCGCTGGTGCGCACCGCCTCGTGTTCAAACGTCTCGTACCAGCACTGGCGCGTGTCCAGCAGGCCCGTGATCTGGCGGGTAACAGGGTGATAATCGTTGGTCATCGGGGTAATTCGTGCAGGTCAATCGACACCGGCAGCGACTGCGGCGATTCAATTTCGCTGAATCGGGACGACAAATTCATGATGGTCAGGCCGACCACCGCGTTCGTTTCAGGATCGACACGCAGCAGGACATCATCCCCAATTTCACGGGAGACAGCGCGGCGCGGCTCTCCAATCGACAGATACAATACATCTGCTTCCCGATCATAAAAAAGCTGCGTTACTTTGTCCATATCACTTCACCAGATTTCACTGTATCAGTCGCGTATATGGTGGATATAAAGTTTCGATCAATCCGTTTCACAACCACTACAACCCATTTGCTATTGAGAACTTCAGATTCGTAACGATAGTATAACACAGCCCGATCATCTCTCATGCTGCGCCGGATTTCATCAGGGTCATTCAAAACGGAGCCAATCTTGTCGATAAAATCGGCAACTTCAGGATGTTTTGTCAGAATAACAGTGCGTACAGCTTGCGTAAGGACGATCTCTTCATTCAACACATCCACATAGATTTGTTCGTCCATGCTACCCCATCAGCTTTACCAGCGCCTGATACTCCGCCTCGCTGAGAGGCCGCCAGCTTTCGCCCATGCGCGGCCACTGGGGATCATGGATAATCTCGCGCACCGTGTCCAGCGCAACCGGCGTGACCGACTCGCGCCCGCGCACCACCGTCACCGGGATCACGGCGTCGTGCTGCTCATCCGCCGCGCGGATTTTTTCGCCATCCGCGAACGTGCCGCTCACCTCCACCTCACCCACAATCGACTTGGTTCCTTTGGCTTTGGAGCCTTTGGGCTTGCCGGTGGTTTCATACAGCAGCATCCGCGTCCCGGCGGGCAGCTTCTCGGCCCACTGTTTCGACGCCCGGCTGCTGAAGCCGATGGTCGGGTCGTCGTTCCACCCCGCCCACACCAGTTTGATTCCGTAGCTGGTCATCTCATACTCCGTTATGAAAACAACAGACGCAAAGGCTCAAAATCCACAAAGAGTCGCAGGGTTTTTCAATGACCGGAATGGGAAGAACTGCTGCCATTGATCTCACTCGCCTGACAATTTACAAACGGGAAAATGTTCTTCTTTTGTCCCTTTGCGTTGAATCATTTATTGCATCCAGAGGCTCAAAGCCTCCGTCTGCTGGAAAACTGGAAGCCTGCTGAAGCAGGCTGAAAAGGCCTTCCAGATAGGACAAACAGGTGAGCTTTAAGCGCCCGGTTGCGACTTCTCTATCTCTTTGTCCCTTTGCGTCTTTGCGCCTTTGCGTTGAATCATTTATCTTTTCTCTTCTATCGTTCTACGGTTTCTGCACGCCGCGCGTGTTCAGGTCGATCACGTACAGCGACGAACTTGCCGTGATAAACAGGCGATTTCTCCCCGGCCCGCCAAACGTGCAGTTGGCGATTGGTTCCGGCACGAGAATCTTGCCGATGCGTTCCCCGGCTTCGGTATACACCTGAATGCTGTCCGCCGAACTGGTGTACAGATAGCCATTGTGGTCGAAGCGGAAGCCATCCGCCATGCCGGGGTCAATATGGCAGAACACACGCCCGTTCGCCAGCGACCTGCCATCGACCACATCGTACACGCGGATCACGCGCTCGACAGTCGGGTCATGCGACGCGCCCGTATCGGCCACGTACAGGCGCTGTTCATCCGGCGAGA
>CAZKIB010000003.1:31666-39267 GCA_964552425.1 uncultured Anaerolineaceae bacterium | reverse complement strand
CATCCACCACCAGTGTCGTCTCCCCGCTGGCCGGGTCAAACCGGAAGACATAGCAGCCGTCCAGATCGGGTTCAATCGCATAGCCTTCTTTCGTCCCCGGCAGAATGCCGTAGGGCGGGTCGGTAAACCAGATCGTGCCGTCGGATTTGACCACCACGTCGTTGGGTGAGTTGAAGCGCTTGCCCTGATAATGATCCACCACTGTGACGATGGTCCCGTCCGGCTCCGTCCGGCTGACGCGCCGCCCGCCGTGTTCGCAGGTAATCAGCCGTCCCTGCAAATCGAGCGTGTTGCCGTTGGTGTAATTGCACGGCTGCCGGAAGGTTTCCACGCTGCCATCGCTCTCGTTCCAGCGCAGCATCCGGTTGTTGGGGATGTCGCTCCATACCACATAACCCGCCGGGAAGTAAACCGGCCCCTCCGCCCAGATGCAGCCATCCGCCAGCTTTTTCAGCTTCGAATCCGGCAGGAGCAGCGCGCGAAACCGATCATCAAAAATCTCAAAGTGTTCGGACATGGTTTATTTCTCTTTGTGCCAAAAAGCGAATATTCAATGTTGACTATTCTACCGGATTTTCCGGCGATTTCGTCTACAGCAGGAAAATAAACCCAGAGGCGCGGAGGTCGCAAAGTAGCGCGCTGCTTTTTTGTGTCTGCCCATGCTGGCGTGCCGCCGCCGCCGAGAGGGGGTCCGGCGGCAGAGCTGGCAATTCGGGCCAGCGGTTGATGGTGGTTAGTTCGCAGCCAATAGTCAAAAACCGTTTGTGCCATAGCCTGATTGTAAAGGACTTGGATAGGAAAAGGGTGAATGTGTGTTCTCTTTTTCCGGCCATTGAAAAGACGCAAGGAGGCGAGTATCTTCCTGTTTCTCTTTGCCCCTTTGCGTCTTTGCGACTTTGCGTTGGATCGTTTTTCCTTACGCTCTCAACTGTGCCCCAAGCTGGCTTTCGGCAGCACGGACGATCTTCTGGTGGACCTTCGCCACTTCCTTGTCCGTGAGGGTTTTCTCGTCGGTCTGGTAGGTCAGGCTGTAAGCCAGGCTGCGGTGGCCTGCCGGGATCGGATCGCCGGCGTAGACATCGAACAGGCGCACGTCCTTGAGCAGGTCGCCCCCCGCTTTCCAGATGACGGCCTCGACCTCGGCGGCAGGCAGGTCTTCCCTGACCACCAGCGCGATGTCCTGGTAGACCGGCGGCGTGGTCGGCAGCGGCTGGAGCGCGAACCGCTGGTAAGCGACTTTGCCGAGCAGCACGTCGAGATCGAACTCGGCGGCCAGCACCGGCGCTTCGGTCAGGCCAAAATTACGCGCGACGATGGGGTGCAGTTCGCCAAACACGCCCACCTCTTTCTGGCCGATTTGCAACACAGCCGAGCGTCCCGGATGAAAGGTGGGATGATTGGCGCGGGCGAAGGTCACACCGGGAACCTTAAGCGCGTCCAGCAGGCCATCCACCACGCCCTTGAGGTCGAAGTAATCCATGCAGGCGTCGGGCACGTCGCCGGTCCAGGTCATTTTGTGCCGGCGTCCGGTCATCAGAATGGCGAGGTGGCGCGGCTCATCGGGCAGCAGTTGGCCCTCACGCGGCAGATACACGCTGCCGACCTCGAAAACCGATTGGCTGTCGTGGTAGCGGGCGTTCTGCGCGGCGGTTTCCAGCAGCACGGCCAGCAGCGTGTGGCGCAGCGCGTTTTTGTCCGGCGCGGTGGGGTTGATGACCCTGACATAGCGCAGGCTGTGATAGCCCTCGCGGCCATCCGGCGTGAGCAGGGCCTCGCGTTCCGGCGCGATCATCCGGTAGCTGATGTTCTCCTGCAAACCGAGCGCCACCAGCACATCGCGGGTGCGTTCTTCGTCTTCCAGACGGGGGTTGGCACGCTGCTCCGGCATTTCGTCTTCGATAATCGTGGTCGGGATAGCGTCGTAGCCGTGAATGCGCGCGATTTCCTCGATCAGGTCGGCCTGTCCCGTGACCGGTTCGTCGCTGATGTCCATGCGGTGATCGGGCGCGATCACAAGCAGGGTGTCGCCGTTAATGGTCACATCAAATTCCAGCCGGGTCAAAATCTGCGCGGCGGTCTCGATAGCGAACTCCATGCCCAGGATGCGCTTCACCTCGCCAATCGGCAGCTTCACTTCCACCGGCTCCGGTTGCAGCGGGTATTCGTCGATGACGCCCTGTGCCACAGCACCCCCGCCCGTCTGGCGCATGAGTTCGATGCCGCGTTTCACACCGAGAATCGCCTGGCTGGGGTGGACGCCCCGGCTGAAACGAATGCCGGCGTCGGTGATGACCTTCTGCGATTGCATCGAGCGGCGGATGTTGATGAAGTTCCAGTTGGCGGCTTCCAGCAGGACGTTACGGGTATCGTCGGAAATTTCTGTCTCCGCCCCGCCGATGATCCCGCCCATGCTCAGGATGCCGGCGTCATCCAGCAGGATGATGTTGTGCGCGTCCAGTTCGCGGGTCACTTCGTCCAGCGTGGTCAGCTTTTCGCCGGGTTTCGCCAGCCGGGTGGTGATCGTCGGTGCTCTCCCCCCCGCGCGGGCCACCAGTTTGTCATAATCGAAGGCGTGCAGGGGCTGGCCGATCTCGAAGGTGATGTAGTTGGTCACATCCACGATGTTGTTGATCGGGCGCTGGCCGACCAGTCGCAGGCGATGCTGCATCCAGCCCGGCGACGGTTTCACTGTCGTCTCGCGCAGCAGCATCAGCGTGAAGCGCGGGTTATATTCCGGGTCTTCGATGCGGATGGCGGCCTGTCCCGCAATGGATGGGCCTTGCATCAACACATCATAGGAAGGATAGCGCATCTCTTTTCCGAGCAGGGCGGCCACTTCGCGCGCCACACCCACCACACTGAAACAGCGCGCCAGGTTGGGCGTCAGGTCAATGTCGAAGATCACGTCACCGAGAATATCCTGAAAGGGTGTACCCGGCACATAACGCGCGTCATGTTCCAGCAGGATAATCCCCTCGTGTTCGTCGGAGATGCCCAGTTCCTTCTCCGAACAGACCATGCTGCGGTTGGGGATTCCGCGCAGCGCCTTCTCCTTCAGGATCATGCGCTTAGGTTCGTCACTGTGGCCGTCCCAGACTTCCGCGCCTTCCTGCGCAAAGGCGGTCCACAAGGGCGGGTCAATCGGCCCCTGTTCCTTATAGTCAAACAGGTTGGGCGCGCCGGTGACGCATTGTTCCAGTTCCGCTCCCCCATAATCGACCAGCGCCAGCACCAGCCGGTCCGCGTTGGGGTGCGCTTTGATCTCGCGGATCGCGCCGAGCAGAATCTTTTCCCGATCCCACACCAGATGATCCGAAGGCGGCACACGCACGCCCGCGACCTTCTGCTGGGGCACGCCAATATAATGAATGCCGTTGACTTCCAGCCCGGCCAGCGTCAGCCGTTCGGCCAGCAGTTCCGCCGGGATGTCGATGTCCACATAATCTTTCAGCCAGGATACAGGTACGAGCATGGTTCAGTCCTCAGTTTCGAGTTACCAGTTATCAGTTTTCAGATCAGGGCGCAGGTTGCCATGCCCTGACGCTCATTCGTCGTGATGATCCTGTGAGCCAGATGGGTTGGGCCGCCCCGGAAAGCCGCGCTGATTGGCGATCAGCCCGATGAAGCTGCCCAGCACACCCAACCCTGTCAGAATATAAATGACCGTAAACAGTTTGCCCGCGTCCGTTTGCGGGGTCAGGTCGCCATAGCCCACTGTCGTCAGTGTGACGACGGCGAAGTAAAACGCATCGACCCAGCGCCATCCTTCGACCACCCGGTAGAACACCGTCCCGAACACCAGGATCAGCAGTGTGGCATACACCAGCCCGCGAGTTTCCGGCTCTTTGAGCGCCTCAACAATCGCGCGGCGTACACGCCTCGAAATCAACCAGATGGCGAACAGGATGGGGATGACCGGCATCGCGCGCCCCTTAGAACTGTTCCAGGAAACGCAGGTCGTTGCCCCAGAAATAGCGGATGTCGGTGATGCCGTGCTTGAGCATGGTGGCGCGTTCCGGTCCCATCCCGAAGGCGTAGCCGCTCCACACCGACGGGTCATAACCCCCGTTGCGCAGCACGTTCGGATGTACCATGCCCGCGCCGGCGATTTCCAGCCAACCGGTATACTTGCACACTCGGCAGCCGGCCCCGCCGCAGATGAAGCACTCGACATCGACTTCCATGCTCGGCTCGGTGAACGGGAAGTACGAGGCGCGGAAACGCACCTGCGCGTCCGGGCTGTACATGCGCTTGGCGAACTCGGCAATCGTGCCCTTCAGGTCGGTCATGCGGATATTGCGGCCTACCGCCAGCCCCTCCACCTGATGGAACTGGATTTCGCTGCGCGCTGTGATCTGTTCGTGGCGGTAGCACATGCCCGGCAGGATCACGCGGATAGGCTTTGTGCCGTTGTCGCCGAGTTCCTGCATGGCGTGAATCTGCCCCGGCGAGGTGTGCGTGCGCAGGATGACATCGGGCGTATCGGTGTAGAAGGTGTCCTGCATCTCACGGGCCGGGTGATGCGGCGGGAAGTTGAGCATCTGGAAGTTGTACTCATCCGTTTCCACATCGCGGCTGCGGTACACCTGAAAGCCCATCTCGCCCCAGATATGCGCGTACAGGCGCAGCGTCTGTGTGGAGGGATGCAGCCCGCCGACGGTGCGGGTGCGCCCCGGCAGGGTGATGTCGATCTGGCCTTCTTCCAGGTCATAGGCCAGTTCCTGCTGCTGGACGAGCGTTTCCCGTTCGGTATAGGCTTCGGCCAGCAGATTTTTGATGTCGTTGGCGCGTTTGCCAAAGCTGGCGCGCTCCTCCTGGGGCAGCCGGCCGGTGCTGCGCAGCATCTCGGTGATGACGCCCTTGCGCCCCAGGTATTTCACCTCCCAGGCGTGCAGCGCCTCACTATCCGTGATGGCTGCCAGTGTTTTTGCCGCTTCGTTGTAATGCGCTTCCAGTTGTTCGAGCATAGTTCGGTCCTTAGTTTTCAGTTACCAGTTGTCAGTTTTCAGAAATCAGTCACGCCGTGTTTCAAGGTGTTGGATTAAACCTGTGAGCATTCTTTTGATCTCGCTGATTTGCTCGTTTAGTTTTTCATAATTTGCCAGGTCCATAAATCTCAGTTCATGAGCCAGCAGGATATGATATTCCAGTTCATAGGCCGATCCGTCGCTATCCGCAAGAAGCGTATGAGTTCGGCGTTACTGCCTCGCCCGGTACCTTCCGCGATATTTGCGGGGATAGACGCAGCCGAGCGTTTGATCTGACTGTTCAGGCCGTACATTTCCTCTTTTGGGAAATTGGCAGTGATAGCGTAGATACTCAGCGTCAGCAGATGAGATTTCTCCCATACTTTGAGTTTTCTATAATCGCTCAATACCCGCTCCTTCAGTTCGCTATCAGTCGTCCCATTGTCTGATCTGAAAACTGTTAACTGACGACTGGCGACTCCAAACAAAAACGCCCTCGCCCCATATAGTCAGGGACGAGAGCGCCCGATGAGCAATCTCCCGCGGTACCACCCTGGTTGGCTGCCATACACAGCCCACCTCATTGTGCCCGATAACGCCGGGTCAGGCGGAGCAGACTACTCTGACCCACCGGATTGGGTCATTTCACCTGTCAGCTCAGGAGGGAATTCCGCTGCGGCTGGCCTGCCGACGCTTGCAGTCTGTGGCGTCCGGCTCCCTGAAGGCAGCACCTGCGGCGGACTGTCTCCGTCATCGCTTTTACAAGGCGTATTATGGGTGAACAGCGCGCCGCTTGTCAATCCCCCGGTTTTTTGGGGTTGACCCGAACCATACTGATCTGTCTGCATCTGTTGAGATGAATTTTAGCCTGATTTTATCTCTTGACACCTGTTGTGAACTATGGTAACGTGTTACGGATTGTGAAAGGTGGTGTATATCATGTCCGACAAAATGAAACCCGTGATTGAACCAGGAGCCGTATATTCCCGGCAGGAAGCCGCCGAAGCGCTGGGCATCAGCCTGAGCACGCTCAAACGGCTGATTAAGAATGGGCATCTCCGGGTGAGCAAGCCAAATGGTATGCGCCGCGTCTTCATCACTGGCGAAAGCATTGTCGCTATGTTGAGCGATACTGCTGTGGAGAAGGGTGCATAACGATGCTGGCGTTACGGCAAACAGGCACACACAACAGAATACGCCTGCTGCCGCTGCTTAGTCAGCGTCTGTTCAACGCGCCTGCTGGCGGTTGGCTGTTGGCTACCCTGGATTCCGGGCATACGCTTGCGTTCGCCCCCTTCGGTCCCGGCAGCAATGGGATTCGCGCGCGATTTTGGTCTCACCGATGGAGACGGGTCAGAACCTGACCCATAACTCCATACCTGGTCCTGGCAAGGAAGGACGTGAGACTGAAATCTAAATCTCACGTCCTTTTTATTTTGTTAGTCTGGAATGACCAACCAAGAATGAGGTGAACCATGGCTCAAATTCACCAGCCGAACTTCCAGATCATCTACAACGACACGCGCCTTGCTGGCCTTTTTCAATCGCTGGATGAACTGCACTCGGCTGCCAGTGAGGGGCGGCTCCAGAACGTCACACCTCTGACCAATGCTGAACTGATCGGCTGGTTGCAGGAACTGATGTACGTTGCGGAGGAAACGATTGCTGAAATTGAGGAACACGAAGCGCCGCCGGTGGTCCCACACCTGCGTCTCGTGAAATGAGCTGAACAGCGTTCGATCTAAAAATGCGCTGTTTGGAACATATATCTGATGTTGAGTATTTGACCGTACCTTGAACGTGCCGGGCGGGATTTATTGTAATCAGAGCAAACTGGGTTCAGAACTCGTGCGACTGTGGGATGTGCTGTAAGCCGGACAACCAAATACCATGATATACCCCGGTGATGCGGGGAACTGGCAGGATGCGCAAATGGGTGTTGGCTCGTCAGTTCTCCGCCTTTGAGTTATCAGTTATCGGTTCGCAGTTTTCAGATGATGCGCAAATTCACCAGAATCGGACCACTGGCAGCTCTGACAGGTAACTTTTTCACACGCCCTTAAAGGCAAACTGAACAAATTTGCGGTATACTTCAATGTGAAAGATAGTGCAAAGGGTGTTAAAACGGAGGTTTTATTCTCTGGTATGTCTCAAGGGCGAGTTCTACTGCTGAACGGCAGCACCTGGGAACCCATTTCGGTGATTACTGTCCCCCGCGCAATCAATCTTCTCCTGGCCGATAAAGCAGTTGTGGTCGAGCAAAGCGGCAAATTTCTCAAAACGGTCAGCAGCAGGTTTCCGATTCCGTCGGTGATTGCGCTGCGGACGTTTATTAACGTGCCGCGCCGCCGGGCACACTGGAGCCGTAAGGGTGTGCTGGTGCGTGACAGCTACACCTGCATTTACTGCGGCTCAAAGCCCGGCATGATTCAGCGGGGCAAGGTGCTGACCAAGACCGATCTCACGGTGGACCATATCCTGCCCCGGTCACGCGGCGGCAAGGATCATTGGACCAACACCGCCTGCGCGTGCTATGGCTGCAATCACCGCAAAGGCAACCGCCTGCCCAACGAAGCTGGTATGAAGCTTATGTGGGAGCCAAAGACGCCGCGCACCAGCTACCTGGTCATTGCC
>CAZKIB010000003.1:31374-31632 GCA_964552425.1 uncultured Anaerolineaceae bacterium | reverse complement strand
GGAGACAGTATATCGAGATCGAATAGAACGGTGATGATCCTTTAATCACCGTTTTTTATCTGCGGGCGGGGTCGCCGGCAGACTATCGTTTTTTCCCTCTTTTCAACGCACCGTGAACTGACAGCTTTTTACAGCACGCAGCAAAATTTCGGCGTTTTCCCCATCGACATGCGCTTCTGGCATGATGCCGCCGGCTTCAACAGCCAGGGTTAAACCGGGCAGCGACCACTGCGCTTTTTCGATCTGATCCGCCTGTAA
>CAZKIB010000003.1:31096-31359 GCA_964552425.1 uncultured Anaerolineaceae bacterium | reverse complement strand
GTTCAAAACGCAGCGTGGTCGGGTACATGCAGTCGATAGTCAGGACGCCGTGTTCGACGCGGGCGTTGACCGGTCCGACGGTGCGCAGCCGCAGCCAACTGATCCGGCCATCCGGCGCGCGCCAGTGCATTGTCGCGGCATGAAACTGATAATCACCGCTGCGCAGCGGGTGCGCGGTGGACGCGCCAATGATGACCGAGTCGCTCAGCCAGGCGGTGGCGACGCGCCCCGGTTCGACCTGCCGTTCGATCTGGCGTTCGCCC
>CAZKIB010000003.1:24201-31086 GCA_964552425.1 uncultured Anaerolineaceae bacterium | reverse complement strand
AAACGCCGTCAGATGCGGCAGCACATCGTCGGGAATCTGCGCGCCGACCAGGGCGATGGGCGGCATGAAAAAAAAGTCGGCGCTGTGCCCGAAGGTCTGGCGGACATCCGGCATGGGGGCCTGTTCCGGCGGGACTGCCAGCGCGATCCACAGCGCCACCACGCCAATGTAATGTGTCAGGTCCATGCCGTAGCTGCGGTCATAGGGACCGCACAGATTGCGCAGTCCGGCGTGATAGAAACGGCCAATATCGCGCCACAGGCCGGCCTCCATCGCCGCGCCCGGCCCACGAAACACGTCTTCACTCAGGCCGTAGATGCGCCACAGGGCCAGCGCGAACAGATCGACCCCGTAATAAGTCGGTGAGTTGTATTCCCAGAAGGTCTGGTCATTGGCGTCAAAGAGCCGCTGGACCGTCCGCGCCAGTACCTCAGCCTGCATCCGCCATTCCGACACGCCAAAACGCTCCCCGGCGTAATCCATGAGCAGCGCGCTCATCAGGGCGATGTTGGTGTAATGCGGCGGCACGCGGCGGGCGAACGCGCCCTCGGCGGCTTTGCGGATCGACTGCCACATAGCCTGCTGCAAATCGTCCGGCAGCAGCGGGGCATATTCATCCAGCAGGATGAGGAACACGCAGCAGATAAACTCGCGCCAGTTGGGGTCGTAGTCCTTCCACTCGACGGCATGGTCGGGCGGCGGAGTCGGTTCTTCGGGCGCGCGGCGGAACGTGCCATGATAGACCCGCCCCGGTTCGTCGAACTGGTAGCGCAGCACAGCGCGGATGATCTTCAGGGCGCGTTCGACATCACCTTCGCCCTGGCGCATCAGCAGGCCGGCGGCGTACCAGATGCTGTCACGGACATGGTGATAATTCATATAGCGCGGCGGCTGTTTGCTGTCCGCGTCAGGTGGGTTGATGAGCAGGTCATAGGCCGGGTCATAATACTGGTCTGCCCAGGTAATCCCGGCGGTGGCCCAGTGTCGGGCGGATGGGCTAAGGGTAGTGAGCGTTTTCACGTAGCTGTCTCCGAAGGTGTGGTATTTTCCTAAAAAACGCTTATACTGTACCGCAATCCCCACGAAACGGAGAACACCAGTGGCAGGCATTCGTTAACTTCAAAGCGTGCTGATCGTCCCGCCCGGCTGCTTCGGCAGTCTGCTCTGCTTTACGATTCGCCATTTGAGGTTAACCCGATATGCTGCGCAGCAACGTCTCCAAAGTCGTTCTCCTGACCCTGTTCGCGCGTTTCCATTTTTATCTGCACGCCAGCACCCTGTTCCTGATGGATCGCGGGCTGACTCTGTTTGAAGTCAACCTGATCGATTCGATTGTGCTGCTGGCGGTCTTTGTGGCGGAAGTGCCTACCGGCGTGCTGGCGGATCGCATCGGGCGCAAGTGGGCCGGCGTGATCGGCCTGTTTCTGCACGGCCTGGGCGAGTTTCTGGTGCTGTTTGGCTATTCGTTTCCGGCCTTCGCGGTCATGGGCGCGATCATCGGCGTCGGCTTCGCGTTTCAGTCCGGCGCGTGGGAATCGCTGATTTACGATACCCTGCCGGAAGATGGGCGCGAACAAAACATGAAGCGGGCGATGGGCAATGTCGGCGCGGCCGGCAATCTGGGCTTTGTGCTGTCACCGCTGATTGGCAGCGTGATCGTCGCGCAGTTGGCGCAGGCGCAGTTTGCTGTCGCCATCGTCCTCACAGCGTCGTCAATCTGGCTGGGTGTGGTGGTTGGCCTGACGCTGAAGGAACCCAAAACTGAATACAGTCTCACCAAACCTTCGCCGCGCACCATCCTGCGCAGTGGTCTCGGTGAACTGCGTGACAGCCGTCCTTTGCAGCGGATCGCCCTGGCGGCGGTGTTTACGGCTTTTGGCGGCGCGCTGATCGCCCTGGCCCCACCGCATTTCGTCGCGCACAACGCACCCACACCGTTGATTGGCATCTCGCTGGCGGCGGGCAGCCTGCTGGCGATCTTCACCCAGAAGTACGCTTACATGATCGAAAATTTGCTCGGCAAACGGGCCGGGCTGGTCGTGGCGGTGTCGCTGCCGGGTTTGCTGTTTCTGGCGCTGTCCCTGGCGAGCGGAGCCTACAGCATTTTTACGCTGGTGGTGCTGATCTACGGCTTTAACCCACTGAAGTCGCCGCTGCTTTCCGCCTATCAGAACGCGCATATCAAAAGCGGCAGCCGCGCGACAGCCCTCTCGCTGATTAATATGTTTATGCACCTCTGGGTGGGAATCGCGACAATCATCGCCGGGGCGGTGGCGGATCGCTCCGTGCCGCTGGTGTTCGCGCTGACAGGCGCGGTCACGCTGCTGGCGACGGCGGCGCTGCGGGTGGATCGTATCCCGATGGAAACGATTGATATGCCGCCACTCAGACGGAAGACATGACTGAATTACTGCCAGCTTAACAGATAGGCGATCAGCGCCTTCAGATCGCGATGCTCCAGTGTACGGCTGATTTCATGAGCGCCGGGCAGCCCGAACAAATCCAGCAGAGTCGCGGCGGAACCATCGTGAAAATAGGGCGCGCTCAGCCACAGGTAGCGCAGGGTGGGCGTATCGAACTCGGTGCGGGTGTCCGTCGCTGATGCCGTGCCGACATCATGGGTTTGCAGGTCGGTTCCCGCCGGGCCGGTGTGACAGGTGTCGCAGCCCTGTTCGACAAAAATGGCTGCGCCGCGTTCCACCAGCGCATCATCAAACTGGTTCGGGTTGGCGGGCGGCTTGAGCGACAGCAGATAGGCCACCAGAAGATCAAGGTCAAAGGACAGGTTGGCGTGCGGCGTGCCGTTGGCTTCCGAAATGGGGAAGTCTTCGATCAGGCCGGTTCCAGCCTGCACTGTGCGGATTTTCAGTTCGACATCCTGCAACTCATCCCAACTGCCCGACCAGTTGTAGGGCGCGGTTTCGATCAGGTTGTACAGTGTGGGCGTGTTGCGCGGGCCGCTGGCAAAACCCTGCCAGGTGCGGCCATCGGGCAGGCCATCAAAATGGCAGGTGGCACAGCTTAACCAGCGATCTTCGCTCAGGCGTGAATCCGCCGCGCTGTGGAACAACTCGGCCCCCAGCAGAATATCGTTGGAAATGATCGGGGTGCTGATCGGGAGGACATCCACCGCCTGCAAACGGTTGGTTTCGATAATGGTCAGCGTGCCGTCGATGCCGTTGTGGACGAACAGGTAGCTGTTATCGCGATTGAGCAGCAGGCCGCGCGGGTTGGCCCCTACCGGGATATTGGCGCGCGCCAGGCCGGTATTCAGGTCGACGACAGAGACATCGTTGCTGCCGGCGTTGGCAATATACAGCCAGTTGCGGAACGGGTCAACCTTCAGCGCGAACGGCATGTTCACCGGGCGATCCGCCGTGCTGGGGTCAATGCGCCGGGGGGGCTGCATCATCAGGCCGCGCAGCCCAACCACGTTAATCACCGGAAAGACGGTGGTATCGAAGGTGGGGTTGGCGCTGTCGGCGTTGCGGCGGGTTTGCGGCAGAAAGGCCAGACTGCGCTGCACATCAATATCCAGCCCTTGCGACAGACTGGTATCATGCCCGGTGCTGATGACATCAATCACTTCGCCTCTTGGCAGATAGATCAGGCTGAGGCTGCCGCTCCAGAAATGGGTAACGTATAAAAAGTCGCCCCACAGCGCCAGCCCTGCCGGGCCTTCTGCCACCGGAATGCGGCGCGTGACAGTGTTCGCCACCAGGTCGACTTCGACCACCTCGTTGCTGCCCTGCAAGGAAACCAGCGCTCGACCTGGCTCTCCGCTGACGACTGCGTAGGGCAGCGCGCCCCCCAGTGGAATAGACGGCAGCGGCGCGCGGGTTTCAAAATCGACCACGCCCAGGCTGTTTTCGCCGCGCAGCGTGACCAGGGCCAGCGTGTCATCCGGCGTTACGGCCACACTGCGTGGGTCCAGGCCCACCGGCACTTCGACAATCAACTCGGCTGCGGTGGGGATGAGCATGTCGACAAATGAAACTGAATTGTTGAGCATGTTGTTGGCGACCAGCACGCGCCCGCTGCTGTCGAGCGCCAGCGTGCTGCTGGTGAAGGTTCGTTCACGTGTGTCGGGCAGGGCATATAACGGCAGCGGGGTGGGTTCCTGCGCCAAAGCGGTGGTCCCCACCAGAAGGAGCAGCGCTGAAATCATCCAGATGAGATGTCGCATTGCGCCCTCGCTATTCCAGCGTCATCAGACGATCATAAAAAACGGTGAATGTGCGGGTTTGAATCTGCCGGCGGCCTGTCGCATCCACGCCCGTGACGGCGAATGTCAGCGTCACCGGGTCTGCCGCCGCCGGGCCGCTCAGACGCGCATCCACTTCAAAGTTCGGAAAGGCCGCGTTCAGGTTGGTGGGGTTGTACTGGTAGCTGAACGATGCGCCGCTGACCGGCAGCGGGCCGGAACGCAAAATGAAGCCGGGAATCGTGATGGTGTGATCCACCGCCGCGCTGGTCCAGTCTGCGGGAATGGTGAAGTTGAAGTTGTACGGCAGCGCACCCGGAATAGTGAAGTCCTGCCGGGTATCATTCCAGTTCAGCGATGGCGCGTCGGGCGCGACCACGTACACATTGAAGTGTCCGTCTTCCGTGCCGAGTACACCGCCTTCGGGATAAGGTAGCTCCACCGCGCCGGCCGACGATAGACCGGTGTGGCGCACCCGCACGGCAACGGTCCAGATGCCGGTTTCATCCACCACGATATTCTGGGCCGGGTCGTGAAAATAACCGATGCGGTTGGCCGTGCCGCTGACGGGGTAGACCACTCCGGCGGGACTCGTGATCGTTATATCCACATCGGAGGCCAGAGTCGGCGCGACCTGCCCGGCGACCACCAGCGTATCGCCCACAGTCAGGACCTGACCGGGACGGATGCCGGTGGGGTGAAAGAACATCGTCACCGGTTCATCCAGCACGGTCATCAGCGGCCCACCATCGGCCCCGCCTGCCGCCCCCCGATAGGGTGGATACACGCGCGCGCCGAGCGGATCGCCGCGATCTTCGATCACAAATCCGCTGGAGGCATAGATGGCTGTTTCCATGAACTCGGCCTGCGGGTTGCGGATCACCGCGCCCCCGAACAGAAAGACATAATCACCCACCTGTGCCCCGGTCAGCCCGGAACCAATCTGTTCGTTATAGGGGTCATCCAGGTCCCAGTACAGCGGTAAATCGGGCGAGTCGCTGCCGCTGATAAACTGCCGCACTGCCAGACCGGGACGCACGGCGCTGATGTAGGTATAGGCTTCGTTGACCAGCGGTTGTAACACCGGGTTATAGAGCCGCTGGTCGCCGCCGGTCATCAGAATGGGCAGTTCAGCGCGCACCGCCTGCCGGTCAATCGTTTGTCCATCCGGGGCCGCATAATCCGCCAGCGCCTGCTGCGCCCAGCGGGTGTACTGCCCGGTGGTATCCTGCAAGGTGAGGCCGGGCTGTACGCTGTTATCGGTGTCGGCGGCGTACCACAGCACATCGCCGGACTGGTACGGAAAATTCAGGCGCGGGGCGTCCACATCCTCGGCATACTGGCGGGTGGTAAACCAGGCTGGACGCAAGCCGGGATAAAAATCGTCAAGGCCGCGCCGTCCGTGCGCGATGAGCGTGCTGTCCGGGTTGGCGATGACCCCGGCGCTGCGCAGACTGGCCGCCCACAATCGCCCGGCGGGGTCCGTATAACGGACGTCATAGTCCACAATATATTCACCCGGCGTCGTGAATTCAAAACTTTCGCCGGCGAAATAACCGTAGTCGTTGGCCTGCCCGCTGAAGACCTCCTCGATCACCGGACCGCCATCCAGCGGATAAACCCGGATGGTGACGGTGACATCGGCGGGCGCGCCAGGGGCCAGGGTGACGCCCGTATAAAATGAATCGCCAGTTTCAAAGGGTGTTCCGGTCAGCGCGCCGGGATGCAGATCAAACATCTCAGCGATCAGGACTTCATACGTGCCGCCGCCCGTGTACTGGTTGCCCCAGATGTCGTCAATTTCACCGGTCAGGTTAATGGTGTACAGACCGTATTGGTTAAACTGATAGTCTGCGAAGATCGGATTGAGTGTTGTCAGCCGGTACAGATCGAGCGGCGCTTGTGCGCCAAAGCGGGTGCGTTCATCCTCAGCAGGGGTTGAAATCTGGTTCTGGAAGATGGCGGAACGGCCCAGGTCGTCCAGAGTTCCATCCGGGCGCGTGATTTTGACGCTCAGTTGTCCGCTAGGGAAGAAGAACGGCAGCAGCGGCGCGCCGGAACTGTTATAAGCATTCGGCATGGCGCTGACCAGATACGGCTCCAATGGGTAACGGAGCGCCTGCTGGCCGGCCGGGTCCGCGAAGGGGGGCAGGATGTAGGTCGGGCTGTTGAAGCGCACCCGGTTGGAAAGCGCCGCCGTGCCCTGATCTTCCCGCGAGAGGATGCCCCGGCTGCCGTCGCTGGGGTAATCGTAAAACAGGCTCCAGACAAGCTGCCTGGAAGGCACTTCACCGATGTTCAGGACCAGCGGCAGGCGCGTCACGGCCAGGGGAGAGATGCCGGGACCCTGACCGAACAGGCCGTTCGCCTCCCAGCGGAAGCGTTCCCCATCGGCGATCTGACCATAGCCCTGAAACATCACGCCGTACACACCTGCTGGCAAATCGTCCGGGATGGGGAGCTGCATATCCATGCCAAACAGCAGGGTGGTATCGCGGCGCAGCACATGCGGGGCCGGCACGATGGCCTCACCCAGGATGAAGTCGCTCCGCAGATTATCAATGGGCAGGCCGCCGGAAGTCAGCACTGCTGACCAGCCGTTGTTGCTGCCCGCGCCGCCGGTAGTCTGCTGGCCGTCCGCGCCGATGATGGGCTGCAAGATAATCTGCCCGACCATACTG
>CAZKIB010000003.1:8948-24191 GCA_964552425.1 uncultured Anaerolineaceae bacterium | reverse complement strand
ATGGTGAGTTCCTCTGCGCGGGTCGTGGGGCGCGCTTCCAGCGTGACATCCAGTTGGAGATGAAGCGTGTCGCCGGGGGTAAAATCGAGTCCGTTCGCGCGGCCCGGAGCCTGCCAGACGCCTGCGCCCTGCGCGATTGGCCCGGCGGCACTGAAATGGACCGGATCATCCATCTGGTCGTCAGACGCATAAACAATGCCGTCCACTTCTTCGACCACCGGCAGCGCTTCGGCTACGCTGATAGCCAGCAGTTCGGTCTCGTCCGCCGCCAGAAATTCAAAGCGATCCAGCACAGCGCTTTCCAGGTCGGCCCCCAGAATCGGGCGCAGCGGGGTCAGCGGGACGCGCAGTTCGACAGCCTCAGCCTGGGTTTTGGCGATGCCGATTGTGCCCAGGTCGGCCTCAATCGGGTTGAGCCGCCGCCAGGTGGCTGCTTCTTCGGGCAGACGCGGGTCCAGGACCGCCCGGTAAGTTGCGCCTTCCAGCGTGAAGACCACCGCCATCCGGCTGTAATCAGCTGGCAAACCCGCGCCCATCACAGCCAGATAGAGCGAATCTGCGTTGTGCAGGCCGTATACCGCATAACCGTTCGCTTCTGAAAGGCTGCCGGACGGATATGCGGCCCAGTCATCCAGATGACCGTCAATCATGATCTGCGTCACGGCGGCCGCTTCCATCCCATTAATGGGCAGCGCGCCGTAGACAATCGTACCCGGCCCACCGGGCAGGGAACCCGGCAGATTGCGGACATTACCGGGGATATTGGAAGCCGGGCTGATCCAGAAAGGGGTATTGCCCGGCCCGAACAGACGGGTCTCGAATGATCCGGTCAGCCCGGCCTGGGTATAGGCGACCTGTTCGGTGAACAGATTGCGGACCGCGACCTGCGCGCCCGGAAACACCGCCCCGGCAGCGCCGCTGATGGTGGCAATGCCGGACGCATCCGCCGGACCAATGGTAATCAGCGCGGCGACAGGCGGGTCGCCAGACTGTAAACTGCCGTTCTGGGCCAGCGCGACTGTCCCAACGAACAACAGCAGCGCCAGCAAAAGAGCCGGGAAGCGCGGCACAATCAATCTCCCTGTACATGTGATCTGATAAGGGAGTATAGAAAATGCGCCGTTCCCTGTCAATTTTACCCACGAGGCATTTAGACTTTGTTACAGTCTGGACAATTGTCGCTATGCCAGCGGGTGGCGCATGTTATAATTTTCGTAGCAGAAGTGTGAATACACCGGAATATGATTGAACAAATCAGCACGTTGATCGAACAACGCACAGGTCTGTCTGTCGCCACACGGTTCCAGTCCGATTTTCAGGCGATTCTGAACCAGATTGCTGGCGATGATCTGCCGCGTTTTTATCACACGCTTCAGCACAGTTCCCACAGCGCGCCGCTGTGGCAGACGCTGGTGCGCGCCCTGACGATTGGTGAAACCTATTTTTTTCGGGATGCGGATACCTTCCGCCTGGTGCGTGCCCAGGTGCTGCTGCCGCTGATCCAGCAGCGCCGCGCGGAAGGCCGTCTGGAACTGAAAATCTGGTGCGCGGGCTGTGCCACCGGGGAAGAACCCTATTCGATGGCGATGACCCTGCTTGATCTGCTGCCGGACCTGGACCGCTGGCGTATCAGCCTGCTGGGCACGGACATCAACGCTGCGGCGCTGGAACATGCGCGTGTCGGGGTTTACCGCGATTGGTCCTTCCGCCACTGTCCGCAGGATGTCCGCAGACGGCACTTTGTCGAGTCGCCGTCGGGCTGGGTTATCAAACCCGCGCTGCGCGAGATGGTCACATTCCGGCTCGTCAACCTGCTGGACCTGCCGCCGATGCCGGCTTATGACCTGATCTTCTGCCGCAATGTGCTGATTTACCTGACACGCGGGCAGGCGGCGGCAGTGGAAACCAGCCTGCACAGCGCGCTTGGGCCAGGCGGCTGGCTGCTGCTGGGGCCTTCCGAAGCGCTGCGCACCCAGCGGGACCGCTGGACGACCCACGTGTTCCCCGGCGCGATTTTTTATCAGAAACCTGCTCAGGCCCACAACGAACCCGTCATGCAGCGCCATGAAGACCCGCAAAAAACGCGGCTTCCAGCAGCGAACGGGCAAACCGCCACTGCCGACCTGTACGCGGCTGCTGTCAAAGCGGTTCATGCCGATCAGCCCCATGAAGCTGAGCGTCTGCTGGCGGAACTGCTGACCGATCACCCCGACGACGCGCGCGCGCATACCCTGCTGGCGTATATCTTTGGCAATCGCAGCGCCCTGCCCGAAGCGCACGCGCACCTGGACACCGCCCTGCGCTGTGACACCATGCTGAGTGACGCCCACTACCTGCGGGCGGCGCTCTTTCTGGAGGAGGGCCAGGCAGACCGGGCGGAACAGGCGCTGCGGGCGGCACTGTACTGCTGCCGCGATCATGTGCTGGCGACTTTTTTGTTAGGCAATCTGCACGCGCAGGCCGGTGATCTGGTGCGTGCCAACCGGGCCTGGACTGCCGCACGCGCGCAGCTCAACAGCCTGCCCCCGCAGATGCGCATCTCGGACCTGAGCGACCTGACCGTCGCGGCCTTTCACACCCTCATCGAATCACAGCTCGATCATCGCGGCGAAAATCAGCCCTAATCAGGGTAAAAACCGAGTTCGTCCGTCAGGGCATCCAGCGCATCCAACAGCGCCTGCGGCGTGGTGGTGTTGAGCAGCGTGTAGTCCGCGATGGCGATGGGGCCGCCTTTTTCCAGAAACTCGATTTCCCGATGGTCGCGTTCCTCCGCTTCGAGCGGCGTGAGCGGGCGTTCCTGCCGTTCGGCCAGGCGGGCATAGCGCAGGGGGCGGCTGCTGACAATGGCAACGACCACCATGGACGCGCCCAGTTCTTCATGCAGCAGTTTGTATTCTCCAAAACCGTACAGGCCGTCGATCACCAGACTGCGATGGCTTTCCAGCGCCGTTTTCAGATGCGGCAGCGCCCGCCGGGCAATCGCGTTCATACCTTCCTGGGCGCGCAGTTCTTCGCGCACCAGGGCTTCATTGGCCGGGTTGATTTCCAGCCCGCGCCGCTGGACTTCATCGACGACAATTTTGCCAAAGCGAAAATGCGCAAAGCCGCGTTCCTGCAAATGATGGGCACACAGAGTCTTACCCGCCCCCGGCATCCCCACCAGTGCCAGGGCGCGAGGCGGTGAATTGGTCACGTAGACTGAGCCTCGTTAATCTGTTGATTGAACGCGCCAAATTATACACGAAGCTTGCGCGCCGCCAACCAATCAAAGTACACTCTGGCACATGGACTCAAACCGCTCGTCCAATCCCTATCGTCCGGGCGATCCGCTGGCCCCGTTTGCCGGGCGGCAGACCGAACTGGCGCGCATCGATCATTACCTGAAGGACCCGGCGGCCACCGACGCGCTGGTCTTTCTGGGCTGGCGCTGGCTGGGCAAAACGGCCCTGCTCCGGCGTTTTGATTCCGTGTTCGACGAGCATTATGTCGGCGTTTACCTGCCGCTGAAAACGCTGGACCTCAGCACAGAAAATCATTTCATTCGGGCTGTCATGGAGGCCACAGGTCAGGCGCTGGCCCAGCGGGACATCACCATCAACCGTATCCCGACCCCGGAACCCGAAATGCGCGTGCTGCGGATGTGGTTTGCGGAAACCTGGCTGCCCGAAGTGCTGCACATTCTGCGCGGGCATCGCAAACTGGTACTGCTGGTGGATGACGCCCATCTGTGGCTGGATGCCGAAGCCGGGCAGGGCTGGCCGGGGGCCACCTTTGACTTTTTCAGCGACCTGCTGCGCGAGCATCTTCAGTTCAGAATGATCCTTACCTTCGCGGCGGAACGCGAAGAACCCCTCGGCCAGATGCGCCCACTGGTGCAGCCGTCCAGTATGCAGCGTCTGACGCATTTACCACTGGAAGCCACCACCTGGCTGCTCCAGCACACCGGACGCTATGCGGTGGCAGACGATGCCCTCGCCGCGATACAGCGCGCCACCGGCGGCCACCCGCAGCTTCTGCAACGGTTCGCGCATCATGTCTACCAGTATCATGAGACTCACCCCGATGTGGTGCGCACCACGCCGGAACTGGTACGGACGCTGCTGCCAGGGGTTTATCATGCCAGCGCGGAGGAACTGACCTCTTTCTGGGCCGCTTCCACCAACAATGAGCAGTTAGTACTGCTGGCGATCTGCCGCCTGCGTTATGATGACCCGTTAAAATCGATCACGCCGGATGCGATCAGCGACTGGCTGGTGGACAGCGATTATCCGCTGGACCGCACGACTGTCAACGCCGCCCTGCGCAGCCTGGACTACCGCGAGATGATCGCCCACCGTCTGCCGGGCATCGAACTAACCTGTGGGCTGCTGCAATCCTGGCTGCTGGAATCGACCCGGCATACCGCCGCCTCCGGGCCATCCAGTCTCGCGCGCCTGCGCACCCCCATCCTGATTGGCGCGCTGGTGGTGATCGTGGTGGCGGCGCTGCTGCTTATCACCCTCAGCAACAGCCCCCAACCGGCGGCCAGTGGAACCCCGCGCGTCGCCCCGACGGTGACACTGGTCGGCGGTGATTGAGCGGAGCTTTTAGCCTTTAGCCATCCGCTTTTATCCCGCTTGTACAGATGAACGTCTGTTTAACCGGGCACTTTGCACCTGGCGCTGTGTTCACAGATTACCGAGTTCGTCTTCCGTCACGGTCAGGCCGAGGATGTTATACCCCGCGTCGACATGCACGACCTCGCCTGTGACCGCGCTGCCCAGATCAGACGCCAGCCATAACGCGGTGTTGCCAATGTCCTCCTGGGAAACCAGCCGGCGCAGGGGGGCGGCTTTTTCGGAATACTTGAGCATCAGGCGGAAACCGGGCACACCCGCCGCCGCCAGTGTTTTGATCGGCCCGGCGCTGATGGCGTTGACGCGGATATTCTTCGGTCCGAGGTCGTTCGCCAGATAGCGGGTGATGCTTTCCAGCGCCGCTTTGGCGACGGCCATGACATGATATTTCGGCATGACTTTTTCAGCGGCGAAATAGGTCATGCTGATGATGCTGCCGCCGTTGGGCATGAGCGGTTCAGCGCGTTTCGCCATCGCGATCAGGCTGAAGGCGCTGATGTCCAGCGCGATTTTGAAACCCTCGCGTGAAATATCGACAAAGCGCCCGCCCAGGTCTTCCCGGTTGGCAAACGCGACGGCGTGAATGAGGGTGTCGATTTTGCCGTAGCGAGTTCTGACTTTTTCAAAGAGCGTGTCCAGGTCTTCATCGCGGGTGACATCGCATTCTTCCACAAAGTCACAGTTGATTTCTTCCGCCAGCGGTTTGACGCGCTTTTCCAGCACTTCTCCGGCATAACTGAGGGCGATGATCGCGCCCTCCTGGTGCAGTTTCTGGGCAATCCCCCAGGCAATGGAATTCTTGTTGGCAACACCAAATATCAGGACGACTTTGCCATCCATCAGGCCCATAATAATTTATCCTCCAGAAGACATCTATGATGGTCGGTTACTGTAACACGGTGGGGCGGTGTCCGCTACGAGTCGTATCACACATCCACCCTGTAGTTCAGGCCCAGTTCGTCACCGGGCAGGCCGCGAATGCCCCAGTTGTGGCGTGGTGTCTCAAAAATAGTGATTTCCACATCCTGCGGCGCGATGCCGGCTTCAGTCTGCAACCGTTCGAACAGCAGCCGGATCAGGTGCTTCTTCGCTTCGGTGGAACGGCCCTCGAACATCGAAAGTTCGATAAGGGTGTACTGCGCGGAGCGATCCGCCGGGAAGATGAAGTCGTCATCTTCCAGCGCGATAAAGCGTTGGAAGCGCTTGTCGGGCGGCAGTTGCAGCGCTTCGACCAGACAGGCATGGATGCTGCCGGACAGGGCTGCTTTGTGCGTGTCCAGATGGCTTCTGAGGCCGTAGATTTTAACCTGTGCCATATTCGCTTACTCCTCAAGGGTGCGCAGCAGCGCGCTCAGTTCCGTGTTGAGCCGTTCATATCCCGCCGCGTTGAGGTGCAGTTCGTCGCGGCTGAGATCGGTGCGCAGCAGCCCGCGCTCGTCCACCAGCAGGGCATAGGTATCGAAAATAAGGGTATCGTCTGCGGCCATTGAGCGGATCGAGTCGTTCACGGTCTCGACGGCCTGTTGAATGGCATCTGACCATACGAGCCGCCGCTGGATAGGGGGTTCGCCTACCGGAAAGACCGTCGTCAGAATCACGCGAGTGCCCATCGTGCGTGCAGCGCTGAGGATTGTATCCAGATGGGTCAGGCAGTTGGCGATAAGCTGCTGGCTCCTGTCCGGGAAGAGTGGAATAGTCTTCAGGTCGTTGACACAGACCTGAACAATCAGAATATCCGGCTGAAGCGGCCTTACATGGGCATCAAAGCGCAGCGCCACCTGGGCCGAAGTCTGCGCGCCGATGCCGCGATTGATAAACTGATAATCGCTGACAGTGGGTGCGGGCCAGTCCCGTGCGCGCGAATCGCCAAAGAACATGATCGTTCGACCAGTCGAGGAAATTCCCTCTGCTGCAAAACTCTCCAGACCCAGCGGGTCCAGGCGTAATACGCTGATCTCACGCTGGTAGTGATGTCGCAGGGCGGTGATTTCCTGAGCATAGTGATTGGACAGGCCCGAAAAGAAAATGTTCAGGCCAGTGGAAAACAGCAGGAAGCCCACAAGAACACGGGTTAAAACAGCCCTCTTCATCATTTATCATATAAATATAGAATGCGCTGGTGAGGACCTTGGTGCCGTTCTCCAGCGAGAGAAAGCGTTGGACGGTGTGCGTCCAGTCTGAAGCCGTAGATTTTAACCTGTGCCATATTCGCTTACTCCTCAAGGGTGCGCAGCAGCGCGCTCAGTTCCGTGTTGAGCCGTTCATATCCCGCCGCGTTGAGGTGCAGTTCGTCGCGGCTGAGATCGGTGCGCAGCAGCCCGCGCTCGTCCACCAGCAGGGCATAGGTATCGAAAATAAGGGTATCGTCTGCGGCCATTGAGCGGATCGAGTCGTTCACGGTCTCGACGGCCTGTTGAATGGCATCTGACCATACGAGCCGCCGCTGGATAGGGGGTTCGCCTACCGGAAAGACCGTCGTCAGAATCACGCGAGTGCCCATCGTGCGTGCAGCGCTGAGGATTGTATCCAGATGGGTCAGGCAGTTGGCGATAAGCTGCTGGCTCCTGTCCGGGAAGAGTGGAATAGTCTTCAGGTCGTTGACACAGACCTGAACAATCAGAATATCCGGCTGAAGCGGCCTTACATGGGCATCAAAGCGCAGCGCCACCTGGGCCGAAGTCTGCGCGCCGATGCCACGATTGATAAACTGATAATCGCTGACAGTGGGTGCGGGCCATTCCTGCGCGCGCGAGTCGCCGAAAAACATGACCGTTCGATCAGTCGAGGAAATTCCCTCTGGCGGATAGCTTTCCAGACTGAGCGGATTCAGCCGCACGGCATTGATCTCACGATAATAATAAAAGGTCATGCCAGCAAGGAAAATGTTCAGGCCAACGGAAAGCAGCAGCAGGCCGCCAAGCATACGAATTAAGTGACGCTTCATGTCAGTCCAGCGCGCCGGCGAAGACCTGCGCCCGGTCTGCCTGGGGTTCGGCAAGCTGCTGTTCGGCGCGATACGCTTTCAGATTGACCCGGTAGAGTGCCCAAAGCGCCAGCCCCAGCCCGATCACCTCGGCCACGAACACCGTTCCGTAGGCCACTTGCAGACTGCCGGTGAGGTTGAGTGCCACATCGCGCACGATGCCGCCGCCGGAGACGCCGAAACCGCGCGCAAACGTCACCACCAGTGTCCAGAAGCCGAGGAAGGTTCCAGCGCGTGAGGCGGGACTCATATCCATCATCAGGCCAAGTGTGCCGATGTTCCAAAGGCCCAGCCCCAGGCCGAGCAAAATCAGCCCCGGTGTCACCAGCCCGCGCACGCCCACCAGCGCTGAAACGCTGAACACCCCGAAGGTGATGATGAGCGTGACCACGCCGATGATCGACATACGGGTGTTGTCCAGCCATTTGATGCGCCGCGACAGCGCCAGAAACACCAGCGAACCGACAATCGACATGCTGCCCCAGTAGGCCGCGAAACGGGTGGTGTGGCGGGCTTCCATGTTGAACACGTCACCGGCGAAGGGTTCCAGTATTAAATCCTGCGCGAAGGCAAACAGCATCGACAGGGCCAGGTAAAACAGAAAGTAACGGGTATGGCGGTTGTGCCACACCAGCCGCAGGTCATCCCATACGGACGTGCCGGTTTCGCTGGCGGCAGCGGCTTCAGGGCGGTCCTGGCTGCGGCGTTCTTCACCAAGCAGCGAAAAAAACCAGATCGCCCCCAGCAGGGCCGCCGTGATGAGGAACAGATTGAGCAGCGTATCCGGGGAGAAGCTAAGGCTGCTGGATGGGTCACCATTGGAAGGCAGCAGTACGCCGAACAGAATGCCACCAATCGTGAACCCCAGCAGCAGGAAGGTCCACACGATGCCCACCGCCCGCCCGCGCTGGTGTTCCGGTGCGCGATCATAGATCAGTGCCAGAAAGGTGCTGCCAGAGATGGCGCTGCCCAGGCTGAACAGCAGCAGGGCCACCGCGATGACGGCCCAGATGAGCGCGGTAGCTTCTGCGCCGCGCGCCAGCGAGGTGGTCGCCAGACCTAATCCTAAAATACTCAGGACCATCATGGCGCGGCCCAGCCAGATCCAGAACAGGCGGCGATATCCGGCTACCGTCTGGCGATCTGACCTGCGTCCGGCCCAGATGCCCAACGGCGCGAGAAAATAGCGCAGGCTGACGAGCAGGCCGATGGGGGTGGCGCTGAAACCCAGATCGCTAATCATGATGCGGTTCCAGACGCCGGTGGTCAGCACATCTGCCATCCCGGAGCCGAGGTGAAACAGGCCGATTTTGAGATTGCTGGCGATGGTAAGGTTCTTGCCCATGTTGGCCCCGGAAGTTTTCGTAGATTTATGCAGAAAATTATAGATTTTTACGAGGGGATGGTCAATCCAGACTGAGAAAACCGAGGATTTTTCTCATGAGGGGTGTGGCGGAATGAAGTGGATCAGGTTAGGCTAGACCTTCGATATGCTGAGAGGTGAACCCATGTCTGACTCGCCCCGTTACCACAAAATCCTTGTGCCGCTGGATGGTTCCGGTTGGGCACAGCGCGCCGTGCCGCACGCGGTAGACATCGCGCGGGCCAACGACGCCGAACTGATCCTGCTGCACGTTTTTCGCCCGCCGACATCTGAATATACGGATCAGATCGCGCTGGGGGGACAGGACACACAGATTCAACAGCTTCGGGAGCAGGTCAAGCAGTATCTGATCGGGCTGCGGGGCGAACTGCGCGGTGAGCATATGCACGTGCGCACGCACATGATCGAAGGCACGGCGGTGGCGCACCTGGTCTGCGATTATGTCAACAACGAGGGGGTTGATCTGGTGGTCATGAGTACACATGGCCGCACCGGGCTGGCGCAGTTTCTGTTTGGCAGCGTGGCGAACCAGATCATGCAGTGCGTCAAAGTGCCGGTGCTGCTCATCCACCCGGACCGGGAGTGAATCCCGATTCTGGGTCCCGGTCCTGTCACGCTTCGGCGGCGGCTTCGGCTGTCGCTTCGGGGTCTTCGGTGGCTTCCGGTTCAGCCAGCAGGCGGCAGCTTCGCATCTGGTCCTCATAATCTGCCAGCAGGGTCTCATTATTGGTCTGCTGCACGATCTGGTAACCGGTCTGGAAGTAGGGGGTCGCCGCCGGGCAGTTGCCGAGCAGGACCTGCGCCCGCCCCGCCCACCAGTAATGCAGAGCGCTTTCGGACCCCAGATCCACAGCCCGTTTGAAGGAGTCGGCAGCGGCATTGTACTGTTCGGTGCGCACCTGTGCCCGCCCCAGCATGTAATGACAGTTGATGCTGGTTTCGTTCACGGTGACACAGCGCGTCAGATAGTCCGACGCCTGATTGGGGTCGCCGATGGCGTTGAGATACAGCGAACCCAGCCAGTAGAGCGCGCTGGTGTTCTGCGGGTTCAGGTCCAGCACTTCGGTGAGCAGGGCGATGGCGGTTTCGTTTTCACCCTCACGGCTGTGCAGCAGCGCCAGATCGACGGTCAGATAGGGCACGTTGGGCGCGAGCGCATAAGCGGTTTGCAGGTCATTCATGGCGGCGGCGAAATCAAACTGCGTGTTCTGCACGATGAGCGCCCGGTTGCGGTAGGCTTCGTAACTGTCGGGGTTGGTTTCCAGCGCCTGGTTGACGGTACTCAGCGCCCGGTCATATTGTTCGAGATCGAAGTAGGCTTCGGCCAGGAATGCCTGTGCCCGCGCCCGCGACTGGGGATTATCCTGCCCGGCCAGTTCGATGGCCCGCTGCGCGCTGGCGATGGCTTCACCGTAACGCCCGCTCCAGTCCAGCACCATGGCGCGAATCGCCCAGGCATCCGGGCTGTAAGGGTCTGCCGTGATGGTGCGTTCGGCGGCATCCAGCGCCTGCTCCAACTGACCGCTCATCACCAGCCCCAGCGTCAGCCGGTAATGGACGCCTACATTGTTTGGCACTGCCGAGATCACATCCTGATAAATGGCGACGGCTTCTTCTACCGCGCCTCGCGCCCAGGCTGCATCCGCCGATGTAAGCCGCGTGGTCGGGTTTTCAGTTGGCAGCGGCGTGGGGGCCATCGCGGTAGCGACCCCCTCCTGGGCCGAGTTGACCAGGCCGGCCAGCGACTCGCGCACCACAGGAATGTAGGTTTCGCGGTTGTTATACACTTGCAGGCCGACGATCACCACCAGCGGGGTCAGAATCCACAGCCATAACCAGCGCAGTGAAATAATACTGCGGCGCTGCCCGCCCCGGTAGCGTTTGGGGGTGCGTAAGTACATCAGCCGGCCTCAGCCACCAATCGGTGTTGGTGGAATAGCAGTGGGCGGAATCGTGGTGGGCAAGGCGCGCCCGGCGTAGTTGGCACAGGACACGGTGGTCAGGCGCAGGCCCTCGCGGATATTGGCGATAACAGGTTCCTTGTCAGCCAGTTCTTCCGCCATCGGCAGCGAATCCGTCAGGATGGTCCAGGCCTGGTCGCATTCACCCAGATAATAATGGGCCAGCCCACGCAGATACCAGCATTCGATTTCCTGATCTTCGGCGAACTGGACACAGTTGTTAAAGGCTTCAATCGCGCCTTCGTAATTGCGGCGGGTGTAACGCGCCTGCCCGACCTGCCGCCAGGCCGAAGCGTATTCCGGGTTAATCGTCAGCGCGTCGTCGCAGTAGCCTTCGGCGCGGTCATTCTGCCCCACGCGGGCGTAGGTTTCGCACAGGCGCAGGTGGGCTTTTTCATCACGCGGGGTCAGCGAAAGAATACGTTCATACGTGGCGACGGCCATCTCTTCCTGATTGGTCGCCAGATACTGCACGGCCAGCTCAAAATAGGTTGCCGTCAGGTTCGGGTTGATGGATACCGCATCTTCAAGCTGGTTGATGGCTTCTTCACGCGCCCCCACCCAGATGAGCGAATAGGCGTAGCTGCGCCGGGCATCCACATCCAGCGGATCAATCGTGACCGCTTCTTCACCGTGACTCAGACCCTGCTGGTAGCGCCCGATGGCCGTATAAGCGCGGCCCAGCGCGGCGTGCAGGGGGGCGAAACTCGCGTTCTGTTCGAGGCCGGAAACGCCTACCGGGATCGCTTCGGCAGAGGAACCGACCCATACCAGCGCTTTGGTTTTGAGAGCATAGCCGCGCGGGTCCGTCGGGCTGGTGCTGATGGCCCAATCCGCCAGCGATTGGTTGTCCAGTTCGGGGCGACTTTGCAGAACCTCTTCGGCTCTGTCCAGTTCGATCAGCATCTTGCCGTATTCGTAGATGTAATCCAGGTTGGTGGGCTGCTGGTCATGGGCCTGTTCGAACAGCGCGGCGGCCTCGGCCACCTTTCCATTCAGGTAGGCGTCCGCGCCCTGAGTCGCCAGAGTGCTGGCAAAGGGCGTGGGTGTGGGGGCCAGCCCCACCATATCCAGGGCCTGTAATTGCAGACGATCAAACTGCGTGTAGACAATGACCAGAAAAGCGCCCAGAAACAGGCCGTATAAGAACAGGAAGCGGCTGCCGCTGCTTCTGCGCCGGCGGCGACTGCTGAAAAAAGGTTGAGAATAATCCCGCTTGATCTGCATTCAGCAGCCTCAAACTCACGGACAGAGTGTTTTCCTCCCTGTGCCTGCCCACGTTGGGCCAGTCAGCAGACTTATCAGGTTAGCTTAGGGCCAACACGCTGTCAAGAGAGCTTCAGCAGGTTCTCATTCACGCTCGCGGGAATCGCCGTCACAGCCGGACCCGCTAAACTGCTGTCACCCGCACCCGGACACCCAGACTCCCCAGGAAACCGGACAAGGCTTCCCATGTCAGCGGATAATCCGGGTCGTCGGCAGCGCCGATGTAACCGAGTATGTCGAGCAGAAGGTCTTCTTCAGGCAGGACTTCATCATTCTGGTTAATCGCCACAAACTGGTCTTCCGCCCAGGCGATCAAATCCTGTTCTGTGACAGCCCCGTTCAGATAGGCCAGCAGTTTGTCGATGAGTTGTTCCCTCATCGTCATCCTTCCTTCTCCTAAAATGTCCGGCTTAGGGCGCGAACAGGTTCCACAGGCGTGTAATCAGATAGCGGTTTTTCAGGTTCGCGCTGAACAGCACGACGGTAAGCAGAAACAGCGTCACGATCAACAGGCTGATTTCTGGCGTGGGCGCGACAAACTCGAACAGTTCCGGCATCAGGTAAAAGCCGAGCAGCACCAGCAGCAGGAAGGTGACGCCCATCAGGGTAATCACCGGGTTTTTCAGCAGCGTGCGCGGCTGCGACAGGTCCACCCCGAAGGTGTTCCAGAAGATCAGGATGCCGAACAGGGTGGCAAAAATCGACAGGGCGCTGCGGGCGGCATCGGTATTCAGGCCGGTGGCGAAATAGACTACCGCGAACAGCAGGGCCATCACCGCTGACACGATAAACGACCCGACCATCACGACTTCGAGGACATCGCGCCGGAACCGCTCCATATAAGCCGGGCGCATCAGCTTGAACGCCACCAGTGTGGCGACGATGTTGACCGTGCCAAACGTGATCCAGTTGATCTGAATAGGCGTGATTGGGAAGGGCAGCGACATGAAGCCCACATAGACGAACAGCAGCACATTGTAGAATGTCTTGGTAAGGAACAGTTTGACCGTGCCGAAAATCGTTTGGGTGATCTCGCGGCCTTCCGCAAACGCCAGCGGCAGCGTGGACATGGCGTTGTTTAAGAGGATAATGTCACCGATTTCTTTGGTGATCTGCGCGCCGTCATTCATGACCACCGCGAGGTCGGCCTCTTTAAGCGCCGGCACATCGTTGACCCCATCGCCTACCATCGCCACATGTTCACCCCGCTGACGCAGGCTGTGAACAATGCGGCGTTTGGTCTCCGGCTCGATGCGCGCGAAGAGCGTGCCCTGCAGGGCGGCGGCCTCGAAGTCCTCCTCACTCATTACCTTGAGCATATCGCCGCTGTAGGCATGTTCGGTGTCGATGCCGGCCTGCCGGGCGATGGACTTGACGGTTTCCATATTGTCGCCGGAAATGACCTTCAGCCGCACGTTCTGGGCGCGGAAGGCGTTCAGGGTTTCCTGAATATCCGGGCGCACCTGGTCGCTGAGTGTCACCAGCGCGATAGGATGGGCGCTGCCGTTGAGATGACCGTCTTCCGGCGGCTGGCTGGCGCGGGCAAATGTCAGAACCCGCAGCCCCTGTCTGGATAATTCCTGCGCCTGCTGGGTGATCTGCGTGTAACCACCGTTGAGAATGCGCTCTGGTGCGCCCAGGATGAGCGTTTCGTCCGGCAGCACCACCGCGCCCCATTTTCGGGCGGAGCTAAAGGGAATCTCGCGGACTTTGGCGACAAACTGCGCCGGAGCATCCTCTTTTACATAACTGGAGACTGCCGCCGCTGTGCCGTTGCGATGTCCGAGGTTGGCGGTATACAGGTGCAGGCGCGCCCGGATCGCTTCGGGCGGTTCGTCGTTCAGCGGAATAATGCCCGTGACCGCCAGCTTGTTCTGCGTGATCGTGCCGGTTTTATCGAAGCACAGAATGGTGACATTCGCCAGCGATTCTACCGCGTTGACCCGGCGGATGAGCGTCCGATGCCGGGTGATGCTAATGGCCCCGATGCTTAACGAGATAATCACGATCAGCACCAACCCATAAGGGACCAGGCTGGTCACGAAAACCACCGCGTTTTTGACTTTTGCCAGCAGTTCCAGCCCGGCGACGCTGTTCGCAATCCACAGCATGGGCGTCAGCAGGGCCATCAGCAGAATGGCGATGTCCACAATAATCATGACGCGGCGCTGGGTTGGGGTGAGCGGGTTTTTGTAAACTTTGGCGGTGCGGGCCAGCTTGTTGAGGGTGCTGTTCGCGCCGACACCGGTCACGCGCATAATGCCGGTCCCGGCGATGCAGTAGGAACCGGAATGGACCGACTGTTTTTCGTCCTTAAGGACCGAATCGGATTCGCCAGTCAGGTGCGACTCGTCCATTTCCAGCGCGTCGCTGGACAGCACCACGCCATCCACCGGCAGGCGGTCCCCCGGTTCAATCGGCATCACATCATCCAGCACCACCTGGCGGTTGGGGATGGTCTGGACTGCGCCATCCCGGAACACGCGCACATCCTGTTCGGCCTGGGCAGCCAGTTTATCCAGCCGGCGTTTGGCGATAATCTCCTGCACCGTGCCGAGCAGCGCGTTGCTGACTACACTGAACCCGGCGAAGAAGGCCACCGCGTATTCCCCGAAGTAAATGATGACCGCCAGCAGGGGGAACAGAATAAGGTTGAAGACATTCAACAGATTGTCACGCAGGATGTCCCAGTAGGTGCGGCCCACGCGCGCGCGATAGGCATTGGTTTCTCCCCGCGCAATACGCTGTTGAACTTCGGCGGCGGTCAGGCCCTGTGGAATGAACGACACAAATAGTACTCCTGCGTGGTCAGACGGTTGAATGGTCCGTTATCCGCAAAACAGGCGCTTTCCGGTCCAGGTGGATGCACACGTTTTGCCCGGTTCCAGAAGCTGATTATCGGCTTCTGCTTCAAATATACCACACCGCGCCCGGCGCGCTGCACAAGCATTCATGCGCGCGCGGGTGCAGGCGGCGGGATTCAGACACCTGTACGGCGTGATGTCCACAGGGTTGCGCCGGGTCTTCAATCCG
>CAZKIB010000003.1:2623-8928 GCA_964552425.1 uncultured Anaerolineaceae bacterium | reverse complement strand
TGGTGACGACGCCGCCAACTGACATGATGGACGCACGCATGAAACGTTCAAGTCTCTTTCTGGTAATCGGTCTGCTGATCCTGACCACCGTCATTGTGGTGATCTTTGCCCTGACAGCCGCCTTTACGCCGGAAAACACGCACCCGGCCTATGCCGCCGCTGTGAGTTTTGTCAACGCGGCCGGCAGCGGGGATGATGACATGGCCCTGAGTCTGCTCACGCCGGAGCTTCAGGCATTTGTCGCCGCTAACTGTCCGTCTGGCAGTGTGGCGACCTGCGTTCAGGGGTATACCCCGGCGGAATGGGGCGCTTTTCGGAACGCGGTCTTTCGGCGCGCCACCCCGGACGGGGACACCGCCTATGATGTGGACCTGATCGCCACCTATGAGGAAGATAAAGGCTTCAGCGGGGTGTGCATCTATAACCGGGTGGAGCAAAACGCAGCGGGGGACTGGCAGGTGGCCGCCTGGGCGGGTTTTATCCACTGCGGCGAGGAAGCCTCGCGCAACATGGCGTCCAACGCTGACGCGCCCAATCGTGTGCCATGAACAGACCTGCGCTGATCTGCTGCGGCCTTGTGATCTGCCTGTACATGGCGGCCTGCGTGCCGGCCCGCACACCGCCGCAGTTGGCCTATACGCCCGGCCCGGCGGTGCAGGTCGCGGACGGATGGTACGACTCCGGCGTGTTTCGCGTCCGGTATCCGGCAGACTGGGAAATTATCACCAGCGCGGCAGGCGCGCCGTTAAGCGTGATTTTCGCGGCCCCCGAAGGCGATGCGCTCATCATGGTCGGCGAAAGTCTGACGGATGTGCCTGCGCCGGCGGGTTTTGAGGGTGAACTGCGCAGCGAACGCCGTGATCTCACGCTGGCCGATGGACGGATTGTGACCGCTGCGCTGAACGCGGCACAGGAAAACTGGCCGGCGCGGCTGGCGCTGTTTGAAGCGGTTATCATTTCTTTATCACAAAGTAGCCCATAAGGTTGAAACAAAAACAGCGCCCACATGGTTTGGATGTGGAGGCTGTTTTGCAAACCGTTTGGTCGTTTCCAGCCTGACGCTAGCAGGTGGCGTAGAAGCCCAGCAGATTCAGCAGATCGGACACCACCGGCAGTTGATCCCACAGACACGCCTGGTCGATAATGACGGTTCCGGCGACGGTGGCGCAGCAGCAGAACAGGAGCAGCCCGACACACCCGATCAACACCCAGCGCATGGTGCTGCGGGGCTGTTCTTCGCGCACGGCGTAGGGGTCGTAGTCGCTGCCATAACCGGGCGCGCCCGGCGCTTCGGTGTAGGCGGGTCCATAACTGTAGGGTGGCGCTGCGGGCTGCTGGCGCTGCGGGTCCTGCGCCTGGGGGGCAAAGGGCGATTCAGGAGCCTGCGATTCATAGGCGCGCGCAGGCTGCGGCGGCGCATACGGAGCCGCTTCCACCGGGGCCTCATCGCGGGCGATGGCTGCGCCCACCCGTTCATAAGCCAGTGTCACCGTTTCGCCCATCCCCACCATATCGCCCGGATTGAGCGGTTTAGCGCCAGTCAGACGCTGGCCGTTAATAAACGTTCCGTTGGTCGAACCCAAATCTTCCAGGGTAAAACCGCCCGCGCCACGTGTCAGCCGCATATGATGACGGCTGGCTTCGGGGTCGTTAATCACGATGTCGTTGGTGATGTCGCGCCCGATTGTGATAATGTCCTTGCTCAGATCATAGGTCTGATTGGGCTGCGGTCCCCGGCGAACAACCAGCCGGAAGCGGTCATTCCCCTGCTGCATAACGCTATCCTCCTCAGTGGTACGAAAGGACCCCTCGTGTCCGTAACACGGGGAGTATACGCTCATAAAGAATGACTGTCAACTAAGCGAACAGCCGAAAGTCCACAGTCGATGGTCGATAGCCAGGAGATAAAACCCAATCCGAATCCGCTGAAAAAATGATGATGATGGGTCTTTTGACCCGCTATCAGAGATTATCGCAACCAGCCCAGATGGTATATCTCCTGCGCACAGCGCGCAAACATCGTCAGATGATCGGTGGGCGGGCGTCATCTGGATTCCAGAATCCGTCTCAGGGCATCCGGTTGAGCGCCATAGAACCGCATGACACGGCTTCCCGTTGGGTCATTCAGCAGGGCCAGCAGCAGATGCTCTGTCCCGGTGTAATGGCTGCCCATGCGCTCCACCAGATCAACGACTCCCCCCAGCATCCGCTCAATACTCTCCAGCAGCGCCGGGTCCCCGCTGGCGAGGGCTGCCTGCAACCGGGTTTCATCCAGCCCGCTGGCGCGTAATAGCCGGGCAGTGGAACTGCGATTTTCCTGCGCCAGCACCAGCAGCAAATGCCCGATGCCGACGTGAGGGTGGCCCAGTTCGGCAGCCAGTTGTTCGGCGGCGTTCATTACCCGGCGCGACAGTTCACTCAGGCGGGCCACCTGTTTGGCCGACGTGAGATCATATTCACTCGCGCCTTCGGTCAGTGCCCGGCGGACACGGCTGCGCACAGCTTCGGGGGTGGTCCCCAGGCGGTGCAGCAAAGCGCTGGCATTACCGGCATTCGTTCGGGTGATGCCCAGCAGCAGATGTTCCGTGCCGATGTAATGGTGCGACAGCCAGGCTGCTTCGCTGGCGGCCAGTTCCAGGGTCTGTTCGAGCGTATCGGCGTTACGCAAGCCGGCGTCGGGCAGGTCGATCAGCGGATAGAGCGCCTGCAAATACGGTTCGGCGCGGCCAGCGGTCAGGTTCATTTCCAGCAGCACATGATACCCAATGCTGCCCTCCGTCAGCATGACGCCCACCAGCAGATGCCCGGTATCGGCAAACGGGTGACGATAGCGCGTGACGAGCAGCCGGGCATGGGTGAGCGCGCGACGGGCGTGGTGACTGTAACGATTTTCATCCGTCATCAAGGGTCTACCGGACGCAAATGAACATGCGGTTCCTACCTGACGATCATTATAATCCCGGCGGTGAACACGCCGCAAACCGCGCGCAGCCTTCCCCACCCGCCAGTGCCCTGCGCGGTTCCAGATTGGCACTACACAGTCAGTGAAGATTTTCTCAAACTGCTTGACAAACGTGAAAAAAATGTAATATGCTGTTTTTGATTAGCGTTGAAAACAATTGTATAAAAATTTACTGCGCCATCTGCGCGCTCAATGGTAGAAAGTGGTGAGTTATGATCCCCGTGCATGTCTGGATAGAGATGCTTGAAGAGGCCGAGCAGGGGGCCTGTGATGTCATTGTGGAGATGGAAGATGGACGGGTTTTTACGGCCATGTTCGTCACGATGCCCTATTTGCAGCGGCAGATGGACCTCAACTTCCACATGAGCAAGCAGCTTCCTGACGTGCCGCCGGTGCGCTATGCGACCCTGGAGACTCCCCACATCCTGGTTGAAAACCTCAAGCGCGATACGCTTGAAGACACCATTGATAATATGCTGGCCCTGGATGTATTCGAGGGCTTCTTTACCCTGGTCACTGATGACGAATCCGAAAATGGGCGAACTACCAGCATTGGCAAGCGCGCGACCACTGAGGTTGCTGCGGTTGTCATAAATGAGGTACTCGCCGTTCACGGAGACTGACCGGGGTTTTTCCCCACTGATTGCGACAATTGCATAGCAGCAGGCTCCGGTATGGCGGGTGATACGTCGGCATCGCCCTGAGTCTATTCTATGGACTCCCCGCCTAGACCAGTGAACTTGATCCCGTGAGGATTCTCATGTCTTACGAACAGAGTCGGCTGTATCGTGTTCGCCATTCGGCTGCCCATGTGCTGGCCGAAGCCATGCTGGAACGTTTTCCCGAAGCGAAAATTGCCATCGGCCCGCCCATTGAGGACGGTTTCTACTACGATTTTGACCTGCCCGCTTCGATCAGCGAGGACGATCTGAAGTGGGTCGAGAACCGGATGCGCGAAATCATCAGCGGCAGTCATGCCTTTACCACACGCGAAGTCACGCCCGAAGAAGCTCGCCAGTTGTTCAGCGATCAGCCCTACAAGCTGGAACTGATTGATGATCTGGTAAACGGGCGGGTGGATGATATGGGCCAGCAGATCGTGGAACCGGCGGCGAAGCTGACGGTCTACACACAGGACACATTCACAGACCTGTGCCGGGGGCCGCATGTGGCGCACACCGGCGAGATCAACCCCGACGCGCTGAGTATCACGTTCAAGCCGCCAGCGGGGGCCTACTGGCGCGGCGACGAAAAGAACCAGCAACTCACGCGCATCTATGGCACAGCCTGGGAGACAGCCGAAGAACTCGAAGCGTATCTTGACCTGCTGGAAGAGGTCAAACGCCGCGACCACCGCAAGCTGGGGCCGGAACTGGAATTGTTCTACTTCGACCCGACAGCGCCGGGGATGCCCTACTGGATGCCGCGCGGCCTGCGGGTGGTCAACACGCTGCTCAATTTCTGGCGTGTGGAGCATGAACAGCGTGATTATCACGAAATTTCATCGCCGCTGGTCAACAAGCGCGAACTGTATGAAACATCCGGCCACTGGGATTACTACCGCGAGGATATGTTCATCTTTGAGGAAAGCGAACACAACACGTTCTGCCTTAAGCCGATGAACTGCCCGAACGCGATGGTGGCGTTTAACTTCAGGACACACAGCTACCGGGACCTGCCGCTGCGCCTTTCGGATTGTGATGTGCTGCACCGCCATGAACGGTCCGGGACGCTGCACGGCCTGCTGCGCGCGCAGCGTTTCCAGCAGGATGACGCCCATATCTTTGTTTCTGAAGACCAGATCGAAGCGGAGTATGAGCGCGTCTTCGCGCTGATCGAACGCTTTTACGGCATCTTCGGCATCGACTACCGCCTGAGCCTCAGCACACGCCCGCAAAAATATCTGGGGGATGCGGCGCTGTGGGACAAGGCGGAGGCGATCCTGGCGCGCATTCTGGACCAGCACGTCGGCGCTGGGCAATATGTGATTGAGCCAGAGGAAGGCGCGTTCTATGGGCCGAAAGTCGACATCCACATGAAGGACGCGCTGGGGCGTGACTGGCAGATGGGCACGGTGCAGCTTGATTTCCAGCTTCCGCGCCGTTTTAACTGCCGCTACATTGACCGCGAAGGCCGCGAACAGGTCCCTGTCGTGATTCATCGTGTCATTTACGGATCGCTGGAGCGCTTCCTGGGCATCCTCATTGAACACACGGCCGGCGCGCTGCCCGTCTGGATCGCCCCGGAGCAGGCCCGTCTGATTCCCATTACAGACCGGCATGTGGATTATGCCCGCAGCGTGCGTGACAGGCTGCGATCTGCCGGGATTTTCGCGGAAGTGGACGACTCAGCGGACCGGATGGGAGCGAAAATTCGTAACGCGCAGCTTTACAAAGTCCCCTATATGCTGATCGTGGGGGATCGTGAAGTCGAATCCGGGGCGGTGAGCGTGCGTTTGCGCAGCGGCGAAGAACCGGGCGCGCGGCCTGTCGATGCGGTCATTGAGGAGATTTGCGCGGCCATTGCAGATAAACGCTGAAACCGGGCGCAATATCCGCTACAATGGGTGGCCTGCCTGAAAGAGTGAAACAGCAACCAAAACGGGGTCAATATGTCAGCAGAACGTTATGAAGACAGCCAACTGTATCGCATCCGGCATTCGGCTGCGCATGTCATGGCCGAAGCCATGCTGGAGCGTTTTCCAGAAGCGAAAATCGCCATCGGCCCGCCCATCGAGGACGGCTTCTACTACGATTTCGATCTGCCGGATTCGCTCACCGAAGACGATCTGAAGTGGGTTGAGAACCGGATGCGCGAGATCATCAGGGGCAGGTACGGGTTTTCAGTGCGCGATGTCACGCCCGAAGAAGCTCGCAGCATCTTCAAGGGTCAGCCCTACAAGCTGGAGCTGATCGATGATCTGGTGAACGGGCGCGTGGACGATATGGGCCAGCAGATCGCCGGGCCGGCGGAAAAGCTGACGATCTACACACAGGACACGTTTACCGACCTGTGCCGGGGGCCGCATGTTGCCAACACCAGCGAGATCAACCCGGCGGCGGTCAGCATCACCTTCAAACCGCCGGCGGGGGCTTACTGGCGCGGGGACGAGAAGAACAAGCAGCTCACCCGCGTGTATGGCACAGCCTGGGAAACACCCGAAGCGCTTGAAGATTATCTGCACCGGCTGGAAGAAGCCCGCAAGCGCGACCATCGCGTGCTGGGTGAGAAACTCGGCCTGTTTACCATCAGCCAACTGGTCGGTAAAGGGCTGCCGCTGTGGAAACCCAAAGGCGCGGTGCTGCGCGATTCACTGGAACGCTGGCTGCGTGAAGTGCAGGTC
>CAZKIB010000003.1:0-2604 GCA_964552425.1 uncultured Anaerolineaceae bacterium | reverse complement strand
GGTATTCACCGGTGGTGACGCCGCACATCGGCAACCTGGACCTGTACAAAACATCCGGTCACTATCCGTACTATTCCGCCAGCCAGTACACGCCCATCGACGTGGACGAAGAACAGTTCCTGCTCAAGCCGATGAACTGCCCGCATCACTGCATGATCTACAAAAGTGATCTGCATTCCTACCGCGATCTGCCGGTGCGGCTGGCGGAGTTTGGCACAGTCTATCGCTACGAACAGTCCGGTGAACTGCATGGTCTGACGCGCGTGCGCGGTTTCACGGTGGATGATGCGCACCTGTACGTGCGGCCTGACCAACTGCTGGAAGAATTCAAAAACGTCGTGCGGCTGATCCAATACGTCTTTGGCACGCTCGGCCTGACAGATTTCCGCGCCCGCGTGGGGGTGCGTGACCCGGAAAGTGACAAGTACGTGGGCGGCGACGAACTCTGGGAAAAAGCGACAGAGGCTATCCTGACCGCCTGCCGTGATCTCAACCTGCCGCATCATGTCGAAGAGGGTGAGGCCGCGTTCTATGGTCCCAAGCTGGATTTTATTTTCCGTGACGCCCTTAAACGCGAGTGGCAGTTGGGCACGGTGCAGGTCGATTACAATCTGCCGGAGCGCTTCGACCTGGAATATATGGCCGAGGACAACTCGCGCCAGCGTCCGGTGATGATTCACCGCGCACCGTTTGGCAGCATGGAGCGTTTTGTGGGCATCCTGATTGAACATTTTGCCGGGGCGTTCCCCGCGTGGCTGGCGCCTGTTCAGGCCGTGCTGATCCCGATTGCGGACCGGCATGAGGAACCGGCGCGTGAAATCGCCGCGAAGCTGAAACAGGCCGGCATTCGCTCCGAAGTCGATGACAGCCGCAACCGCATGGGCAACAAAATTCGCATTGCCCGTGACCAGAACATCCCCTACATGCTCATTCTGGGGGACCGCGATGTCGAAAACGGCACGGTCAGCGTGCGGCTGCGCACCGATGAGGACCTGGGGGCCATGCCGCTGGACGACTTCATCGCGCTGGCCCAGCGGGTGATCGACACCAAAACACTCGATTTGCAGTAGCCAACCCCCGATTATCCACCCAAACAGCGCCGGCAGACCCACTGGCGCTGTTTTGATTCCGTTTGAAATCTGATTCATGAATTTTTTGAAATCAATCTTATTTATTCATCCCGCACTTCAGCCTTAGAATTCTGAAAGGACACCATCCCAAATTTATCGCACAAGAGCAGCAGGCAGGAAAAGTTGGCTATGAGAACAGCCCAACAGCGTTATATGAGTGTTGGAACCAAAATCAAAGCCGGTTTCATCGCGATTCTGGTGATTCAGTCGCTGGCAGCGGTGATTTTGCTTATCAATATGCTGTCCCTGGGGAATGAATTCTCCTATCTGATTGACCATGACCTGGTGGTGGTAGACCGGGCCAAAGAACTGGAAAAGCTCCTTATGGATATGGAGAGCGGCCAGCGTGGTTATCTGATTACCGGGCAGGAGGATTTTCGTCAGCCGTATAATGAGGCCGTGATCGCCTTTGATGAAGTGGCTGAAGAACTGAGGGTCCTGGTTGCCGGAAATGAGGAACTGACCTCCCTGCTGGAGCGCATTATCACCACCAAGCATGAATGGGTGACACGCGCCGCCGAGCCGGAAATGACCCTGCGGGAACGGGTGGACGGCATGATGGTGAGCGAGAGCAACATTGACCGGATCAATACGATGATCGCGGTGGTGGCCGCGCGCACCGGCAAGCGCCGGGTGGACGCCGCGCGGGATTATCTGCAACAGTTTATTCAGGTCGAACTGGCGATCAATGCGCAGAAATCCAGCGCGGTAAATGCCACTGCCGGGCAGGTTCTGGTCCTGTCTGTTGGCCTGACGATTGGCAGCGCTGTTCTGGGACTGGCCGTCAGCGGTCATCTGGGACGTTCCATCGCCAGCAATATTCGCCAAGTGATGGAAGCGGCAGAACGGGTGGCGGCCGGCGACCTGAAACAGAGTGTGATGATTCGCAGCAACGACGAAATCCAGCGGCTGGCCGAAGCGTTTAACAGCATGGCGCGCAGCCTGGAAGAAACGATGGCGAGCCAGGTGGCAAAAGAGTACCTGGAAAGTGTTATTACCGAGTACCGCTCATTTGTGCGGCGCGTGGCGGAGGGCGATCTTTCGACTCGGCTGGATTTGCAGAACGAAAGTGAACAATATACCGCCGCCAATGATGACCTGCACGAACTCGGCCAGAACCTCAATATGATGGTGGAAAGCCTCGGCGAGATGGTCGTGCAGATCAAGGACACGGCCAACAGCGTCTCTTCCGTAGCCGCCGAAATTCTGGCCGTAACCACGCAGCAGATCGCCAGTGTGACGGAACAGGACGCCGCCGTGACTCAGACTGTCGCGACGGTGGAGGAAGTCCGCACGACGGTTCAGCAAACCGCACAGCGCACTCATTCTGTGGCAGAAGCGGCACGCCAGTCCGCGCGGGTTTCGCTGACCGGGCAGGAAGCGGTGGGCGACACAGTCGCTGGCATGTCGCTGGTGCAGACGCGAGTGATGAGCATCGCCGAGAATATTCTGGCGCTTTCGGAACGTACCCAGC
>CAZKIB010000002.1:79715-83469 GCA_964552425.1 uncultured Anaerolineaceae bacterium | reverse complement strand
GATACAGGTCGAAAGGTTCATCGGACAGATTGTGCAGCGCCAGAAACGACTGCCCCCCATCATGACGCCAGAAACATAGCGCCTCACGCGGCAGTTCATTCAGCCATTCCAGCGTGGCCCGCGCCAGCATCGGCAGCCCTTTACGGGTGTAGATCATCCGGCGCACGGTATGAAGCAGCGAGTCGCGCTCCGCCTGCTGGTTCAGCACATTGACGGTGGTGTACCCAAAAACCGGATCGTTGATGACCGGCGCGTACAGGTTGGACGGATGCGTGACCGAAAAGCCGGCATTCTCGCCCGGCGTCCACTGCATGGGGGTGCGTACCCCATTGCGATCAAATAATTCGATGTTATCGCCCATGCCAATTTCGTCGCCGTAGTACAGCACCGGTGCGCCGGGGAGCGTAAACAGCAGGGAGTGCATTAGCTCAATCTTGCGGCGGTCATTGCCGAGCAGCGGAGCCAGCCGGCGGCGGATACCCAGGTTGAGGCGCTGCCGGGGGTCCGGGGCGTAGTATTCCCACATGAACTGGCGATCTTCCTCTGTCACCATTTCCAGTGTGAGTTCATCGTGGTTGCGCAGGAAGGTGGCCCACTGCGAATTTGCGGGTATCTCCGGTGTCTCCGCCAGAATGTCCACCACACACTGGCGGTCCTGGCGCGCCAGGGCCATGTACAGACGCGGCATGACCGGGAAATGGAAACACAGGTGAAATTCGTCATCATCGCCGAAGTAGGGACGCAAATCCTGCGGCCACTGGTTGGCTTCCCCCAGGTAAATCGCGCCGGGGTAGTGGTCATCCAGGTAGCGGCGCATCTCGCGCAGGAAGCCATGGGTTTCGGGCAGATTTTCGCAGTTGGTCCCTTCGCGCTCGAACAGATAAGGCACGGCATCCACGCGAAAGCCGTCCAGCCCCATATCCATCCAGAAACGGATGATGTCGAGCATGGCGGCGCGCACGGCGGGGTTATCGTAGTTCAGGTCCGGCTGGCTGCTGTAGAAACGATGCCAGTAGTATTCCCCGGTATGTTCGTCATAAGCCCAGTTGGAGCTTTCTGTATCCACAAAGATGATGCGCGCGTCCCGGTAGCGGTCATCGGTAGGACTCCACACATAATAATCACGGGTGGCGGAATCCTTGCTGCGACGGGCTTCCACAAACCAGGGGTGCTGGTCAGAGGTGTGGTTGACCACCATATCCGCGATGATCTTCATGCCACGTCTGTGGATTTCTTCCACCGTAATGCGGAAATCCTCAAGAAACCCAAAGGTCGGGTTGATGCCATAAAAGCTGGCGATGTCGTAGCCGTCATCCTTCAGGGGAGAGGGATAGTAGGGCAGCAGCCAGATACAGTCCACACCCAGCCATTGTAAATAATCCAGCTTCTGGCGCAGGCCGATAAAATCGCCATGTCCGTCGCCGTTACCATCCGCAAAGGCGCGCAGATACAGTTCGTAATAAATCGCGTTGGTGTGCCAGTTCATTTATCAAACTCTTTTCGCGTGCAGATTTTCACCGCTGCTGTCCACACTGGACAGCGCACGGTTTGAAAAGGGCGACTCGTCAGCCGCCCTTTGCCAATTTTTGAGAAACGCAATGCAGATAATCAACCGCCCTTGACGGACCCGGCCAGCAAACCGCGCACAAAGTAGCGCTGGAGCGAGAAGAACACAATCAGCGGGACAGCCATCGAGATAAACGCGCCGCTCGTCAGGATTTCCCAGGCTTCTGCTCGTGACCCCAGCAGTTCCCGAATCTTGGAGGTCATAACGATCTGGCTGGGGTCTTTGCTGAGGAACACCAGCGCGACCAGCAGGTCGTTCCAGACCCACAGAAACTGGAAAATGGCGAAGGAAGCCAGGGCCGGTACAGACAGCGGCAAAATCAGACGGATAAACGTGTCGAAGTGCGAAGCGCCGTCAATGCGGGCTGATTCGATGATCTCACGGGGCAGGCCGCCAATATAGTTGCGCAGCAGATAAATGGCGAGCGGCAGACCGAAGCCGGTATGCGCCAGCCAGATGCCCGGATAGGTTTTGGCGATGCCGACGCCGTTATAGATGCGCAGCAGCGGGATCAGCGACATTTGCAGCGGCACAACCAGCAGGCCGACCACCACCACAAATAAAATCTGGCGACCTTTGAAGTCCATCCACGCGAAGGCATAGGCGGCGAAAGCGGCAATGGCGATGGGGATGATGGTCGCCGGGATTGTGACGGTAAAGGTGTTGATGAAGGACTGGTCAATGCCCTCGGCAGCCAGCACGGTGGCATAATTTTCCAGCGTGAAGGTCGGCGGGATAGAGGCAACATAGAAGAACTGCTGGCCCCGGTCATGTTCGAACGGCGTGGCTGAACGCCATTCGTAGCTGCCATCCGGGTTCAGGACAAAGGTGCTGCCATCTTCAAGTTCAACCGGCGTGCCAGCGGCGTAGTCCCGGATACCGCGCGCGTCACCCTGAGCATATTCCACCGTGCCGGATTCTGGAAGGAACCCCGCGCCGTAGGTGCTGATCTGCGCGTTGCCAGTGATTTCGCCATCTTCATTGGCAAATACATTGCCGGTAATGAGGTAGCCCCCGTCAGCTTCCGTCTGGGCCTCAGCCGTCAGGGTGCGCCCCCGCTCGTTGCGGTTGGTGGTCTGCAAGGTGGTCCACCAGCCGCTGACGCGCAGTTGGTCCTTATCGCGCACGGAACTGATGAGCAGGCCGAAGGTGGGAATGATCCACAGCAGGACGAGCAGCGCCAGTGCGCCCCGCACCAGCAGGCTCCCGATAGTCATGTTAATCAGCGGGACGCGCGCGCTCATGGGGCTGGTTCGGGTTTTGGGAATGGTGGCCTTAATGGCCGGAATATTGGTACTCATCGCAGGGCCTCCTCTTGCTGGAACCGCCGGATATTCCAGATCATAACGGGGATGACGGCAATCATAATGACCGTAGCAATCATACTGCCGCGACCAAAGTCACCGCCGCCCCGGAACATCCAGTCATACATGAGGTTTGCCAGCACTTCAGTATCCCACTGGCCGTTGGTCATCGCCAGTACGATGTCAAAGATTTTTAATACGGTAATCAGGATGGTCGTCATGACTACCGCGATGGTTCCCATGATCTGTGGGATCATGATGCGGAAGAATATTTCGACCTCGTTCGCGCCGTCAATACGGGCCGCTTCGAGGGTTTCATCGGGCACGCCGCGCAGGGCTGCCGACAGCAGCACCATCGCAAACCCGGTTTCAATCCAGATCAGAATGACCATCAGGAAGAGGTTGTTCCAGAATGGCAGGGTAATCCACGCCTGCGGTTGGCCCCCCAGAGCGACCACGAGAGCATTGAGCGCGCCGATCTGCTGCGCGTCCGCCGGGCGATAATCGTAGACAAATTTCCAGATGACGCTCGCGCCGATGAATGAAATCGCCATTGGCATGAAAATCAGTGATTTGGCAACATTACCCCAGCGCACGCGGTCCGCCAGCACGGCGATCAGCAGCCCCAACGCGGTACTAATAAACGGGACGATCAGCAGCCAGAGGATATTGTTGCGGATCGATTGGAGAAATTCACTGTCCTGGAAGGCCCAGGTGTAATTTCGCAGCCCGACAAATTCATCACCGCTGGCGTTAAAGAAACTCAGAATAACTGTCTGAATGGCAGGGTACACCAGGTAGACCGTCAGCAAGACAAGCGCTGGTCCGACGAACAACCAGGGGCGGATCGACTCACGCGCCTGGTCCCGACTTCGCAGTACAG
>CAZKIB010000002.1:65080-79705 GCA_964552425.1 uncultured Anaerolineaceae bacterium | reverse complement strand
CCATCGGGTGCGACCTGGTCAGCCATGAACCGATCCAGCAGCCAGTTTGATCCATAAAAATAGAGCACGAGCGCGCCGACGCCCACAACAATGGCTAATAACGCACTAAGTATCTGCTGCACAGCCGTTTCTCCTGTTAAACTATTTGGAGGATTATAGCAACCAGGGTGACACATGGGCCACCCTGGGTACTCGTTCAATTACACTGTGTGGAAACGCGTTTTACTCTTCCTTGATCGCATCCCAGGCTGTCTGAACGAAAGTGGCAACTTCTTCAGCGCTCGCGCCGCTCACGTAGTCGACCATCGCGGTCCAGAACGCGCCTGCGCCAATCGCGCCGGGCATCAGGTCAGAGGCATCGAAGCGGAAGGTGGTGGCATTGAGCAGGATGTCACCCTGGCGGCGCAGGATGTCGTTGGCATAGGTTTCCGTGTTGACGCCCGTAAAGGGTGTCAGGAAGCCGCTCTGGGCCATCCAGATTTCGTGCGCGATGGGGGTCTTCAGGAATTCGATATACGCGCGGGCCACATCGCTGTCTTCCGTGATGGCGAAGAGTGTACCAGCGCCGAGTACCGGGTTCCCCAGGTCCTGAGCCTCGAAGGGCGGGAAGTAGAAGAAGTCGGCATCGACACCCAGTTCCGTGCCTTCGGGGAAGAAGGATGAAATGAAGCTGGCCTGACGGTGCATGTAGCAGCGCGGCGGCACACCGAACAGACCCTGCGGGCTGTCACGGAAGTCCGTCGAAGCCACTGCCGCAGCGCCACCGTCCACCCAGGCGTCGTTCTTGGCGAACATCCCGAAAGTATCAATGGCATTGATGATGGCGGGGTCATTGAACGGAATTTCGTTCGTCACCCACTGGTCATAAACCTCTGGCGGCTGCGTGCGCAGCATGATGTCTTCCACCCAGTCGGTGGCCGGCCAGCCGGTGGCGTCGCCACTGCCCAGACCGATGCACCAGGGGGTTGTGCCATCCGCCGCCATCTGTTCACTCAGGGCGATCAGTTCTTCCATGGTAGTGGGCACTTCGTAGCCAGCGGCGGCAAATTCGTCAGGGATGTACCAGACAAGGCTCTTGAGGTCGACCTTGTAGAAGAAGCCGTAGAAATCTTCCTCACCCATATCATTGGTATAGGTTCCCAGGTCAACCCAGGACTGACCCGCCGCGTAATTATCGATCACCCACTGGCGAGTTTCATCGCCCAGCGGCGCAAGACCACCCCCTGCGGCCACGTTCGCGGCCAGACCAGGCTGCGGGAACACAGCGACATTGGGCGGGCTGCCACCCTGGATGTCGATGATGATCTGCTGTTCAAAACTGTCTGAGCCAGCATAGGCGACATCTGCGCCTGTGGCATATTCGAAGTAGGCGTGGACACTTTCGACCAGTTCCTGGTCAGGACCCAGCCAGGGGCCAAAGACCGACACGGTTTGCCCGGTCAGGTCATACTCACTGGCGAATGCTTCCAGGGACTCCCAGTTGAACGCGCCTTCACCGATTGGAAAGACAAAATCATCCTGGGCGCTGACTGTGCCAATGGTCAGCAGACCGAAGGCAAACGCCAGCACGAACAACAAACTAAGAGACTTACGTGACATACTTTCGCTCCTTAAATTTCTTATGTGGTGACCGTTCACCACCCGCAAACAAATTTAGTTCAGGGTTATGGCTGCCAGGGGCGTGTGGTTTGCCTTTCAATCACGACGAACGGGGGCAGTTCTGGCACAGCAGTAAACTGTTCGATATTCGGGATGCTGCTGTCCCCCAGCAATTTCAGCAGGTAAGTCATCGCCAGGTAACCGGCTTCTTCCAGATGCTGGCGCACCGTCGTCAGGCCAATCAACTGGCTGATTTCAACATCATCGAAACCGATCAGCGAAATGTCGCCCGGTACATTCAAACCGGCATCGCGGATCGCCGCCAGACAGCCGAGCGCCTGAAAATCGCTCATGCTGAAAATGGCGGTGGGCGGCTCTGGCAGGCTGACCAGTGTCTGGGTCAGTTCGTAGGCCGCGTCCTTCCCCTGTTGACCAAGCTTCACGTAGTCCGGGTTCAGCGGTATCTGATGCTCGAACAGGGCGCGCGCATACCCTTGATAGCGCACCTCGCTTGCCGAAAAGCCGTAGCGCAGCGGAAAGTGGTCGCCGACATAAGCGATGCGCCGGTGTCCCTGTTCGATCAGGTAACGGGTCGCCAGTTCACCGCCCCGGACATTATCCGCCCCAATACACGGCCAGGCATCCGTCGTGTAGTCATTAATACCTACATACACAACGCCGGCTTCATCTAATAATTCGCGCTGGTCGGGCAGCAGGTCCAATACCATCAGCAGCAGACCTTCCACACTCCCTTGCTCAATAATTGCCAGCAGCCGTTGATGGAACCGTTCAGCAGTGGTGACATGATAAAAGATCAAGTCATAATCCTGATGGCTGGCCGCCAGTGCCCGCTGGACCCCCTTTAGTCTGGCTACGAAGGAGTGGTCGGAGATAAAGGGAGAGATGATCCCCAGGCTGCGCACTCGTGTGCCGCGAGAAAGCTGGCGCGCCAGTTGGTTAGGGCGAAACCCTAACTGCTGGATCGTTTCCAGAACCCGTTCGCGCGTTTCCGGGCTTACCTGCGGGCTGTTATTTAAGACCCGCGAAACAGTGCCGACACCGACACCCGCTTCACGAGCCACATCACGGATGGTTGGGAGGCGCATAACAATTTTATTGTTATTGATCGGGACCATGTTCGCTTGGAACCGGTTCCATAATTTAACTATATTATAGTCAGACTGTTTACAGAGGTCAAGAATCGACGCTTAAATTCGGTCAAAGTGCCCAAATCGCGCCCGATTTCGCAGGCGAATATTTCTCATCTGCCCTTAATATCTGTTCTCTGCCTGATAATCGTACCCTATATAGGTCACAACTCTTTGCATAGATGCAGGTTTTGAGGAGGAATATTTATGATTCGTAAGGCAGTTATCGCGGTAGTGACTGCTGTGCTGGTGTTCAGCGGCCTGCCACTGCTTGCTCAGGACGTGGTGGTGGAAGGGCTGGTGAATCCACGTGGTATGGCCTTTGACAGCGAAGGCAATCTATACGTGGTCGAAGCGGGGAACGGCGGCGATTTTCAGGCCCCCGGCGGGCGAGCGCCGATCCCAACCGGCGCGACAGGCCAGGTGACCCGTGTGACACCGGAAGGGGATGCAGTGGTCATTATTATTGGCCTGGGCAGCCAGAACATAGGCCAATCGCGCGGTGCGTCCGATATTTATGTGACGGATGAATCGATCTGGCTGGCGCTGGGCGAGACCCCTACCGTGCTGCCGTTCAGCATGGGGCTGGTAGAACTGACCCGCGATACCACACGTATCCGCCGGTTTGTCGACCTGTACTCGCTGGAAGCGGCTGAAAACCCGGACGATGATATTATTGCGGCTAACCCCACGGACCTCGCGGTGGCTGCTGATGGCACCGTTTATATTGTGGACGCAAGCTGCAACTGCATGTTCACCTGGAGCGAGGCGGCTGGCGCGCAGATCGCCGTGACCTGGCCGGTTGGCGATATTTCGCCCGTGCCCACCAGCGTGGATATTGGCCCGAATGGTGATCTGTATGTGGGTTTCCTGACCGGTTTTCCGTTTCCTGAAGGCGGCGCGTATATTGAACGCTGGTCGGGCGGCGCGCTGGCCGAAACGATTGGCGGCCTCACCGCAGTCACCGATGTGCTGGTTACAGCGGATGGGACGATTTACGCAGTCGAGTTCGGCGTGCTGGGCGATCAGGGCTTTGGGCCGGGCCGTGTCGTGCGTATCACCCCCGAAGGTCCCGAAACCGTGCTGGGTGATCTGCCCGCGCCCTATGCTCTGGCACAGGACGCGAGTGGCGACCTGTACGTCAGCATCAATTCGGCGGGCGGTGAAGGCGGTCAGGTACTGCGCATCAGCATGTAGGCCGGCCCTGCATCAAATTCTGAAGGGCGGACAAACAGGTTCGCCCTTTTTACTACTCTACGGCGTGAACTGGAGGATTACATGAGGCGAGGAACTATTCTACTGGCACTAATTTTGCTGGGCGTGGGCGCTGCCGCTGGCGCGGGCGGGATGTGGTGGGTGCTGGGCGGTTCGGCAGAACCAAGCGAACCGATCAGCGCGCCAACTCTTTCGCTTGACGAGACCGAGGAAGTGGATGCATCGGCCACCGAGATTGCCCAACTGCGGGCCAGTATTGATGAGGTATTGGGTATCGAAGCGGCGGATGACAGTGCCCGTATGGTCGCCATCGGCGCGTTGAACGAAGAATTGAGCGGGATGCAGGAGCAGATCACGATTTTAAGTACGGCTGTGGCTGGCGCGCAGGCCGAGGCTGAGGCTGTGGAACCCAGCGCAACACCCCTGCCACCGACTGCAACGCCTGTCCCGGCTCCGACAGAAGCCCCGACGGAAGCCGCCAGCGCCGGACGCGGTCTGTATCGCATCAATACGGAATTATCGGAAGTGCGTTTCATTCTCACCGAGGAATTGTTTGGCACACCCAAGACCGTGATCGGGGCGACTGACCAGATCGCGGGTGACATTATTGTGGATTTTGGAAACCCCGCCAGCTCACAGGTCGGCGAGATTCGCATTAATGCGCGCACGCTGGAAACGGACGATGAAAACCGCAACCGCGCCCTGCGCAACCAGATTTTGCAGTCCCGGCAGGATGAATTTGAGTTTTCCACCTTTGTGCCCACCAGCGTCATGGGTCTGCCGGAAGAACCTGTCGAGGTCGGCGATACGATCACCTTTGAGATCATCGGCGATCTGACCGTGCGCCACATTACCAACCCGGTCACATTCATGGTGACGGCGACCCTGGCGTCTGAAGAACGGCTGGAAGGCGCGGCCTCCACAACCGTAACGCGGGAAGCTTACGAACTGACCATCCCGAATGCACCCGGCGTGGCGAATGTTTCGGACGAGGTGACGCTGGAAATCAACTTTGTAGCGGATTTGGTTGAACGCAGCTAACACACGAGAGGTACTGCGGTGCAAGGGCGCAGTCTCAGGACTTAGTGTGTTTAGTCCGTTTCCACAAACGTATGGGTAGAGGCACGGCAGTGGTGGCTTTCAGGGTATGCCGTGCCCTGCGACCTCGCGGCGGTTGCTAAAACGCGGCCGGCTGTTCCCCGAAAAGCGCTTTTAGATCATCCTCACATTCAGGCGCGGCGACAATCGTTAACCAGTCACCAGCATGGAGTTCGGTGCTGCCATGCGGAACCAGCAGCTTGTTATGCCGCTGGATCGAAGCGACCACACTCTCAACGGGCCAATGCACATCGCTGATGCGCATCCCGGCGATGGGCGCGCGCTCTGTCAGAAAAAGTTCCAGGACATTTGCGCCGGTCAGGTGATGCAGGCGCACCTGTTCTGCGTGATGCTGGTCTTGCAGCTTGCGGGCGATGGCTTTGTTGTACGCTTCGACAATATCGTGACGGCTGAGAATGCCCACCAGTTGATGGGTGTGTTCGTCCACCACCGGCAGACGCCCCACATCGTACATCCCCATCAGGCGGATCGCGTGCCAGACGACATCGTCGGGTTGAATGGTCGTGACTTTTTGTGTGGCAATGTCGTTCACAGTCAGCCGGGCAGTTTCTTCCGGACGTTCTTCGTAGGTGCGCTGCAAGTCCGACAGGGTGACAATGCCGGTCAGACTGCCGGTTTCGTCCACGACGCAGATTGAACGCACATGATAGTGGCGTAAAGCGTCGCGCAGTTCCAGCAAGGACGCGCTGCCGCGAATCGTGGGCGGGGCATCCATGACTTCGCCGACGGTCACACCCTGCATCAGGTCAATATCGCGCCCTTCTTGCAGGTGGATGCCCTGCCGGGCCAATCCAAGCGCATAAATGCCCAGCGGCGCGAGGCGGTTGGTCAGATAAATACACACGACTGCCGCCAGCATGATCGGCAGAATCAGGCGGTAGTCATTGGTGAGTTCAAACACGAGCATGATTGCCGTGATCGGGGAACGCACCACCCCGGCCATCATGGCAGCCATGCCGACAATGGCGAATGCCTGGGGGTCGCTGATAAGGCGGCCTGTATCCAGCGCGGCAATCACCCGGCCAAACACGCTGCCGAACATCAGGCCGACAAACAGCGTAGGGGCGAACACGCCGCCCACAAAGCCACCCGCCAGACTGAAGCCCGTCATAACCACTTTGGCCGCGCCGATCATCAACAGCAGGCCGACGGTAAATTCTTCTGGCCTCGCCAGCACCGCGTTCATGGCTTCGCGGCCTGGCCCCAGGATGTGCGGCAGGAAAATGCCGACTGCGCCGACCACACCCCCCACGAAGGCGGTCTGCCAGGGGCGCGGCCAATGGATGTACTTGTGCCAGAGGTCGTGCTGCCAGTATACGCTACGGATGAACACTGCCGCGATGGGGGCCAGCAGCAGGCCCATCAGCGCATACAGCGGAATCTCCAGCGGGGTTCCCAGTGTGTAATTGAGCAGGTCAAGCGCCGGTTCGTGAATGGGGATAGTCTGCTCAATGGCCTGAGTCAGCACGGCGGAAACCACCGCCGCCAGCACCACCACGCCGAACGCGCTGGTGGTGAATTCCAGCAGCACCACTTCGAGCGCAAAAAATACCCCCGCGATGGGGGCATTGAAGGCTGAAGCAATCGCGCTGGCCGCGCCAGCCGCCACCAGCAGTCGGACGCGATCCTCGCGCATGTGCAGGCGCTGGCCGATAAAGGAGCCGAGGTTGGAGCCGATCTGCACGCTGGGGTCTTCTGGCCCGACTGAAGCGCCCGCCCCCAGCGACAGCGAGGACGCCAGGGCTTTGGCAGGCATCCGGCCATAGCGCAGTCGCCCCCCGCCGAGGGCGCACGCTTCCATGATGCCGGCGACCCCGTGATGGCGCTCCTTCCCGACGAAGCGGTTCATCAGCCAGCCGACCAGGTAGCCCGCGATTATCAGGCTGGCAATGATCGTCATGGGGCCAAGAATCTCCCCAAAAAGGTGCTGGAACTCGACCACAAAGAGTTCATGGAACACTTCAATGGCGGCGCGGAACAGCCAGATACCCAGCCCGGTTGCCAGCCCCACTGTCACGGCCAGCGCCAGGAGAGCGGTGCTGTCAGAAGGTTGCAGCCATTGCAGCAGGCGAAAGAGCGGGGTGCGTTTGCTACTCAGCATAATTCAGATTGATGGATAACCGGCTCCCGTTAAGGAACCGCCTCAGCGAACGATGATTTTGATTATACACCGCTCTCGTTAAGGTTCTAGCTTTAGCTCCTGAAAACAAAACAGGGAGCCTCGTGATGAAGCTCCCTGTCTGTGGATGATCCGTTGCGAAGAGCGTTACCTAGTCTTCGCCTGCGTTGTAATTCTGGGTAACTTCGGCTGCGGTCAATTCCTTGTTATAGATGGCAATCATGTAGATTTTGCCCTGCCAGTTGCGGTCATCGCTGGGAACGTTGCCGAAAATCAGACTGTAGTTGCTAAATCCGTTCAGGTTGCCGTTGCCGGTGCCGCTGTGATTCTTCTGCGCCAGCACTTCGTTACCGTTGACATAGATGCGCAGCATACTGCCGCTGTTGGAGTAGGTCATCACAATATGGGTCAGGTTGGTCTGCGCCACATTTCCGGTTTCCATGCGCGGCGAGTCACCGGAAGTGTTCTTCGAGGTGCGCAGACGGGTAGAGTACTTGGTTTTCATCTGCATCAGTTCAAAGTTCCGGTTGCTGGCGTTCTCAGCCATCGCTACGATGCGCGCATAATCCTGTGTGAGATTCGCGGGTGAAACCCAGACCTCAAGCGTGATGTCATCGGTATTCTTCAGGTTGCTGATGAGCGTTGATGGAGCGCCGGATGATGTGATTCTGACCGCATTGGTGATCTCAATGCCGCCGTCAATCTTGTTGACGCGCCCGGTGTTGTCGATGGTCATGGGGATTGGCCCGGCTGCGCCGCCGCTGCTGTTGATGGTGGCGCTTCCGGCGGTGTAATCATCGAAGTTCCAGATGACCTGCAAGCCATCGGTGACGCGCGGCGTGTTTTTCGTGCCGGTCAGAATGACGCTGAAGGGCGAAACCGTCGCGGCGTTGCTGGCGACACTTAAGTCCGCGCTCTTCGTCCCGGTGGAGGCTGGCGTAAAGGTGACGGTGACGTTGGTGGACTGCCCCTGGTTCAAGGTCAGCGGCCCGCTGAAGTTGGTGCTGAATTCACCCGGATCGGTCCCGCCCAGGTTGATCGCTGTGAGGGTCGCCGCGACTGCGCCGGGATCGCCGGAGTGGGTGATCGTCAGCGTGGCGGTGGCGGATGTGTCAGTGATGGTTCCAAAGTCCAATGTACTCGGTGACAGGGTGAGTTCCGCGTCGGGCGGTGTCACACCTGTACCTGTGAGTGAAACGGATACGGGGGATGTGCCGCTGCCGGAGTGGGCAATCTGGATATTGGCGGTTTTGGCCCCCGAACTGGTCGGGTTGAAATTGACAATGATGCTGGCGGTTTCACCCCGGTTGAGTGTCACCGGTGTCGCCAGGGTCGCCGCGAACTGGTTGGCGTGTGTGCCGCCCAGCGTGACGCTGTTGATGGTCAGGGACGGCGAGCCGCTTGCGCCCGTGTGTGTCAGCGTGACGGTCTGGACGCTGGAGGCGGTGTTGGTGGTGACACTGCCGAAATCGAGGCTGGAGGGTGAAACCCCCAGCGTGGCCGGGACGGTACTCCCGCCTGAACCACCGCTGCCGCCCCCGTTGAGTGCCCAGGTGACTGTCGCCTTGAACATATTCCAGGCCGCGTCTGTGGCGTAATCGGCGGTATTCGTGCCGAACCAGAAGGCCGCGCGCCGTCCCGGAGCGGTCATGCTGTACATTTGCGCGCCAGAGTCATAGACGAAGGCCGCGCCGCGTGTGGTATCGCTGGTCATGGTGGCGATAGCCACGCCGCCGCTGGCAAAGGTGGCCGACATGGTTTCACGGTTCTGGGTCGAGACGGTCAGGTTGCCTGCCGGGTTGCCCGCCGCGATGGGATGGCTGGCATTGACGATATTGACCTGGCTGACATGCGCCCAGGAGAAGTTGTTCGACATCTGCATGTCGTCCACCAGATAGGCTTCCATGACCACGACAGGCAGCGTCACGTTACGGAAGCGGGAGCCAACGCTGCCGGAGTTGATCGATTCAGAAATGACGATGGCATCCACACCAGCCGCCTGGATGGTGGCGAGGTCGGTGCTTTCGCTGAACGCTGTGACGGTATGGCCCAGGCTGACAATGGCCGCCCGAATTTTATCGTCGCTGCTTTTCAGGTTGGTATTGTTCACAATCAGGGCGATATGTTTTGTGGTGCTGCCGCCAGTTGAGCCGCCAGTGTCACCACCTGTGCTGCCGCCGGTATCGCCGCCAGTTGAGCCGCCGGTGTCACCACCTGTGCTGCCGCCGGTATCACCACCGGTATCACCACCCGTGTCGCCGCCGGTATCGCCACCAGTGCTGCCGCCGGTATCACCGCCAGTTGGGCTGCTTTCGGGTTCAGGGCCAAACTGGAAGGTATGAATCGTTTCGCCATCGTCGTGACGGGAAAGCAAAAACATTTTGGATGCGGGTGTATCGGTGATGCGTCCGCAAATATTCGTGCTGTCCGTTTGCGCCGCAGACCAGATTTCGTTGTCCGCGTCGTAAGTCATGGCGATTTCTTCGACAGCGCCATCCGGGTCTTCGATCAGAATGGAAAGAGTCGTCGCATCGCAGGAGGTATCCGCCTCCACCGCGAAAATGCCGCCCGTGCAGGTATAGGTCGGCCCGACGGTGACATTTTCCCATTCACAACCACATTCTTCGCCGCCCGCGCCCAGGGCACAGATCACGGTCTGGTAAACACCACCGACACCCGTGCCCATTGCGGAAAGGCTGCCCACTGCTACAAATGCGACAAGCCCGATAACCAGGGCGTATTCCACAAAGCCCTGGCCGCGCCTGTCTTTTGTGAATTTGTTCAACGGTGTGAACATGATAAGGCCTTCCGATAAGTCCGTACAAAAATGAAAGGGCGAACTAAGCGCCCGTAATGACCTGGAACTGCTGCACAAGGCGGTTTTCCATCACGGTCCCTTGCAGACCTTTGGAATAGACCAGCATGGCATTCACATTGGCGACGATGATTGAATGGGTCTCCATGGAGCGATGGCCCGCGCTGTCCCGCACAAGATCAGAAATGCTGTGGTAGACAATGATCTGGACCGGCTGTGACCCACCATCGGCCCCACCCGCAACCGAGAATTTCAGAATTTCCCGGTCTCTTTCCTTCACGCGTTGCAGCCCGATGAGGTCGATTTCCGAGTTCACGAAACCGGCAAAGACCGGGCCGGGTTCCAGAACGGTCTGGGCCGCGGCGCGCGGCGCTGCTTCTGGAATATAGGCCGGGCCGTTGTACGGGATCATCCGGGGGATGCTGACCATCACGACCAGCACGATGAGCAGGGTTGCCACAGCCACCACCACCAGGCGCAGGCGGCGGGGAACGCGCCGCAGCAGAGGCGTATTGTCGGTCCCGCTGGCGACGACATCGACCACTTCTTCAGCTACATCATTCATTGTGAAGTCGCGGGCTTCACCAAGCTGGCCCAGCAGGGTGAGCGTGTCCCCATGACGCGGGTCCATTAACAGCGCGCGTTTGAGATGGCGGATTGCTCGGTCACGGTCCTTGTCGAGTGTCAGCTCGGCGGCGAGATACCATGCGTCGGCGCTGGGTTCAGTCTTCAGAAGCACCTCAAGTTCTTCAAAGGCTGTGCGATATTCGCCCTTTGCCAGTGCGCTGTGGACATCAACGAGTGTGGTCATACAGTACGGCCTCCGCCGGTAATCATCTTTACAAAATTGAGAAAACGTGTGTGTGAACCTACTCTCTCAATTGTATGCAAACATTCCCGTAATCGGACGGTGGGGGAGTTAAAATTGACGAAGAATTCAGGATTGTGAAGTTCTCGCGGAGGAATCTATAAAACGTAAATTCAGTAAATCACGAAATTTATCCATTGGCACGCCAGATGTTTAAACATCCGGCTGCCAGTGTCCAAGTCCACTCAAGTGGACTCAAGGAAGCATCCGGGGTTCGCGAGTCCGTTTTAACGGACTTGTTGCATAGTAGCCGCACGGTTTTAACCTGCGGCGCGCAAAACCGTGATTCACTGAACCTTAATGTCGATGCTGGGAGATCAGAAGCCTACCGGCGGCGGCACAGGTTCGCCGGCATCCAGCCCTCAAGCTCGGCACGCGGGTATTCACGCCCGCTTGCGCCCATATATTCGGGCTGCTGGCCGATGTAAATGTTGGTCGGCGAAGCCCACAGATCATGGGCGCTGGAATTGCAGTGGATCAGGCTGGAGAGGTACAGTTCGTTGGGGTAGCTGGCGAGGTAAACCGCGTAGTGCGGGCTGTAAAACGAGTCGGTGTAAATGGTGACCTTCTGCGGACGCCCGATGAGCAGGGCAATCTCCGCAAAGCGGTGAAAACCGGGCAGAAAGATCGTCTTTACCACATCGCGTTCGATCCAGACATAGGCAAATTCGCGGGTGTCCGGGTCGAGGAAATGGGCTGAATCGCGTGACCAGCGCCAGAAGACCTGCCCCACATAAAAACTGAAGTTGCTGCCCAGGCCGCGCACGCGGTCAAGCTGCTGGACTGCATGGAGGGCTTCCGGGCCGGTGCTGCTGCCAGGATAAATGCCCTGCCAGCAGGGGGTTTCACAGGCATCTCCCAGAAGCGCGCCCAGGCCACCATCGTCGTAAGGCCGGACGCGGATCACCCCGATCAGGCTGACCAGCAGCAGCGCCAGCAGCCCGCCAGAGCGCATCAGGTAGCCGGTGAACATTCCGATTGTTCCTGAGCGAAAAGGGCGACACTGGCCCGCTGCCGGCGGTTGGGCCAGATAAACGGACGCACTCGCCGCAGCGTACCCCAGGCTTCGTCGGGGGTCATGCCTGTGCTGACCAGATAGGCGGCGGCCAGGGTCGGCGCGCGGCCCACGCCCACGCCGCAGTGAATGTAGACCCCGCGCCCCTGCTCGATATTTTCCCGGATAAAGCGGACACCCGCCTGCAAGGCTTCCTGATCCGGCGCGGTATTGTCGCGGATGTGCAGGTGCAGATAATGGTCTGTTGCGACCCCGGCGGCAGAGTCATCAAATTCCTTGCGCAGGTTCACCACCGCCCCGATCCCGCGCGCTTCCAGTTCGGCCATGCCCTGCAGATAGTGCTGGCCCCCGATGTGCAGGAGCGGGGTAATTTCGCTGTACCGGCGCACAGGCGCTCCGGCGATTTTTCGCGCGACCTGTGCATAGATGCGCAGCCCGGTATGAATCAGCGGGCGTTTGGTGATCCATTCCCAGGCCCGCCCCAGCGAGAAGACAATCCATTCAAAAATACCCTTTCCAGGTGGAGATTCGGTGGTAGCCATAGGGATATTACCTTTCACAATCGGGCAGGGTGCGCCGCCACAGCGGTTCCTGATAGTTGTCGAAATGTTGAGTGCGGGTGTCGAACGCCTGTACCCGCACATCCATAATAAGGTCTGCTGGCTGCTGCCAGATCGCGCGGGTGGTCAGCGGGCAGGTCATCAGCGCGTAGACCATAAAATGGTCATACAGCGCCATATGGGTGATGAAATGTGTGCCGCTGAGCGGAATATATGCGACGGCTCTGGGCTGTGACCCACTGAGCAGCACATCCCCGGACTGAAGATGCGTGGCGAGCCGGACGCTGGTGACGCGATCCCAGAAGGTGGAAAGCGAACCCCGCGTCGCGCTGTCAATAAAAGCCGGCTGTGCCCCGGTCCAGCCCCAGCTAATCTGCCGGCCCAGGCCGCGCACATCTGTAACCCAGGGATGCGTTTCCAGAATGCGCAGCGCTTCGGCAACCGTTGTTGTGCCGGGTTGAATGCCCTCCCAGCATGGCATCAGACAGCCGGCCGGCGGCGTCAGAAAGACCTGCATGGCGGCACTGTCATAGGGCCGGGCGCGCAGCAGACCCAGCGGCAGCAGAAACAGGGCCGTCAGAATCAGCGCGACTTTGCCTGTCAGGCCAGCCATCGGTCAGTTCACCAGACAACCGGTTCGGGCGGGGCGGTCATAGGCGGGCATGGGCACGGGCGACCCCATCCCCAGCCACAAATCAACGCGCGTTTGCCAGCGGTCTGTGGGACTCCAGGCGCAGGGAATCATGTAGCGTACCTGAATCATTTCGTTGCCGTAAGCGGCGTAATGGCGGACGAAACGCGCGGGCCGTCGCAGCGCCAGTGTTAAGCCGGATTGCGGCTCTCCCTGTGCCAGCCAAACATCGCCAAAAGCAAATGCAGTGGGGATTTGCAGCCACGTCACCACGCCTTCATGAACGCCGGCCGCGCCTTCTCGTGAAGTATCGATGATGCTCTCCGGGGCGTTGCGCCACATCCAGACCATAAAGCCGCTGTCCGGGTCCGTCGTCGCGGTAAATGTCACCTCGCCGACCCACGCATGATCTTCGAGCCGGTTTTGCAGTGTCGATAAGCCGGTGACACCGGGGCGAATGCCCGCCCAGCAGGGTGTGATACAGGCGGTGGGCGCGGTCAGGAAAGTGTTCAGAGCAGGGTTGGCATACGGCCGGGCATTCACCAGGCTGATGGTCGCGCTGAACAAGACACTCAGCATAAACACGGGGAACAGGCAGGCGCGCAGCATCTAATCTTCAAAAAACTCGCTGACTTTGGCGCTGAAACCCGGCAGCACAGGTTCGCCAGTGATCGTATCCTCAACACGGAGGATCACAGGTTGCTGGCTCTGTTGAAAAACATGAATGCGTTTCGTCTGCGGATAAATAAGCCAGACGAGCAGGACGCCGAAATCCAGCCACTCCTGAACCTTCTCTTCGATTTTATCTGCGCGGTCATTGGGCGACACAACCTCAACGACTAACTCAGGAACGACACGACCATAACCGGGGTTTGGTTCATCAGCCGGCAAGGTCTGATAAGAAATAAACACCACATCGGGTGCGCGCACCGTGTGTGCGTCGCTGCGGGTATAAAAACCGGTTTCACCCGGCAGCACACGGCCCAGTTTATGGGTGCGGGTGAAAATTCTCAGCAGGAGTGTCGCGGCTCCTTCAACATTGTGATGTTCAATTCCCACCGGAGGCATCTCGATCAGCGCTCCTTCGATCAACTCATAACGTTTGCCAGGGCTTTGCGCGGTGAGTTCCATCAGGTCGTCGCCGGTCAAAAGCTGCGTCTGGATGTCGGCCATCCGAAAACCTTTTTGCTGATGAATGGATGCACCGATTGTAACACGGGTTTCGCATGGGTTCACCAGTTGAGCGGGATGTCGCGCTGCCAGAAGCGCCGCACCAGCGCGCCGCCCGGCATGGCCGCCACCAGCCGGTAGAGCAAATCCCAGTCATCTGCGGTCAGCACCCGCCCGACCAGCAGGCCGGTGAGATACAGGAGGGGGCCGATCACTATACCGGGCAGGGGATGCACGCTGCCGAGAATAATCATCGCCAGCGCGACGCCGCCGCTCAGGATGAGGAGTCGCAGCAGGCGGGGAGCCAGCCGCGCCCAATCCCAGCCAGCCGATTCGAAGCGGCGCAGCAGCAGAGTCAGCACGATC
>CAZKIB010000002.1:64812-65070 GCA_964552425.1 uncultured Anaerolineaceae bacterium | reverse complement strand
AGTTCCGCCGCGAAGGACGCCAAGGCTGCCCCGGCGATGCCGATGCGCGGAATCAGCAGGGCGTTCAGGGTGATATTCAGGCCGAGGCCGCTGGCGCGGACGAGCAGCAGGCTGCGCTGGTGGTTCTGGACAACCATGCCCTGCGCGAAAATATTCACGGTCATGGCTGCCGCCGCGTACCAGATCAGGATGCGCAGCGCGTCGGCAGTCGGGCGGAAACTGGGGCCGAACAACGGCACGGTGATTTCAGCGCTGAAG
>CAZKIB010000002.1:54313-64786 GCA_964552425.1 uncultured Anaerolineaceae bacterium | reverse complement strand
GGCCAGCGGCAGGCTGATGAGCAGGGTAAAAAAAGCCAGCTTTTCGACAATGAAGCCAAAGGTCTCGCCCTGACCGGCGGCATAATAACGCGACATCATGGGATAGGTGGCGATGAGAATGGTCGTGTTGAGCAGTTCGACCACGCCGAAGATCATCACGAACGCGGCGGTCAGGTAGCCGGTTTCGGTTGTGCCGATCAGCCGTGTGGTCATCAGTTTATCCGCGTGCTGGTAGGCCAGCGATAAAAATGCGGAGACGGCCAGCGGCAGACCATTAAGCAGCAGGGGGCGGGCGATGTGGCGATCAAACGGCCAGGCTGGACGGACGCCACCGCGCAGCACCAGACCCCACAGCGCCAGCGCGCGTACCCCCCCGGCGGCCAGTGTCGCCACGTAAACGCCCGGCAGTCCCTGACCAAGCGCCAGTGCCAGCGCGGCCAGCGCGATTAAGACGACAATATGGCCGATGGACACCAGCGACGAAGCCAGCATTCGCTCCTGGGCCAGCAGCAGATCATTGGTCATGTTGCCCAGAATGTCGACCAGCAGACTGACCGCCGCCAGGGCCAGCAGCGCCCGAATGTCCGGCGTGTATCCACCCAGCAGCGCCGCGCTGTTGACCAGAAAATAGGCCAGTACCGCCAGCAGAGTCTGCATCACCAGTGTGGCGGTCAGGTATTTACCAGCCTGCTGTGGGGCGCGGGCGACATCGCGGATGACAATCGGCCCCATACCGAAGTTGACCACCGCTGTGCCTACCGCGATCAGTGCGCCTATCGTGCCGTACACGCCATAGGCCGCTTCGCCAATCGTTCGCGCCAGAATCAACTGCCAGGCGAATAACGCGCCTTTGCTGAGGATGCTGGCTGCTGCAATTGCACCGGCGTTGCGCGCGGCACGCCGGGCGTCCTGCGGGGTGATGGAAGTTGATTCAAGGGTCATGCGGTCATCGCGTGGCCGGGACACAGGCCGTTACAGCGTAATATCCCATGCGGCGAGGTCGGCGAGGAAGCGGTGGGCGGTCAGGTCCAGATGAATGGGGGTCAGGCTGGCATAACCGTTATGTACAGCCCACAAATCCGTGCCTTCCTCATCGGTGACGCCAGTGGGTTCTGGCCCGACAATCCGGTAAATCTCACCGTTGATGTCCAGCACATCGCGATAAATGCGGATGCCCTGGCGTGTCAGCCGGATAGCGGTGGTTGGCCCGTTCGCTGGGATATTCAGGTTGAGAATGGTCAGCGGAGGCAGCCCTTTTTCCAGCACCTTTTTGACCACCGTCACAGCGACCTGCGCCGCGTTTTCATAGTCTTCCACGCTGTTGGCGCTCTGGTTATTCAGCGACACCGCCACTGCCGGGACGCCATGAATCGTCCCTTCCAGCGCGGCGGTCACGGTTCCGCTGTAGGTGATGTCCTGCCCCATGTTCGCGCCCCGGTTGATGCCGGACACCACGATGCTGGGCGGCCAGTGGGTGGTCATACCGAGTGCCGTCAGCGCGATACAGTCTGCTGGTGAGCCAGTCACGGCCAGCGCGGGTGTGCCGTCTTGCAGGGTGGTGCGCTGCACCGGGATGTCCTGTTTGAGAGTCTTCTTATGGCCGCTGGCGCTTTGATTGGTCGCCGGGGCCACCACTTCGATGTCGCCGATTTGCCGCATGGCGTTTGCCAGGGCGAAGATGCCGGGCGCATGGACCCCATCGTCATTGGTTACAAGGATTGCAGTCACGTTGCTTTTTGCTCCAGAATATGCACGCGCCTATTGTACACCTTTTTGTGTTTGTCATGATTTGACAACTCGTTAAGGCAGCGTTAATCCAAAATGTATATAATGGGAGAGATCAGACGTTTTCACCTCGAAAAATTTGTGAAATAATACACAAAAAGCCGAAGATCAATCTTGTCAAGGATGGCTATATCTTTACAACGGCCTCTGACGCACTATACTGAAGTGTGTCAGTGAAAAATCCCGTATGGGAGGTGTTATGTCTGACAACGACGCAACGTATCGTTATCTTGAAGGGGTGAATGCCTTTCAAAGTGCGCGATCACGCGCTTTCTGGAAAGAAATGATCGGGCTGCTGCGCGGCAAACCTGCCGAACTGTTGAGCTTCGAAGACATCAAAACGCGCCTGCGCCTGCGTGAGGAGAGTTATAAGGGCCTGCAGGATGTTCCGCTGGAACGTATCGTCGGCAGCGTGGGACGCTACCGGGACTTTACGGGCGAGTTTCTGCCCAAGAATTCCAAAATGCAGGAACGCTGGAGCCGGGTGTATGCCCAGGCCAACGCTCTGGAAGGGATGCCGCCGATTGAATTGTATAAGGTAGATGATGTGTATTTCGTCCGCGACGGCAATCATCGTGTTTCGGTAGCGCGCCAGATGGGACAGAAAACCATTCAGGCGCATGTGACCGAACTGCCCACGTCCGCTGATCTGGAACCGGGGATGTCGGCGGAGGAACTGGACGCTGCCGCTGCCTATGCCCAGTTCATGCAGACGACTCGCCTCGCCCAGACACGACCCCATCATCAGTCCATCAAACTGAGCGAACCACAGCGTTATGTCGATCTGCTCGGTCATATCTACATGCACCAGCGCGCGCTGGAACTGGAAGACCACTGCGAATGTACGCTGGCAGAGGCCGCAGCCGACTGGTATGACAAGGTGTACCGGCCGGCGGTGACACTTATCCGCAAATACAATGTGCTGGATCATTTCCCCAAGCGCACCGAGGGCGATATGTATCTGTGGCTGATTGACCATCTCAGCGAGGTCAAAGCTGAACTGGGTGAAGACGCTAAAATTCGCACCTTCAGTCAGGCGCTGACCGATCTGCTGATGGAAAAGCGCAAACCGGTTCCACAGGACCTCCTCCACGAACAGGACGACTCGGTGATCCTGACCCGCGCGGAAGTCCAGTCCGCGCTGGAGGAATACCGCGCCAGAGTCGCCAATCAGGACTGACCTCACAGTCCTGAGCTGCCAGTTATCAGTTATCAGAAAAAGACCGTTATCAGGAGCCTCGCCCTGAATTCAGTTACGGATTTGTCCAGCAGGCGAATCTCGGTCCGGTTTCTGGGGCAGCCTGCCTATCGCGATCTGTTCTGATAACTGTAAACTGGTGGCTCGACTGCTCCCCCTCCAACTCGCCGCTGGTCATGCGACGGCCTGGATGATACGATCTACTCAACTTTTGGATCGTTCCATGTGAAAGCAGAGTATCTATGGCCGTGAATCCGTTGAGCATTCTGCCGGTGCGCGCGCCGGTTCAGACAGGCGCGTTTGACCTGCACCAGACGATCATTGAAGCGCTGGCCGCTAATGGCGAGACGCTGCAAACAGGCGACGTGCTGGCGGTGTCCAGCAAATACGCCGCCATCAGTGAGGGCCGGGTAGTGGCGATGGCCGACATCGTGGTCACACCCCAGGCCGAACAACTGGCCGAGCGTTATCATATCCACCCGGTCATGGCGCAGCTTGTGCTGCAAGAAGCGGACCATATCTTTGGCGGCATCGAAATCGGCTTTCTGCTGACGTATAAGGACGGGGTGCTGTCCCCTAATGCCGGGCTGGATCGTTCGAATATCCCCAGCGGGAATGTCGTGCTGTTCCCCGAATATCCCTATGCCACCGCCGCGAACATCCGGCACGCGATGCAGGCTCGTTTCGGCGTGCGCATCGGTGTCATTCTGACGGATAGCTGGCTGGTTCCGGGGCGTTTGGGCACAACCGGGGTCGCGCTGGCAACCGCCGGGTTCAGGCCGGTGCAGGATGAACGCGGCAAAGCTGATCTGTTCGGCAACCCGATGGCCGTCACCCAGCGCGGCATTGCCGATTCGATCAGTGTGGCGGCGCAGTTGGTCATGGGCGAACGCGATGAAGCCACCCCGCTGGCAATTGTCCGCAATGCCGGGGTCGAACTGACCGACGCAGCCATCACAGTGGAGGATGTCTCTATCCCCTGGCAGATGTGCATCTATGTCGAATCGCTGACAGTGGGACTGCTGCCCGGTGGCGCGCCAACCGAAGCCTTTTCTGCGCGTCTGCGCCAGTCCAGTGGTAAAGTGAAGGGGTAAAACGCTGCGCGCCTGGCGAGGCGGAATTCTGAGCTTGCATTACGCCGGCATGTAGGATTTTCGAGATGATTCGTTTATCAGGAAACCAATCTGTGACCCTGGCGCGCTGGTTCAGAGGCGCGGCGTTTGTTCTGCTGCTGCCACTGCTCATAGCCTGCACCCAACCTGCCTTCTTCAGCCGCTCGCCGCAGCCCACTTTTGACCCGATCAATGCCGATCCAACCCGGGTTGCGCAGCTTGATGCCGGCCAGTGTTATTTCTTCGCGTGGGGTATCGGCGCACCCGTTCACTCATATTATGAGCCGGATATGGCGGATCAGGAACCTACCGGTGTGCTGGTCGACGTGGAGCCTTACGAAATCACGGCAAAGAGTGAAGATCGTTACCAGCTTGACATGGGTGCTGAAGGGCTTGTATGGGTAAACCAGCTTCACGGCACAGCGCAAGGAAACTGCGCGGATATTCCGGTTGTACAGACGCGCCCTGAACCGCCCGAACATATCTGTACCATTCGCTACAATCTCCCACAGGACAATGCGCTCTATAACGAACCGGGCGGCAGTGTCATCGGAACCATGCCCTGGGGAGCGTATATCGAAGTCATTGCAGTCGTATCCGGTAATTCATGGGGATACAAACTGCGGTTAGACGATGGTACAGAGGGGTACATCGATATCCCTGAACAGGTGTTGTTCTATTATGCGACGATCAGCGGACCATGTGATGGTTTGCCAGTCGAGCTTGATAACCGGCCAGGCGGATGATTTCCTTTGCGGAACAGCCTGTCTCAGGACACTGTCATGTCCACGAGATTCGCAAATTTGAGCGCGCCGTTTTCAAACACCGCCAGCCAGTTCGAATCCGGCGAAAAGTAGGCGGCGTTCACACTCGCCAGCGCCTTCGCCAGAACCTGCGTTTCACCGGTCAGAATATCGTGCTGAAGCAGGCCCAGCCTGTGGTGAACCACCAGCAGTCGGGTTTCATCGTTTGGTGAAAAAGCGGCGGCGGCCACCTCAAAAGGCAGTGCAGTATCTTCAAGATTGACGATCTGAATTTCGTCGCTGAGAGGATTCCAGACGATCAATGTGGGGAGCGCATCAAAAACCGGCGCTTCTTCAGGGAGACTGCTCAGATCGCGTCCGCTCAACAGCACAGAGTCGCCCGATGGGGACAGGTCGTAAAGCCGGTCCCCTTCCTGCGAAAAGACCAGAAAATCTGCTGTTCCGGGTGTGTTCCCAAATCTGACGATCTGAATATCCTGCAATTGATTCGGGTCGGGTATCGTGAGATGGAACACTTCGCCCGTTCCGCCCAGTGTGGTGTTCTGTGCGACCAGCGCGTTGCCTGCATTATTCCAGTGCAGCACAAATCCACCAGGGTTGTAATTACCCAGGTTGCCAATCTGACCGGTCTGTGCGATCTGGCCGGTCTGAAGATTTGCCACCAGGAAATAACCGTCTTCCTGATGATTCAGCAAGCCGAGAACTCCGTCTGGTGAGGTATAGACAAAATCACGCGGCTGCCATGTGCTGATTTGCTCCGGTGTCAGCAGGGGCTGAAGCGGCCACCGGGCCTGGCTGATGAGTTCGCCGCTGTTGAGATCAACCTGCCGCCATGCGTCCAGCGAAAGATCGACCCCCTCCAGGTCATCCTCCGTCGAGGGTTCCAGCCCGCTGGTGCTGAAGAATGCGAACCGTGTGCTGTCCGCTGACCAGCTTGCATCCTGATGAACTGAAAAGTCGATATCCAGCGCAATAGGGTGCAGATCGCTCTGGGCGTTCACCAGGTCATCAGCCGTGAACCCGATCAACGCAAGCAGGACAGGAATCCAGATATTCAGATGACGACAGACCATCGGCCTGATCCCGTTGGCGACCAATTCACCATGTCTCGCAGCCGCGAAAGGCCATAAATTCGCCGGGAACATAGGCCGGGCGCGCGGCGTAACGGTTGGCGATGCCCGGCGCGGGCTGGCCGCGAAACAGGATGCTTTCGTGTTCGGGCCGTTTCACCCAGGTGGAGGTTGGGATGTATCGCAGGGTTAAGCCGATGCGCCATTTGTCGGATGTGTTGGCGCTGGAGCCGTGAATGATGCGCGGGTTATGGATGGAGACATCGCCGGCGTTCAGTTCAATATCCACCACCTGAGAATCATCAATCTGCGAGGGGTGAATGCCGGAACCGAGGACATTCTTGCCATCGTCCACGTCCTGAAGTTCTGCACGTGACAGCAGTTTGCTGTGCTGTGTCCCCGGTATGACCCGCATACAGCCATTCTCAACTGTCGAGTCCGTCGCCGCCAGCCAGATAGTCGTCACTTCCATCGGTTCCAGCGGCCAGTAGGTCCCGTCCTGATGCCACAGTACCGCCTGCCCATCGTAAGGTCGTTTGGCGATGTAATGCGCGGCGAACAGGGCGATGTTCGGGCCGATAAACTGTTCAACAATATCCAGCAGGCGCGGGTCCCCGGCCAGCCGGTGTATGAACGGATCGCCCACCAGCAGGTTATGGTGAAGTTGTTCGGGGCGGGTATCCGGGTATTTTTTGAGCAGCCAGTCCACATGCGCTGCGGTCTCCGCTGCGAGGTCCGCATCCACTGCGCCGCGCACGATCACATAGCCCTGTTCATCGTAAACTTTTCGAATATCAACCGCAGTGGTGTTCATCAATTTTTTTCCTCAAAGCACTCTGATCAATGCTACATTTATACCCCCGCCGCCGCGCCAGATCAAACCCGGTCTGGTACATAGGGCGGGTTGAATGTGCCCTCTTTGCATTTCAAGATATACTGGAAAGTTGCAACCGGGGGAGTGCCTATGTATCGAAGGTTGATCTGGATATTCTTACTGACTGCGGCGCTGGTGGGCATGCCCACAGCGGCCCAGGATGGTCTTAATTTGCCCACCGCCCTGTATGCCCTGACCGCAGAAGGTCGTGTGGAGCGTTATGGGCTGGGGATCGAAGGCGTGCGCACGCTGACACCCGAAGACGAATTTGTGGTGGATTTTGGCGTCGCGCCGGATGATACCTGGCTGGCCTATCGCACCGAGAGCGCCCTGATGCTGCGCAATATTTACAGCGAAGAAAGCCACCCGCTGGATGGTGTGCTGGCCGGAGTTCCGCCGGTACGGGGGCAGGGCGATACCGTTGCGTGGTCCCCGGCGGGCGATGCGGTGGCGGTGACGACTGAAACGGGCGGACGAGTCTACTTTAACGCCGAAGCGAACCCCGAAGCCGAGGACCTGTACACCGCCGTTGATCTGGCGGAAGCGCCATTCGTCGAACTGCTCTGGTCGCCGGATGGCCGTTATCTGGCGGCGGGCGCGGATCAGCATGTGTGGTGGCTGTACCGCCGCGAGAGCAGCGCGATGATTCTGACCAGCGCGATTACCTCGTCGTTCGGGCTGGCCTGGTATAACAACACCTCAGTGGTGTTCGCGCCGGCCGAGGGTGGTCTGCGGCTGATGGACCTGGCGGCTGCCAACGCACAGTCCACCCTGCTGGATGACACCTGGAATTATTATCAGCCTTACCAGCGCAGCGATGGCACACTGCTGGTGTTTGGCCGTCAGAAGGAAGACCCCGCTGTGCCAGAGGGTTTCGCGCGGCTGGTCGGGCTGGCGGCAGGCGAACCGCGCATTGATAATATCGGCGAAGTGGCCGTTGATCTGACCGGGCTGCGCTGGGCGCCGGGCGGTGAATTGATGCTGGCGCTTCAGGGCGGGGCACTGGCGCTGGCTAGCCCGGTGAATGGGCAAAGTTTTCCGCTCCCGCTGGCGAGTGTGGCCGCTTACACCTGGGGGCCGCTGCCTGTGCCGCAGGTCGATGGGGTGAATCTGCCCGCGCCGGGTTTCTTTCTGGCGGCGGATGATACGGGTGTAACCCAGGTATGGAGGCTGCCGGCGGATGGCACAGCGCCGGAAGCGGTCACGACTGAAGAGACCGGCGTGACAGCCTTTGCCGTATCTGAGGACGGCACTCAGGTCGTTTACTCAGCGGGCAGTCGTCTGGCGATGCAGCGCGTGAATGGCGCTGCGCCCGTTGAGTTGGCCGCGCTTTCCGGTGAAATCGAAGCGTACCCGGTTTTCAGCCCGGACGGCCAGCAGATTGCCTACACCGACAGCGGTATCTGGGTGGTGTCAGCCGGCGGGGGCGACCCGCAGCAGATCATCGCCGATGATGAAACGGAAGGGTTTGCCCGGCGCTTTTCACAGCCGCAGTTCGCGCCCAACATCAATGCCCTGCTGGTGCGGGTGCAGCGTGAGGATGTGAACGTGCCGGCGGTGCTGGACCCGAATACCGGGGAGGTGCTGGAAATCGCGTTGGAGCAGAATGCCGTGTGGCTGCGCGATGGCCGCATTATTCTGTTTGGTCTGGCAGACGGCCAGCGCCCTGGCGGATTATCGATTGCCGGAACGGGCAGCCTGACCCAGCCGGCGCAGTTCCTGCCGGACATTCTATCGGTAGCGGCAGTTCAGGAAATCAGCGCCAATCAACTGCGGCTGGTGCTGCCGGAACGCACTGTCGGACCCCAGGTGCTGCGCACGGCCAGCATGGATGTGACTACCGGCCAGCTTTCGCCCGCGCCGACAGGTGGTTTTATGGTCAGCCCGGCGCTCTCGCCTGATGGGACCTTTGCCGCCGGCTATGTGTACCAGTCCGGTGAGGAAGGGCGTGGGCCGCTGACCTTTCGCAATCTGCAAACCGACGAGCAGGTTAAGCTGGCCCAGCCTGCCGAAGTGTGGGACTTTGTTTGGGCACAGCCTTAGTTAACGTCTTTCTCATAATCCAGGACTATAATGGAATGTTATGAGGAACGACTGTATGCAATAAGGAAATTCTGCAATGTCTGGGGAACGTATTCTCGTCATCGAGGACGAAGCGCGTATCGCGCAGTTTATTGAACGTGGGTTGATTTACGAAGGCTACCGGGTCACGGTGGCGCGTGATGGCAAAAACGGGCTGGCAATCGCCCGCGATAACCCGCCTGATCTGGTCATTCTGGACTGGATGCTGCCGGGGCTGGACGGGCTGGAAGTCTGCAAGCGCCTGCGCGCCGCCAGTGACATCCCGATCCTGATGCTGACGGCCAAAGACGACATCAAGGACCGCGTGATGGGTCTGGACGCCGGGGCAGACGATTATCTGGTCAAGCCTTTTTCGGTGGATGAACTGCTGGCGCGCATTCGGGCATTGTTCCGCCGCACCGCGCCGACTTCGCGCCCGGATGTGCTGCGCTTTGGCGATCTGACACTCGACACCGGCACGCATCGCGCTTACCGGGGTGAACGGGCCATCGACCTGACGGCCAAAGAGTATGAACTGCTGGAATTGTTCATGCGCAACCCCCGGCAGGTTCTTACCCGCGACGTGATTTTTGACCGTGTGTGGGATTATGACTTTGGCGGTGAAAGCAATATCATCGAAGTGTATGTGCGCTACCTGCGCCAGAAAACTGAAAACGAGAACGAATCGCGCCTGATCCACACGGTACGCGGGGTCGGGTATGTGCTGCGCGAGGAATAAGCCCGGAATATGACCTTTCGGAATAAGCTCATTCTCTGGTATTCCAGCCTGCTGATTGTCGTGCTGGTGATCTTTGGTGTGGCGGTCTACAGCCTGATGGCCCGTACCCTGCTGGATACGATTGATCGCTCGTTGTGGGATACCGCCAGCCTGGTCACGAACAGCAGCCGTGTGCGTCTGGTCGGCGAGTTTGGCGCGCCCAACCAGCGCAAGTTTATCCTGCCTCAGCTTGACCTGTTTCGCGCGTCAGGTGTGGAAGTGCAGGTGTGGTCTGTCGATCAGGATGCGCCGCAGCTTGAGGCCACTTCGCTGAATATCCGTGACTACGAAACGCCGCTGGACGCATCCACGATTGGACTGGATGAGCCGGTTTACAACAACGTCGTGTTTAATGGCCGCGAAATGCGTGTGCTGACCAGCCCGATGTTCGCGCGCGGGAAACTGCTGGCGAATGTGCAGGCAGTCGCCCTGCTGGATACAGTGAATGATGCCCGCGACAAGCTGCTGCTGGTGATGGTGGGCGCGGGTTTTCTGGTGGTGGGCGCTTCGGTGCTGGTGGGCATGTGGCTGTCACGCCGCGCACTTAAGCCGATTGTCGAGATTACCGCTGCCGCTGGTTCCATTTCGCGCACGGATGATCTCAGCACGCGCCTGAAATGGTCCGGCCCTACCGATGAACTGGGTCGGCTGGTATCGGTGTTCAACGACATGATGGCGCGCCTGCAAGATCTGTTCAGTGTGCAGCAGCGTTTTGTGGCCGATGTGTCGCATGAACTGCGCACGCCCCTGACGGCTATTCGCGGCAATCTGGACATCATCAAACGCTACGGCATGGATGAACTATCGCTGGAAGCCATCGAGAGCGAAACA
>CAZKIB010000002.1:38755-54303 GCA_964552425.1 uncultured Anaerolineaceae bacterium | reverse complement strand
GCTGCTGCTGGCCCGCGCCGATTACGGCGGCCTGACCATTGACCTGGAACCGCTGGACCTCGACACAGTGGTTCTGGAAGCCCACCAGCAGGCGCAGGTGCTGGTCAAGGATCGTGACCTGACGGTCAGGCTTCAGCAGTTCGAGCCGGTGCGCATACGCGGCAATGCGGACCGCATGAAGCAGCTTTTGCTCAACCTCCTCAGCAACGCCATTAAATTCACCCCCAACGGCGGGCAGATTCATCTCAGCCTGTACCGGATAGGGCCGGATGCGGTGCTGGAAGTGTCCGATACGGGCATCGGAATCGCCGAAGATGACCTCAAACACATCTTTGAACGCTTCTGGCAGGCCGACGCTTCGCGGGTGCGCGGGGTACAGAATGCGGAAAGCTCTGGTCTGGGCCTGTCGATTGTCAAATGGATTGCGGACGCTCACAATGCCACGATTGAGGTCTACAGTGAACCGGGCAGCGGCACGACCTTCACCATCAGAATTCCGGTGATTGACGAAGATCGCAGTACCAGCCTGCTGATTCCTGATGAGCAGTCCCGCCTGGGACGCCTGCGCAGCAGCCTGCGCCGGGGCCTGATGCCGGAACGCTAGACTTCATCGCGCACAGCGGATTAGGATACAGGCGGCAGGTTCATCATGCTTCAGAGCGGCAGACCATTCCTCACATCCGTCTGGGCCATTGCGCTGGTCATCGTCGGCGGGTTAACGGCGGCCACTGCCGGCGGTCATTTGTTTGTCCGTCACATCCAGATGCAGCAGTGTTACGACTATGCCCGCCACAAAGGGTTGGCGGAGATTGAGTTTCTCGCGTTCACTGACGTGGTCATTGCCAGCAATCAGTTTCGCGGGCACATCTGCCGGTTTACCGATACCCGGACCGGCGTTCCGGTTTCACTTGCGTTTGATGAGGCGGACATCCCCTATCTGCTGGACACGCTGCAAGTGATGAGCATGGTGCTGCCATTTTTGTGCGTGTGCATACCCGGCGCGGCGCTGATATCCTGGCAGCTTCAGCGCAACCAGTCTTCTTCCGAAAAACCCGAAACGGTCTGAACGCCGGGATTTCTCGGCGTTTTCTTTGCGCTGATACGCTACTCTGGTTCCTATTGCAAAATCAGCCTGTAAGAATTGAATGCTGCCCGTCAGCAAAAAGTCCATAAGCGATCATAGCAAATATCCAGAGTCGTTGAAGGTCACAGCCTGAACTGGCGACTGATGACTGGCAACTGGTAACTGCACTATGGAGCATGATTTCAGAGGAGCGCAGCAGTGAGCGATCAGGTGCGGGAGTTCTACAAAACGCTGGCCTCGAATTATCATCATATTTTCGCGGACTGGAACGCTTCGGTGCAGCGGCAGGCCGGGGTGCTGGATGCGCTGCTGCGCGAGCAGTTGGGGGAGGGCGCGCAGACTGTCCTGGACTGTGCCTGTGGCATCGGCACACAGGCGATTGGGCTGGCGCTGCGCGGTTATCGCGTTCATGCCACTGATCTCAGCGCCGAAGCGGTGGAACGGGCACGCCAGGAAGCGCGGCATATGGGCGCGCACCTGACCTTTGATGTGGCGGACTTTCGGGAACTCGACGCGGTTGTGCCCGGCACATTTGACGCAGTGATCGCCTTCGACAACGCGATTGCCCACCTGCAAACCCTGGATGAACTGACCCACGCGCTGCGCAGTATGGCGGCGAAGGTCGCGCCCGGCGGCACGCTCATGGTCAGCCTGCGCGACTATGACCAGATCGTGCAGGAGAAACCGCGCGCCACCCCACCCGTCGTGAATGACAACCCCGAAGGCCGCTCGATTGTGTTTCAGGTATGGGACTGGAATACGGAAGGCAGCGGCTACCAACTGAACCATTTTACGGTGAAACAACAGAGCGAAAGCTGGGAAACAATCTGTGCAGTCAGCACCCTGCGCGCCTGGCAGCGGGCCGAGGTCCATGCCGCGCTGCAAAACACTGGTCTGAGCGACATCGAATGGCGGATGCCCGACACCAGCGGCTTTTATCAGCCGATCATTTCTGCGCGCAAATCCCGTTAGAACGGGAACCGAAAAGCGCGTAAAAACGTCTTGTCCTGAGACTTTGCTGCAAGGTGGTTCGTATAGCATGATGGGGGTGGCCGGCGATCAGTCGCTGCCCGGTTTGCTCAGGAGATAGTCGGTATGCTGCGTTCAATCCTGCTGGTGATGGTGGTGTTTATTGCCGTGTTTCTCACTGTGGTGGTGCTGGCGGATGCTCCCACTGCTTCGGGTGTGCCGGTGACGCATCAGGTTGAGATGCGCTAGACCGGTAGTCGATAGTTTCTGGTCTTTAGAGCGTGTTAGGCACTTTTTTGTGCCGGACAATGCGCAGAATATCCGACAAAACACCCCAAATCCCTGCGTGATTCAGGCTCTGCTGCCCCAGTCCCGGCGGGACTTGTTTTACCTTGCCGTCGATTTCAATCGGCGGCACAAGCATGATCGATTGACTATCGACGGTAGATTCAAGACTTTTGACTGTTCGTTTAGCGTTTCGTGACGGGCTGTTTTGCGTTATAGTGGAGCGTGTGCCTCAACCCGCAGGAGACCCCGACTATGACACAGTTATTCACCACACTCGGCCCCAAAAAAGCGGATGAACTCGGTCTTATACTGCCGCATGAACATATCTTTGTGGATTTACGCACGCCCGATGTACCGGGTTTCGCCGAGGCCGAGGCGCAGGATGTGATCGACCTGATGGCCCCGGAAATCGAGAAGGCCAAAGCGGTGGGCGTGACGGCGCTGGTGGAATGCAGTCCGGTGGGGGTGGGCCGGCGGGCGGATATGGACAAAGCTGTGTCTGAAGCGACCCGCTTCCCGGTGGTCATGCCTACCGGAATCTACCGCGAACCCTGGGTTCCGGCCTGGGCGCGTGAAGCCAGTGAAGATACCCTCTATGAATGGATGCTGGGTGAACTGAACGGCGATATTGACGGCAGCGGCGTGCGCGCGGCCTGGATCAAACTGAGCGCCGGCGATGATGGCCTGACGGAGATTGAGACCAAAATTCTGCGGGCGGCAGCGCGGGCTGGCAAAGCTACCGGCGCAGTGATTGGCAGCCACACAATTCGCGGGCGCGTCGTCAAGGATCAACTGGCGGTGATCGAAAAAATGGGTTACACGCCGGAGCGTTATATCTGGATTCATACACAGGCCGAGCCGGATTTTGCCCTGCACATGGAAATGGCCGAGCGCGGTGTGTGGATCGAATATGATGCGATTGGCAGTGTCGAGCGTTTTCCCGACGAGACGTACATCGAAAAAATTCAACGCCTGCTGGATGCCGGGCATAACAAAATTTTACTCAGCCATGATCGCGGCTGGTTCGACCCCGGCAATCGGGAACGCGCACCCCTGCCGTTCACCTACCTGAGCGAGACATTTCTTCCCAAACTGTATGATGCCGGCTTTGACGACGACATCATCAAACTGCTGACTCACGCCAACCCGTATGATGTCTACGCCCGTTAGTTGAGGGCAGCACGCTTGTGGTGATAGTCCCGGATGATGTGGTCATAGGTGCGCAGCAGTTCGTTCATGACCTCTTCCCATGACCGCTGGCACATCATGTCGCGGGCTGTGTGACCCATCTCGATGCGTTTTTCCGGGTTTTCCACCAGTGTGCGAACCTGTTCAACCATCGTCCGGGTATCGTTCGGCTCGAACATGTAGCCGTTGACGCCGGGTTCGATAATTTCCGGCATCCCGCCCACGTTGCTGGTGACTACCGGGATACCTGAAGCCATCGCTTCCGCCGCGACCAGACCGAAAGTTTCGATGGTCGAGGAGGGGAAGACAAACACATCGGCAGAGGCATAGGCACGGCTGAGGTCCACGCCGGATTTGTAGCCGGTAAATGTCACCGAGCGGCCGGCGAACACTTCTTCCAGTTTCTCACGGTAAGGGCCATCGCCGACAATCGCCAGATGGGTGTTAGGCACGCTGTCCAGCACGGGCAGAATCTGCTCGACCTGTTTTTCAGGCGCGAGGCGGCCTACCGACAGCAGCAGCGTTTTTTCCGGGTGGCCGCCGCTCAGTTCATGGCGCACAGCCTCGCTTTTATAGTCCGGCGAAAATCGCCGCACATCCACCCCCCGCCGCCACAGACCAACCTGGCCGAACCCGCGCGATTCAAGCTGCGAGACGATGCGCCGGGACGGGGCCAGACAGTAATCCGCATAACTGTAGACGTAGCGGTGAATAGTCCAGAGCGGTTCTTGCAGCGCGCCAAAGCCGTAAAAGCGCACCATTTCCATGAGATGCGCCTGGAAGGATGCCACCAGCGGCTTGTTCAGGTTGCGAGCGAACATCATCCCCTTCAGGCCGGTCAGTACCGGGTTCATGACATGCACGATGGTGGGGTCAAAATCTTCGAGAATATCCATCGAGCGCTTGCCGGGCAGCGCCATTGTGACTTCGGGGTAGATCGGGAACTGCACGCCGGGGACGGACACCACCGGATAACCGGCATATTCTTCAGGGTGCGGGCCGGGCGCGAAGATGATGGCTTCCGCGCCGACTTTGCGCAAATGGTCGAGTAAAATGCAGGTGACGGTGACGATGCCGTCGACTTTGGGCAGGAACGTTTCGGTGAAGATCGCCAGTCGCAAATCACTCGACATATAAACTGCTCCTTAAATATGCACGGTTTCCCCAATGCGGCGCTCGTTGCCGGCCATCAGGCGTTTGATGTTGTCTCGAAAGCGATAAAAAATCAGGACGCCGACCAGGTAATAAGCCAGATAAATCGTCTCAAGCTGACCCATCAGAATCAGGATACCCACCAGTACCCCGGCAGTGATGACGCTGAGCAGCACGCCCAGCGACATATAGCGGGTTTTGATAACCGTGATGAGCATCACCAGCACCGGGATAAACAGGATATGCAGTGGCACAAGAATCAGCCAGGTCCCGGCGGCTGTAGCGGCCCCTTTGCCACCGCGAATTGTCCCGGTGAGCAGCGAGGCGAACAGCGACCAGTTGTGCCCCACCACCACCGCCACCGAACTGATGACGCTGGCAGAGGTGGGCGAAAGGACCGCCGGGTCGGTGAGTTGTGCGCAGATCGCTACCGCCAGAATGCCTTTGCCCAGATCAGCCAGCAGCACCGCCAGCCCCCAGCGCGTGCCGAGTGTGCGCAGCACATTGGTCGTACCCATATTGCCGCTGCCCAGCGCGAAAATATCAATCCCGTTGAGCCGGCCGGCCAGATAGGCGCTCGGAAACGAGCCGATTACATAACTTAACGCAATGACCCATAATACACTCAACTCGACCATTACCCCTCCCGAAAACCGACGCCGTTACAGAGCCAAACCCTGCACGGCGTCATGGTCATGATGAGCGCTGGAATGTGCCGGTGTGGACAGCGCATCGCTAGTTGGCAAATTGTTCCTCAACGCGCTTGACATCATTTTCCGCGTTGCGCCAGCTGACGGTGGGCAGAATCACACGCCGGTCAATACGATCCCGGTTTTCCACCGCAATGCCAATCATGTGTTCGATTTCACTGTCATCGAGCAGATGCGGTTCCAGGCCGAGGTCCAGCAGTTTGGTGTGGACCACATTGTAATAATGATTTTCCGCTTCGACACGCGGGTTGGGGATGCTGTGGCACTGGACATTCAGGCCCATGTGACCGCCCACCCGCACGACTTTATCGGCAATATCATTGATCGAGAACCATTCCGTAATCTGGTTAAAGACGCGGAATTCCCCGGCCTGCGGTTCGGCTTCAATCGCCAGTTCGATGCAGCGCACCGTGTCCTTGATATTGATATAACCGCGTGTCTGCCCGCCGCTGCCATACACTGTCAGCGGGTAGCCGATGGCGGCCTGAATGCAGAAGCGGTTGAGGGCTGTGCCATAAATCTGGTCATAATCGAAGCGGGTCGCTAGGTCCGCGTCGAGGGCTGTTTCGTAAGTATCCGCCCCGTAAACGATGCCCTGATTCAGGTCCGTCGAACGCAGGCCCCAGATGCGGCAGCAGAACTGGATGTTGTGGGAGTCATGGACTTTGCTGAGGTGGTAGAACGAACCAGGTTGTTTGGGGAAGGGCAGGACATCGGTGCGGCCTTTGTGGTTGATTTCGATAAAGCCTTCTTCGATGTCGATGTTGGGGGTTCCGTACTCACCCATTGTGCCCAGTTTGACCAGATGACAGTCCGGTACAATTTCCTTGATGGCGTACAGCACGTTCAGGGTTCCCAGCACATTGTTGTACTGGGTGTAGAAGGCGTGTTCGCGGTCAATCATGGAGTAGGGCGCGGCGCGTTGTTCCGCAAAGTGGACGACAGCTTCCGGTTTGAAGTCCTGAAAAGCGCCGGCCAGCGAGTCAAAATTCACGGTATCTCCGTGATAAAGTTTAATAGTTTTTCCGGTCAGTTCTGCCCAGCGCTCGACACGCGGGTGCAGCATCTTGATGGGAACCAGGCTGTCAAAGCTGTGTTTGAGATCGAATTGACGGCGCGCCTGATTATCGAAAACGGCGACCTCGTGGCCTTTCTTAGACAGATACAGCGCCTGCGGCCAGCCGAGATAACCGTCTCCCCCCAGTATTAAAATACGCATTGTTGTGTTCTCCTGGTCAATCGGGTAGCGTACACAGAACTATAACAATTGCATGACAGAGAAGTTACGCCAAAGGGTCAAGTCTAACAGAAAGTTAAACCAAACAAAATGACAGTTTCAGAGTCTGGTTAACGTTGTCCTAAACTAGACGGTCAGGAACTCGCGCCAGGAGTGCTGCGGTTCGTAGCCGATGATGGCTCTGGCTTTCTCATTGCTCAATAGTGTGCCGTACTCATGCGTCAGCGCCCGCACGGGCACATTCGGGAATACTTCAGCCATCAGGTCCCGGCTGGGGCGGTTCATTACCGTGTCCCCGGCGGCGATTATGACCGACTCCGCGCCTTCAAAATCGGCTTCAATCCCCTTGCGACACGCCTGCGCCACGTCGCGGTCATCGACATATCCCCACAGGTTCCAGCGGCGTTTATTGGCATCGTCCCAGAAGGACGGGAAGCGCTGGTACGAATCCAGCCCGCGCATGATATTCGAGAAGCGCAGGCCCACAAAGGTTGTGCCTGACCAGCGGTGGAACTGGCGCGCCATCTCCTCGCTGATGACCTTTGAAAGCGCGTAGCTGGAATTGGGATAGAGCGTATGGGTTTCGTCAATCGGCGCGAATTCCGGCTGTGGGTCCATAAACGGCAGGCCGAGGGTCGTCTCACTGGAGGCCCACACGACCCGCTTGATGCCCAGCAGCGCCGCCGCGTTGAAAATGTTGTAGGTACTTATGGTGTTGCCGTAGAAACGATCATAGCCTTCCAGCGGGTTGTTGTCCGGGGCCGGGTTGGCTGCCATGTGGATCACCGCGTCCGCCCCCACCAGCGCGGCAACCGTCAGACCGTAATCGGTCAGGTCGACCTGAAGAAACGGCGCGAGGTTTTCCGCTGGACGGGTGAAATCTACATTGATGACCTCATAACCGTGTTCCAGCAAATCACGGATCGCGGCGCTGCCGGCCTTGCCGGTTCCACCTGTAACGACGACTTTTTTCATGGGATATAATCTCCTGTGATTCGCGCGTTCTGCGCGGGTCTGATCTGTTTCGATGGGACAGGGTTCCTTTATACCACACCGCGCGCGCTTGCCCCACAACCACTAATCCAGCACAAGGGCGATCAGCGGCGTGTAGTCCGGCAGGAAAATCATATTCCGCTGGCGGGTGCTGTCAAACTGCCCGGTCTGAACAGAGACCGTTCCCGGCGGCAGCGTCATCTGGTGGATCTGCACATCGCCCACGCGCCACGAACGGCCCGGAACCAGCGCGCCTTCGATGACGCTCCTCTGCGTGCCTGCCGCATCAAACACCTGAACAAACGGCGTAAAAAACCAGCCCGGTGTTTCAGGTGACAGGGTATCCACGCGCCAGTAGGTGGTCAGGGTGATTGCCGGGTCCGCCATCCAGTCGTAACCGAGGAGCGTCAGCCCTTCCTCACTGGCAATATGCAGAGGATGCTGCGGCATGATGTGCTGAACCGCATCTGGCGGGTAAACATCCACCGTCAGCACCGCGCCATCGGGCAGGTGGATCGGCTGGTGAATTGTCGTATAGGCCGGGCTGTTCCAGTCTGGCGGCAGGCTGGCGTGAGGGAAGACATAAACCCCACCGCCGCGCGGCACGATGCTGAACCCCGGTGCGCGAGTATCCCGCAGCAGCGGGAAGGTCCTCCCGGCCAGGCTGTTGAGCGTCCATTCATCCACCTCCGCGTAGACGATACCATCTGGCGGCAGATGCGCCGTAATCGTGTGTCCCAACTGAATGCCATAGTCCAGCGGCAGCGCGCCGAGATCATGCGCGCCGGGCGTGGCGGCGGTCTCCTGCGCGAAACGCTGGCTGTTGGCGATCATCAGCGCGGCAAAGGGGATCATCAGCGCGGCGGTCACAACCTGCCTTCGCACTACAGGGATCGTCGTCAATGCCCAGCCTACCAGCGCGAAGCCTGCCGGCAGGGTCAGCAGCAGATAAAAGGGATGCACCCGCTGGCCGACATAGCTCATCAGCACAACCGGCGCGCCAAACCAGATAAGCAGGATCAGCGCCGCGTCGTGTTTCTGACCGATACGAATCGCATTCAGCGCGCGCGCGATCCCGGCCAGCAGCAGCGCCAGAATAATCAAATGGGCGATCTGCGTGAGCGTTTCGCGCCGTTCCCAATCCTGAAACGGGGCAGCCTGTCCGCGCGCCAGTGGATAATCTGCCCCACTGACCAGCCGTACCGCATGATTCCAGGCTTCCGCATTCAGTTGAGCCGGGACCGCCGCGAACTCGCTGACTTCCTGCTGGACGCTGCCGGCCTGCGCCAGAAGACCCGCGCCGTAAATCGCCGCTGCTGCCGCAAGGATTCCCAGGCCAGAAAGCAGCGGGCGGACAGGGATGCGCCGCCGGCAGATGAACAGCAGCAGGACCACCGGTACGATCATCAGGAAGGCCAGCAGGTAAGTCTGTGTCATGAGAGTCAGGACGATCAGCGCCAGCAGCAGGCGTTTAGCGGGCTGCCGGCTGCGTCTCAGCAGCACAGGCCACAGCAGCCATGCCAGCGCGCAGGTAAAAAATGGCAGCAGACTCTGCACCCACGTTGAGCGGCTGTATTCGATGACCCAGGGGTTAACCGCCATCAGAACCGCAGCGACCAGTCCTGCGCGCCGGTTGAGCAGCGTGCGGATGGCGCGGTAAGCCAGCGGCACAGCCAGACTGTTGAGCGTAATCACCAGCATATAGGCCCCCAGCGGTGAGCGAGTGAGGGCGACAAACGGCAGATACAGGTAGCCAGTCAGCGCGGGGTTGGCAAACAGCACCGATGTGCCCTGCCCGACCAGCGGCAGCGTGCCATGTTCCAGTGTATGCAGCGCCTGCCAGATCGGGTACGCCTGATCGACATTATGTTCAATTTCGGCCAGGTAGCTGAAACGCAGCAGGGCCGCCAGCATCAACAGGGCCAGCGGCCAGAAGTCTTTATGGCGTGCAGTTATGGGGTTAATCAGCGGCAATTCAGGGTGACTCGCTGCCAGAACAGATGCTGCTCATCTTGCTCGACAATCCACAGGCCGTCAATGGCGATTCGCCGCCCGATTCTGATAGGTTTTTGATATGGAGATGAGCGTAATTCTCATCAAACTATGCTCTAATAGTAATGGTAATCGTTATAGTGACCGCACGGCGTGAACGTCACAGGTTACTATCGCGATTTTCGACCACGAGACGAGGAACAGGAAAGATGATGTCCGAAATGATGGCGCGTAACTGGTGGATTTTGCTCATCCGGGGCATTCTGGCGATTCTGTTTGGCCTGCTGGCACTGTTCATGCCGGGGCTTACACTGGTGCTGCTGATTACGTTTTTCGCGGCCTACGCCATTGTTGACGGCGTGGCTGCCATTTTTTCATCGTTTTCAAGCCGGCAAACTGACAAACGCTGGTGGATTCAGTTAATCGAAGGTTCTGTCGGGGTGATCGCCGGTCTCGCGGCGCTCTTGTGGCCGGACATCGCGGCTGTCACCCTGCTGACGCTGATTGCGTTCTGGGCCGTGCTGACCGGCGTGATGCAGATTATCGCGGCGTGGCGGCTGCGTCAGGAAATTGATAATGAAATCTGGCTTGGCCTCGGCGGTCTTGCCTCGATCATCTTCGGGGTGTACGTGTTTCTGTTCCCCGGCGCGGGCGCGCTGGCGCTGGCGTGGCTGATCGGATTCTATTCTGTGCTGTTCGGCGCATTCTTTATCGGCCTGGCGCTGCGGCTGCGTCGTCACGGCGGCCAGCAGCAAACCCCGACCTCCAAAGCCGCGTAAGCCGCTTTCTGTTCCAGACTCACAAAGCCCGCCGCGCGCGGGCTTTTTCAATAGACAATCAACCCTGAAGGCTGCGGGCTATTTATCCCGCGTCAGCGCAAAGCCGCTCATAAACTGTTTTTGCAGGGCGACAAACACCACCAGCGGCGGGATGCTGGCAAGGACAGCGCCGAGCATAATCGGCCCGAAGCTGTCCCCGGTTTCGACCCCGGCGATCAGCGTGCGCAGACCAACCTGCACCGGCTTGAGATTGGTATCCTGAATAATCATCAGCGGCCACAGGTACTGGTTCCAGGCATACAGAAACTGGATGACGAACAGCGCTGCGATGGCGTTCCAGCTCAGGGGGATCAGGACACGCACCAGAAACTGGAAGGGGGTCGTGCCGTCCATCTGGGCTGCTTCGGACAGTTCCGCCGGGATATTGGCGAAATGCTGGCGAAACAGGAACGTGCCTGTCGCGCTGGCGATAAATGGCACGATCATGCCGGTGTAACTGTCGCCCCATTGCAGGCTAATGCCGACCAGCCGGAACAGCGCGATAGCCATGACTTCGGTGGGCATCATCAGGGTGAGCAGCACGAACCCGAAGATCAGCCATTTGAACGGGAACCGGAAGTACACAAAGGCCAGCCCGGCCATCAGGGACAGGATGGTTTTGCCGGCTGTCATGACGACAGACACCAGAATGCTGTTAAACATGAAACGCAGTAGCTGCCGTGTGTTGACCACGACATCCCAGTTGCGGGCCAGGTCACTGCCCGGTGTCAGCCGGTACGAAAACACGTCGGCGTTAGTCTGGGTGGAGACAATCACCGCATAAAACATCGGGAAGCCCATGGCAATCACCGAAAAAATCAGAATCGCGTGGGCATACCAGCGTTTGGGCAGCCAGGCTTTCAACCGCCGCGTTAGGGTCATGGATTGGGCTGGCAGGGCTTGATCTTGCGACAGACTGGTCATACATCACGCTCCGTAACTCACACGGCCCCGGCTGGCGCGGAACTGGAAGATTGTCACACCGATGACCACTAGGAACAACACCAGCGACTGCGACGCCGCTTTGCCCAGATCACGGGCCTGAACACCGACCACATACACCTCGTACATCATGGTCGAGGTGGAATTGACCGGGCCGCCGCCGGTGAGGAAGTCAATCAGGCCGAAGGTGTCAAAGAAAGCGTAGGTCGTGGTCGTCACCACCAGAAAGAACGTAATGGGCGACAGCAGCGGGAAAGTGATTCGGAAAAAGCGCTGGATAACGTTCGCGCCATCAATCGAGGCGGCTTCCTGCAAGTCCTTGGGGACGTTCTGCAACCCGGCGATATAAAACAGGATGCAGAAGCCCATAATGTTCCAGGTGCTTGCCAGGATAACCGTCCAGGGGGCGATGGTGGGGTCCAATAACCAGGGCACTCTGATCCCGAACAGGGTATTCAGGATATGGTTGATGACCCCGGCGGTGGGGTTGAACAGCAGTTGGAAGATGATTCCGGCGATGACCGGCGACAGCGCATACGGCCACACCAGTAGGGTGCGGTAAATGCTGGCCCCGCGTATGGGCTGGTAAGCCATCGTGGCGATGAGCAGCGATAGACTGAGAGCCAGCACCACAATCGCAATTGCCATGCCAAAGCTGATGACGACGGTCTGGATGTAGCCCGCGTCCATAATCAGCCGCGTGAAATTATCCAGACAGATGAAGCGGGAACGCGGCGCGCCCAGCCGGGCCAACTGCGTGGACAGGCTGAAGGTGTCGAACATGGGGTAATAGAGGAATACGGCCAGAATCACCAGGGTGGGCAGCAGCAGGATCAGCGCGGTGATGCCGGCGCGAGGGCCTTTGAACGCGCCTGCCTGAGTCTCGCCAGAGGCCAGCAGACTGTAGCCGCTGATGACACGCCTCGCCAGACTATGGAGTACGGCCATGCTCAGGCCAACCCCCACACCGATCAGGATCACCCCCAGAAATATGTCCAGCGTGGTGCGTTCCTGCTCGAATGTGCAGAAATTCAGTGGGACCATCATCACCAGTGTGCCGGCGATGCCCGCGCCAGCGCCGAGCAGCGCCCCCAGCACCGGCGGACGGCTGTGGGACTGATAGCGGAAAGCCAGCACGGCCGCGCCGATCAGCGCCACGATAAACACGACAAGGGGAGGTGAGATCACAAACATAGCCACGCATCCTTACCAACTCAAAAGGGGCGAGTTCTGAGCGCCCGCCCCTGAGAATTTAACGTATCTGCCGGTCTGCTGCGACGAATTACTCGACGTACAGCAGGTTGTATTCTTCCAGCAGGATGTTGGCTTCGGCCTGGGCTGCGGTCATGATTTCCTCGACATCGCCGCCCAGCAGCATGGCGTCTTCAATCGCCTGGGTAACGATGTCGCGGGTTTCCACAAATGTGCCGAAGACCGCGCCGGCCGTTGCCGGAGTCACCTGCGATTCACCAAGCTGGATGCTGGCAGTCAGGAAGTTCGGGTTTTCTGCGTACCAGCCTTCGGCTTCCAGCAGGTCCACTGAACTCTGCCGAACGGGGACATAACCGCTCAGTTTGTGCCAGTCCGCTGAGTTTTCGGTGTTGGAGAAGAACAGCAGGAAGGCCAGCGCGCCTTCGGCAATTTCCGGTTCCAGGCCGGCGGTGATCCACATGGTCGCGCCGCCCAGGATGTTGCCGGTCCAGCCGATTTCACCGTCGTACAGCATCTTGGCGGTCTGGACTTCAAAGCCGCTGTCCGCCGCGCTGGTGACGATGCCGCCCGCGCTGGCGCTGCTGGTCATGATGAAGGGAAGCTGCTGGCTGCTGAAGGACTGCACCGCGCCGGTCCAGTCGCGCTGCACACCGCTGTAGGCGTAGTAACCGCTGTTATACATGTCCTGGTGCCACTGGACGATGTTCAGGGCTGCCGGGCTGGTGAGATTGACTTCCGTCGGGCGGGCATCGCGGCCATTGCCATTATTCACCAGTTCGGTGTTCTGCTGCGCCAGCCACTGCTCGAAGAACCAGCCATGATTCGGCCAGGTGATGCAGCCGGCAATCGTGCCAGCTTCGACCATCGGCATCAACTGTTCGCAGACAGCTTCCAGGTCCTGCCAAGTTTCGGGCAGTTCGGTGATGCCGGCTTCATTCAACATGGTCATGTTGGCGTACAGGATGGGGGTGGAGGTGTTCCAGGCCACCGATGACCAGTCACCACCGATGGTGTAGTAGCTGGAAATGACCGGGATGATGTCATCGAAGGCGACAGGCTGGCCCATGACTTCTTCGCGGCCATTGATGATTTCGCTGACAGGCTGGAACCAGCCGCTGTCAATGGCGAACTGTGTGCCGACCTCGAAAAGCTGGATGATCTGCGGGGGATTACCCTGTTCCTGGGCCAGTGTATAGGCATCCAGCAGGGGTTCGTAATCCGTGTATTCCGAAATGGTGACGTTGTACTGTGGGAACATCTCGTTGAATTCCACAGCGCGTTCTTTGGCCCATTCCAGGCGGTTATCGACGAAGGCGATCCAGGTGCGAATTTCGCAGGGGCTGGCTTCGGTGCAGGACTGTGCCTGAACGGGGAGGATAAAAAGCGCAAGTGTAGCCACAATGACAAGTAACAGAACCAGACGACGCGACATAATCCGTAATCTCCTTTTAAGCAAAATGCCGCAGGGCAGTTTAATCTGCCTGCTTTAAGTAAGGAACATAAAACTATTAAATGTTGTCGGCTGCTGCGGGAAGTGTCCTTAACATTCTTAAACTTATTTAACACAAATTTAAAAATATTGCACGGATTTTCCGACAATCTGCACAAATTGACAGGGTTGTTTGACGGAATTCAGCGTTAGAAGAACAGGGTGCTGATGACGACCAGCGCGACTTCAATGCCCAGGGTCCACGCGAAGATGCGCAGGGAACGGCGCTGCCCGACATGCCGGAAATGGTATTCCATGCCGCCAACCATGACCGCCAGCCACACCAGCCCGCCGATGATGGTGCTGACGTTGCGCGCTGTCGTGATCCAGCCGCGTGTTTCAACGATGCCGATGTCCGGGTTGCGCGCCACCAGAAACCCGACGGACGTGGTGACAATATCCTGAAAGGCGATAAACGCCAGAAAACCCAGCGCCACTGTTGCCAGCCACAGCACAATCGTTAAGAGCCAGTAGGTAATTTTTTTCGACTGCGAAATTTCTTCCTGATTGGTAACGGCCATCATCCATGTCCTGCTGTTTTACCGGTTCATCTTATTTTAATCGCAAATGGGCTGTGTTTGTAGACTCCATTTGTCCAATTTCTGATTTTGAGAGGTTATAAGAGTTCATGAAAGCTTTTGGAGGTTCAGCCAGTCCAGCACATGCTGGTTGAACAGAGCGGGCTGCTCCATGTTGGGGACATGCGCCGTGCCGGTCATGACGATCTTCTGCGCGCCGGGGACTGTTTCGGCCAGCAGGTCCGCGATTGCCATGATCTCCGGCTGGTCGCAATCCCCCACAATGACCAGCATGGGCGTGTGCAGTTCCACGATCCGCCGCGCCGCCGGGGGATCAAGCTTCAGGCGTTCACCCACACCGGAAGCCTCATTTTTGAGCGCGATGGTGTTCATCATCCGCACCTTATCGCGTACAGCCGCCGGGACAGCATCCGGCAGGCGCTTTGGGCCATCCACCCACAGGCGCACCTCAAACTCGGACGCCCGTTCATAATCCCCGGCTTCGTAGGCTTTGACCGCTTCGGCCCATTCCGGCGGCTCGGCTGCTTCTTCCTCGCTCTCAAAGCCATCCAGACCGGAACCGACCAGCACCAGTCCGCTGACCCGGTGGGGATAGGTCAGCGTGAAATCAAGCGCCGTCATGCCGCCCAGCGAGCAGCCCATCAGGCAGGCGCGTTCAGTTTTCAGATGATCCAGCAGCGCCCGTAAATCCTCGTAATGCGCGAACGGCCCCGCCACCGGCTGGCTCTGGCCGAAACCGCGCAGGTCATAGCGCACCACGCGGTAATCTTTTGCGAAGGCGGCGAACTGGTCATCCCACATGCGCGAGTCGCAGATTCCGGCGTGGAGCATGACCAGTGGCGGCCCCTCCCCGGCGACTTCGTAATTCAGTTTTGCCCCGTTGATTTCAGCAAACGTCATGCAATTAATCCCCCTGTTTAGTCTGTCTGCTCTGA
>CAZKIB010000002.1:34533-38735 GCA_964552425.1 uncultured Anaerolineaceae bacterium | reverse complement strand
GGCACGAGTTCCACAGCTTCGATGAAGTTGGCGAGGCGGTGCGGCGGGCTGACTTTTGCCAGCCTGTACAGCCGCTCCACCAGTTCGGCATTGCGCGAGGCGGCCAGCATCACCGCCGCGTAATGATGCAGTTCGTCGTGGCGCGTGTTTTTGATGATCTCGTCCACCGTGTCGTACAGGTCGCGGACTTTGTGATCGACGATGTGCGTCACCAGCCCCATGCTGACCACCGCCCGGTCACGCGGCAGGAACAGGTCGGCCAGTTCGCGGAAGAGCGCCGCCGGGAAATCCGCGCCGAGTGATTCCAGTGACCGGCCCACGACTTCATTCTGCCCGGCTTCCAGCGCATCCAGCCCGCCGAGCATCAGGAAGGCATAAATCGGCTGGGTCTGCCGTGCCTGACTGAGCAGGTTGATGGCTGTGACCGCCGGTTCGCCATTGAACTGCGAAGTGGAGTCGATCTCGCACAGGAGTTTAGTGGCATGGGTCAGCGCCAGGTCCGGCTCATTGGCCGCCAGCCCGATCAGCGACACGGCGCGGATATTCTGCGTGACTTCGCCCATCATCGGCACGATTTCATAGGTCGACAGCCCGCGCAGGTACAGGTCACGTTCGTCCGGGTGGCCGATGTCGATGAGCATTCGCAGCAGTTTCTCGCGGATGAGCGCCCCGGCGTCCTCGCGGTGATGCTCAAAATAATGCCAGGTTTTGCGCCGCAGCACAGGCCGGGCGGTGTAACCCAGCGGCGCATTTTCAAGCGTGTTCAGCGCCGCGTCAACCATCTCGCGCCGTTTGCTGGTGTCCAGCAGTTCCAGCGCCAGATCGCGCGCGGTGGTCGGGTTGGTTTCCTGTCGAAGCTGCTGAAGCAGGGTGGTCTGGGCCATGAGAATTGACCTTCGGCAGACGTGCTTGGTGCAAAGCACCGGGTAAAGGCTGGTACGGATGTTCTAGCCCAGAATAGCGAAGATTGCACGGGGAGTCAACTGATAAAGCGATCAGGCAGGTCTGCTTCTCTGCCGGTCAGCGTTTCTGAAACGCCCATAAAACTCACCCCCGGTCCCGCTTCGATACGGGAAAAGGGGTGAGGTATGGAGCAGTGAAGGTGTTGGGTTCAACCGGATGGCATTACCCCGTGACCGGGATGCGGCTGACATCTGCGCCAGACTGAAGCCGGGCGAAACCGCCGCTGACCCAACCCACCGTATTGTTATAATTGATCTGCCACCAGGTGCTGCTGCCGTTGCGGCCCACCACCTGAGCGCTCTGGCCGGCGCGCAGCGTGCCGAGGATCGCGCCGCCGGTGTTGGGCTGGCTGCGGATATTCACGCTGCTGGCTGCCGTCACACTGTAGCCGGTGGAAGGCGGCAGCGGCTGTGAACCGGCCAGAACCGGCGTGCAGCTTGCATTCGCCACGTTCACAAAACTGCCGAACACCCAGCCGCGTGTGCCGTTCACATCAATGAGCCACCAGCTTCGGTCGGTGTTGCAGCCGACGATGGGATAGGTCTCGTTCCGGTTGATCTTGGTGATTACATTGCTGCTGGCGCTGGGCTGTTCGCGCACATTCAACCGGAATGCGGTCACTGTGGCCGATCCACTGGCGCTGGAACTGCTGCCGGTGTTCGGGGCAGTCGCCAGACCCAGGTTGAATTCCAGAAAAGCCAGGCCCTGCGCTTCGTAATATTCCACTGTGAAATTGTGCGTGCCCGCCGGCAGGGTAATATCGCCCGTGTACGTGCGGTTATTCGAGTCGTGCCATTCATTGATGACCGGAATGCCGTTGACATAGACCCGCACCCCGTCATCGGAGCGCACCGTGACACGGTATGTGCCGGCGGATAACGTCTGGGCGCTCGTCCAGCGGGCCGAGAAATTATCCGCGCCGACACTGGCGATGGGTGAACCGGAAGCCCAGTTATGCGAGGGCGATGTTTCGGTCACGATGGCTGCCGGTGTGCCCGCCAGATCGCGGTTGTTGAAATAGGTCGCCAGCCATGTGCCATACAGGCCGATGTTGCTCGGCGGGTTGACGATGGGCGCGGCGGTGGGCGGCGTAAAGCTGCTGATAAGGCGCGAGTCGAACTCGATGAAGGCTCGTCCGCCAGCCTCGTAGTATTCCACCATGAAGTTATGCTGGCCGAACGGCAGAGTGACATCGGCGGTATAGGTCGCGCCGGTAGCGCCGTGCCATTCATTGATGATCTGCTGGCCGTTCACAAACACGCGCACGCCGTCATCTGCGCGGGCGGTGATCCGGTAAGTGCCGCCGTTGAGGGTTTGCAGGGCGGTCCAGCGGGCCGAAAAATTATCGGATGGGATGCTGCTGGCCGGTGAACCCGAACCCCAGTCGTGAGTCGGGCTGTTTTCCGAGACGATCATCGTCGGGCTGCCCGCCAGGGACGTGTTGCTGAAATACTGCGCCGTCCACGGGCCAACGGTGACAGACACCGGCTGTGGGATCGGAGCCGGGAAATTCGGGCCGCTCGGATTGGTTGCCAGGTTGGCCCAGGTGACGAATACCCGCGCATTGCCCGTGTTTTCGCGGTAATCGACCTGAATATGGTGCGTCCCGGCCGGCAGGTTGATGTCCGCGCTGACCACCTGATTCACGGTGCTGGTGTCCCAGGTGTCGATCTGCGGGCGCTGCGCAAAGCCCACATTCACGCGCACATGATCGTCTGCCAGTGCCCAGAAGCGATACGTCCCGGCGGGGAAATACACATCTGTGCCCCAGCGCACACTGAACGTATCGCTGTTGATGCGCGAATCGGGCGAACCCGAACCCCAGTCAAAGGCGATAGCGCCGTCCTGACGCCGGAACACCTCGTCCGAAAGATACTGCGAATTATAGTAAATGCCGTTCCACGTCACACCGCTCTGCGCGGCGGCGGGCTGAACCACCACCGTCACGCCGAGGGCGATGAGCAACAGCAGCAGGACTGCTGACCATTTGCGGTTCATGACCGTACTCCATCTCAGACTTTCCTTACATTACATCTTAAGTTTAGCATTGGAATGTTAGAACTGCGTTACGCGCTGTCCGTACCGGATTCCGCCGTTTACCTGACGCAAAGGCGACTCACGACTCACCGGCTGCTGGCAGTCAGGGCCGGGCTGTGCTATCTTCGCGAAGGAAAGATCAACAGCCGCTGTTAAGGAGAAAACGCGATGCGCTGGGAAGAACTGACGAGTGATGAATTCCCGCAGGCGGTGGCCGCTGCCGAGGGTGTCTGCCTGATCCCGCTGTCGGTGATCGAGCGTCACGCCCACCATCTGCCGCTGGGAACCGACATGTATATCGGGCGCGAACTGTGCCGTCGCGCCGCAGAACTGGAACCCGCCGTGATTTTCCCGGATTTCATCTTTACGCAGATTCTGGAAGCGCGCCACTGCGCCGGCACGATTGCCATTGACGTTGATCTCATCGTGCGGCTTCTCGATAATATCTGCCGCGAGATTGCCCGCAACGGCCTGAAGAAAATTGTGCTGGTCAACGCGCATGGCGGCAATAACAGCCTCATTCAGTTCTTCGCGCAGATTCAGCTTGAAAGTCCGCGTGATTACGCGGTGTATGTGGCCGAACCGCCCCTTAGCCCGGAAGATGACGCAGCCGTCAGAGCACAGTGGCAGTCCGCTGTGGATGGTCACGCCGGCGAAAGCGAAACCAGCGCGATTCTGGTCATCCGGCCTGATCTGGTTCGTCCCGACCAACTGCGCGCCGATGGGGAAGGAATGCCGCTGAACCGCCTGAAACCCCTGCGTGATCTGCGCATCAGCACCGGCATCTGGTGGTATGGCGATCACCCCACCCATTATCGCGGGGATGGCAGCCCGGCCACCGCCGAAAAGGGCGAGATGCTGCTGGCGGCCCGCGCTCGCGCCTTTGCCAGGGCCATCCGCGCCATCAAGGACGATATGGAAACGCTGCGCCTGCAAAACGAGTTTTTCGCCGCTTCTCAGCAGCCCGGTTCGTGATTAACCGCCCGATGGCAGAGACACGGTGCGCCGTGTCCCTGCTGATCTGGTATGTCCGAGAGATGTCAGAGCATCGTCACTCTGGTAAGGAAGGCCCGGTTGCCGGTGACATCATCGCCTTCGGTGACGTGGAACGCGCCGCGCAGCCGGTGATCGGCGGATGACGGACCCACCAGCGCCTCGAAGCGCCCCGGCTCGACGATATGCGCGCCGTCCTTGTAGAAACT
>CAZKIB010000002.1:33313-34519 GCA_964552425.1 uncultured Anaerolineaceae bacterium | reverse complement strand
CGACGGTTTTGCTGGCGCCCGCCTTCAGGGGAACTCGCGCAAAACCCTTGAGTTCCAGATTGGGGCGTGGTTCGCTGGCTTCGACATCGCGCAGGTAGAGCTGCACCACTTCGTCCCCATCCAGCCCGCCGATGTTGGTGACTTCGACACTGATCTGAAGGCTGTCGCGCCCCGGCTGATAGTCAATTTTCAGGCTGTCGTACAAAAAGCGCGTGTAGCTGAGGCCGTGACCAAAGGGGTAGAGCGGCTGCTCGCTCATGTACCGGTAGGTGCGCCCGGCCATGTTATAGTCGGTAAAATCGGGAAGCTGATCGACGGATTTATAGAACGTCACCGGCAGACGCCCGGCGGGGTTGTAATCGCCGAACAGTACATCGGCGATAGCGGTGCCGCCGGCCTGCCCCGGATACCACGCTTCGAGAATCGCGGGGACATTTTCCGCCGCCCAGTTGATGGCTATGGCGCTGCCATTGATGAGGACCACCACTACGGGTGTCCCGGTGGCATGAATGGCCTTGAGCAGTTCCTCCTGCACGCCGGGCAGATCAATGTCCGTGCGATCTCCCCGGCTGCGCGCCCCTTCCGGCAGCCCTTCCTGCTGGCCTTCTTCGCCTTCCATCTCCTGCGACAGGCCGATAAACACCAGCGCGACATCGGCTTCGGCAGCGCTGCGCACTGCTTTATCAAAGCCGCGCCGGTCCTTGCCGGCAATCGAACAGCCGCGCGCGTAGGTGATGGTGGTTTCTTCTGAAACGGCGGCGCGAATGGCTTCCAGCGGCGTGATGACTGAAGACGGTGTGCCATTGTAATTGCCCAGCAGCACCTCCGGCCAGTCCGCATTGGAGCCGATCACCGCGATGGATTTGAGCGTTTTCTCCAGCGGGAGGAAGTTGTCCGCATTCCTGAGCAGGATGATCGATTCACGGGCGGCTTCCAGCGCCAGCGCCCGGTGCGCTTCGCTGTCATTGACCTCGTAGGGAATCTGCGCGTAAGCCACGCAGTCTGCCGGGTCGAACATGCCCAGTCTGAAGCGGGTTGTGAAGACTCGTTCAGCAGCGCGGGTAATCGTCGCCTCATCGATGAAACCCTGCTGGACCGCCTCGACCAGATAGGGGTAGGTATCGCCGCAGTTGAGGTCACACCCGGCATTCACTGCCAGCGCCGCCGCCTCTGCCGGGGGTTTCGCCAGCCCGTGATCATTATAAA
>CAZKIB010000002.1:29115-33294 GCA_964552425.1 uncultured Anaerolineaceae bacterium | reverse complement strand
GGATGGCCCAGCAGTCCGACACCACATGGCCTTCAAAGCCCCATTCCTCGCGCAGAATTTTTTGCAGCAGCGTGGGGCTGGCGCAGCAGGCTTCGCCATTGGTGCGGTTGTACGCGCCCATGACGGATTCAACATGGGCCTCGCGCACCAGCGCCTCGAAGGCCGGGAGATAGGTATCGCGCATATCACGTTCGCTGGCGACAGCGTTGAAACGATGGCGATCTGCTTCCGGGCCGCTGTGTACGGCGTAGTGTTTGGCGCAGGCCGCCGCCTGTAGATAGGTCGGATGATCGCCCTGCAAGGCTTTGACGAACGCTACGCCAATCGCCGATGTCAGATAGGGGTCTTCGCCATAGGTTTCCTGCCCGCGTCCCCAGCGTGGATCACGGAAGATGTTGATATTCGGTGTCCAGAAGGTCAGGCCCTGATAGATTTCGCGCTGGCCCTGCCGCACAAATTCATGATGTTTGGCGCGTCCTTCGTCGCTGATGGCCGCCGCCACCCGGCTGATGAGGCGGGTGTTCCAGGTGGCCGCCAGCCCAATGGCCTGTGGAAAGACGGTCGCGATGCCCGCCCGCGCCACGCCATGCAGGCATTCGTTCCACCAGTTGTACGCCGGCACATCCAGCCGTTCAATCGCCGGCGCGCCATAGCCCATCTGGGCAACTTTTTCTTCCAGAGTCATACGTCCCACCAGGTCCCTGACGCGGGCGTCTAGCGGCTGGTCGGGGTCCTTATAGATTGGATTAGTCATGAAGCGTATCCTTTTCAAATTTCAATTTCCAGGCCAATGGTCAATAGTTTCTGGCTTTCGTCGCAGGATAGAGTCTCATAGTTTCGGTTGAGCCGCCGCAGATTTTCTATTGACCATCGGCTGTAGACGAAAATCCTTCATCTGTTCGCTTAGTTTAGCCCAAACGCCACGCTTTCGCCTGTTCCTGCCTGTTTTTCAGACCGGCGCGGATGGACTCAATTGGACACCCATAATCGGCCCTGTTCAGCGTTATGATGAAAAGGTTGTAATGGTTCAATGATTTCTGCAAGGCACAATTGTGAATCCTGTTTACATTCTTTTTTTTGGTTTGTTCAGTGTCTATATCGGCCAGTCGATTTTGTCGCCGGTGCTGCCGCCGCTGGTGCGCGAACTGGGCCTCAGCGAACTGCAAGGCGGCCTGATTATGACTTTCTCATCCATTATGTGGGTCATTTTCAGCCCGATGTGGGGACGGCGCAGCGAGGTATGGGGGCGTAAACCCGTGTTTGTGCTGTCGCTTATCGGTTATTCGCTGGGGGTGGGGGCGTTCGGCCTGGTGATGCAGTTAGGACTCGACCAGATTATCGTGCCTTCGCTGCTGGTGTGGCTGCTGCTGGTGGGTGCGCGCATGATCGTCGGCACGTTATTTTCCGGCGCACCTCCGGCGGCACAGGCTTACATCGCCGATACCACCTTCGGGCAGGAACGTGTCACCGCGATGGGGCTGGTCTCGGCGGCCAGCGGGTTGGGGACAATTCTCGGCCCGGCGCTGGGCGCGGCGGTGGTCGGGTTGGGGCTGGTCGCGCCAATTTTTGTGTCGGCAGTTTTACCGCTCGTCGGTGTGCTGGCGGTGGTGTTTATGCTTCCGGCGGTCAAGCCGCAGGTTGCCAGAGGCCAGCAGGTCGCCCGTGTGCGCGCCGGCGATGCGCGGGTCTGGCCGCTGCTGCTGGTCGGGACCGCCGTCACCACCGCAATGTCCCTGCTTCAGTTTACGATTGCGTTCTATTTTCAGGATCGTTTACGGCTCGGCAGCGCGGAGACGGCCCAGGTGGTTGGGGTCGCGCTGATGGCAAGCGGCGCGGCGGCGCTGTTCGCCCAGGTGGTGCTGATCCGTTATCTGCGCTGGTCGGCTTTAGGGCTGGTGTATCTCGGTTTGCCGCTGATGCTGCTGTCCGTCCTGTGGCTGATGTTCAGCGCAGACTTTGCCATGCTGACGATTGCGCTGATTATCAACGGGCTAGGCACAGGTCTGGCAGCGACCTGTTTTCGCAGCGCGCTGACGTTTAATGTTGAGCCGCAGGAACAGGGCGCTATCGCCGGACTCACCAGTTCGGTGACAGGCATTGGGTTCATCATTGGCCCGATGCTCGGAACGGGCCTGTATGCGGTGCATATGCTGCTGCCCTATCTGTTCGCTGCGCTGGTGCTGGTGGGCGGCATGGTTGTGCTGGTCATGCACCCGCGCACCCGGCTGGTGCGGGTACACCCTGCCGTGAATTAATCAGCCGGGCCGCCAGACCGGACTCCAGACATTGCCATCCGGGGCGGTGAGCAGGTCGCGCTGACCAGAGCAGCCGTCGGGGTGATCCATGCAGGCTGAATCCAGCAGGGCAACCGCGCTGCGATTGGCGAAACGCGCCACGAACGCCAACCATTTTCCGTCGTCCGACCATGCCGGCGAGGTGTCGATTTCATCAGGCGCAGAGAGGCGTTGAATGGTTGGGTCGCAGGTGTCACAGCGCAAATCAGCCATATACAGCGCCGAACCAATGCCGCGCGGCGTATCCGTATAGATCAGGCGGCTGCCATCGGGCGACCATAAGAGCATCGTGCCGCCGAAGCCTAAACCCGCGACATACCGCAGCGCGGGCTGGCAGCTTTCACAGCGGGTATCCAGCACGTAGATCGCGCTTCGCCCGGTTCGATCCGACACGAAGGCGATGCGGTTATCCACAGGTGACCAGACCGGCTGACGATCCGCCGCCGGATGATCGACCAGCAGACGCGGCGTACATTCCACCGGCACGCAATCCCCCTTCAGCACATAAATATCTATCGAGTCACCCCGCCCGCTGAAGGCCAACTGTGTCCCGTCGGGCGACCAGCCAGGTTCGCCGTTCCAGAGGACTTGAGGGGCGGTGATATGGGTGACGGCCTGAGTCTGCGTATCAATCAGATGCACGGCGGGGTGTGGGCCGACATAGCTGTTAAAGGCGATGTGGCGGCCATCCGGCGACCAGCGGACGCCCTCATTTCGGGCCGTTTTGCGGCTGGACTTATGCACCGCACGATCCGGCAGATTCAACCAGTAAGCGTACATCGCCCCGCTGTGGTCGTAGGCCACAAACGCCAGCGCTTCACCATCCGGCGACCATGCCAGACTGACGACATAGGGGTCGTGGCGCAGCAGGGGAACCGCGAAACGGCGGGTGACATCCATCAGCGCAATCTGTCCCCGCCCGTCACGGTGGGTGTAAAAAGCCAGCTCATGACGGGGTGCGCTGTCCATCTGGCTGGCAGCCAGCGCCGCGCCGACGACTGCAAAATGCAGCGCCAGGATTGCGATCACGGCGCGCACCCACAGGCCGGTCATGTCATTTCCAGCCAGTGCATCCAGCGGGCATGACCATCACACCAGGCCAGCGCCCGGCTTTCGATTTCCGCGCCCTTGTGATAAACGCGCAGTTCAAGCTGCGGGTGTTCCGTCCTGAGCCATTCAATCGATACCCGGTAGAGTGCGCGAGTGGCGGACTGCTGCGCCAGCAGTTCCGTCAGATGATCGCGCTGAGTATCCGAAAACTGGTTGATGACAAAACTGTGGTAAACACAAAGCGCCTGATCGTGTGGAACCGGGTTCAGCGCATCGGGCAGAATTTCCAGCGCGTCACCGGGCATCAGGTCCGGCGGGTGCTGCTGGACAAGGTCAATCGCCTGCTGCAAGCGCGCCGCCCGCTCAGTATGCTCCGGCCAGACCAGCGCCCGCAGCCATAACGCCGCTTCCTCGTCGCGCACGTCGATGGGATTCAGATCCAGCCCCCGGCGCGAACCGACCACAGGCATGGTTGCCGGGATGGGCGGCTGATGCTCACCGCGTAGTTCAGTGGTCAGATGCAGCGGCGCGGCTGGTGTGCCGCAGGTGAGGCCATCGCCATAATCATAATGGTAGTGGTCCCAGAACAGGTTGAAGCCCGCGCTGGCCCCGATTTCCACCAGAGCCAGCTTTCGGCCCGGTTCGCGCTGGGCGATCAACCCGAAGGCCGGCAGCAGCAGGGCGCAGCGGTTAACCTCGTTGGTCTGCACCAGCCGTGTTTGCATAAGATGGATAATATCGGCGCGATAGTCCATGCAGAATGCTTTGAAAGCCGGAACCGGATCGTCGGCACGCGCTCTGTCCCCGGCGATGCTCGGATAATAAGCCGCCAGAG
>CAZKIB010000002.1:28281-29105 GCA_964552425.1 uncultured Anaerolineaceae bacterium | reverse complement strand
CGTGCCCTTGCGCAGCGGGTAATGCACGGCCCCGAACAGGATATTGGGCACAGGTTCGCGCCGGATATGCGCGGCCAGTTCGAGCAGATCGGCATCCGCCGCCACCGCCTGCGTAAGCTGGGTATACAGGGGCGACACGCCGATTGTGCCGTGTGTGGCGAAGTTCTGGAACCAGCGTGTCAGCCGCGCGAGATGGCTTTCGTGGGGTGCGATGTCAGGCGTCATAGGGGCGATATTCCACATAATCGAACAGGGCGGGTGTGGCGCTGCGCTGGCCGTTCCCGGTGGCGTATAGACCAAAATAGACCCCGGTAAAGCCGCTGGCGACCTCCGTAGACAGGTAGCGGGTTTCGCCGGTGGCGAGCGTCTGCATGTCGCCATCCGCCGGGCCACAGCGGAAAATGTAAAAATGATGCTCGGCCTCAATCGCCAGTGTCACCCGCCCCGGTTCCAGCGGACGCTGTGCCACAACTGCGCACAGGCTGCCAATGCGCCGCCGCACGATCACACAGCGCTGCTGGTTGCGCCGGGTAATGGCGATTTCGTAATGATGATTTTCGTTCATAAAGACGGTCAGGCCGGCTTCTTCATGGTCCTGCGCCGGTTCGAAGGTCAGCCCGGCGGACACCAGACAGCGGAAATGCTGCTGCCGCCGCCCGATAAACGCGGGTGAGCCGGGGTCATCCAGCGTCAGCGCGGAACCATGCAGTGTGAAATAGCCGGGGTTGTCGTCCAGCGACCAGTTTTCAGCCGGCGGGTTGCGCAGAAAATTCCAGTGCAGCGCCAGTTCGGGGATAACGAAATCCTCGCGGTAGTTTTCTTCG
>CAZKIB010000002.1:24024-28271 GCA_964552425.1 uncultured Anaerolineaceae bacterium | reverse complement strand
TGGGCGTCATCAAATTCGGGCGTTTCACCCGGCAGCGCGTCCACCTCGACTTCCGGTTCAAGCGTGCCGATCAGCGGCCAGCCATCCCCTGACCAGACAAACGGCGTGAGAAACGTTTCGCGGCCCAGGTGATGATAGGGCGGCCAGGTGTGGTTGTGCGGGTTGGGGCGGATGCCCAGGCACACCAGCCACCAGGTCCCGTTTTCGGCCTGCACCAGGTCCGCGTGCCCGGCGGCCTGAATCGGATGTTTGAGGCTGCGGTGAGTCAGAATGGGGTTGCGGGGGCACTCTTCAAAGGGGCCGTAAGGGCTGGCGCTGCGGGCGATTGTCACCATATGGCCGAACCCGGTCCCGCCCTCGGCGATCATCAGGTAATAAAGACCGTTGATTTTGTAGAGATGCGGCGCTTCCGGGTACTGGCCGCCTGTGCCGGTCCAGATAAGGCGCGGCTCGGTGAGCGCTGTGCCGCTTTCGATGTCGATCTCAAACTGGTAAATGCCCGCGCCGGACTGATTGCAGGTGAAATAGACTTTGCCGTCATCATCGAAAAACAGGGAAGGATCAATCGAGTGCCCGGCTCCTTCGGCGGTCTGAAAGGGAACCCACACCGGGTCTGACCATGTACCAGCGGGATCGTTGGTGTGGACGTAAAAATGTCCGCCGCCGGAGACGTTGGTTGTCACCATATAAAAGCGTCCATCGTGATGGCGCAGGGTGGGCGCGTAGATGCCGCCAGAACTGGGCGCGTTTTCCAGCGGAAGCTGTTCCGGACGGGTCAGGCAGTGGCCGATCTGTCGCCAATGCACCAGATCACGGCTGTGGAAAACCGGCACACCGGGAAAATACTCAAACGAACTGGTGACAAGGTAATAATCGGCCCCGACGCGGCAGATACTGGGGTCCGGGTAGAAGCCGGGAATAACCGGGTTGGTGTAAGTGGGCATAAGGTTTCACCATATTGTCTGCACTTCCGAAAGTCGAATCTTGCCATCGCGGCTGATGATGGGAACATCCAGCAGCACAGCGGTGGCTGCCACGATACGATCCGGCAGATCAGGAACCTGGGCGACGTGCACTCAGGATAATGCGCGGACGACACGCAGGTCTACCGGAACTTCGATAAATATGCTGTCGGGGTCATCAAGTTCTGTGACAAGCTGACTAAAGCGCTGCGCAGGGATTCTACCTTTTTCGATCAGGTAGACCATCTCGACCAGCGTAATGGAAGATACCGCGATTTCGTCCCCTTTTTCAGCAGTCAATGCCATGAACGCGTGCGCTCTTGCCGAAAGATTAGGGTCCGCAGACAGATACCAGATGATTGCGTGAGTATCAGCAACGGCAGCAATCATCAAATATCCTCGCGTGGAAAATTTTTCCACATTTCACGGCGGACTTCGTCAATATCTTTGGCTGAAATGCGGACACCCTCCCAGATACCATACAGCGATTTTTTAGGCTGTTTATTCATCTCGCCCAGGTCATCCTCCAGTGTTGCCATCACACGCTCCACCAGGCGGACTTTGTCCAGCGGCGAGAGATTGGCGGCCAGCGCTACGATATTCTCCAGTTCGGTTAATTGTTCGCTCATTCCAGCATCCTCGCTTGTTTCACACGAACGCGAAACATTCCTATTGCACCTGTTGTCCGACGCGCAGCCTGATACCCGGATGCCTCATGCCATCTCGTCGCGCCAGCCTTCGTGATAGTTATGACGCGGCAGTTCGCGCACCCGCCGACCACAGCAGGTCGGGTCTTCGTGCTGGCTGAAAAAGGTATCCAGGCGGGCGGTCAGCGCTTCCACCCGCGCGGGCTGTTCACCGAACACATCGGTGGTTTCACGCGGGTCAGCGGTCAGGTCGAACAGGTGATGCGGGCCATCGGGATAACGCTGGACAAGTTTGTGCGCTCGCGTGCGGATCATGCGAACATGGCCGTATTCGGCGATCTGCGCATCTTTCCAGTCCGGCAGTCCCCGGCCTTCCGTCAGCATCGGCCTGAAACTGCGGCCCGGATAAGTCTGGCGGCGGTCCGGCTGGGCTTCGGCGGTGTCCAGCAGAGTCTCGAACAGGTCGCAGTGATCGACAAATTCCCCGCGCACCTGCCCAGCGAACAAACGCCCCGGATGGTTGAAGATCAGCGGCACACGGATGGATTCTTCGAGCATATTGAGCGGGCGCGTGCCGTTGCCTTTGCCCCATACCCCATGATGCCCGCAGTTCAGACCGTGATCGGACGTATAGACCACAAGCGTGTTCTCGCGCACGCCCTGCGCTTCCAGTTCATCCAGCAGGCGGCCAATGCCCTCGTCAATGTGTGTGACCGAGGCGTAATACTGCGCCAGTGCCTCGCGCCGGTTGAAGCGCGAATTCAGGGTCGATTCACCCGCCAGCCGTCCATAGGGATAGGTTGAATCCTGCGGAATGTCGTCAAAGGTGCATTCACGATACTGGTCCACCAGCCGTTCCGGGTGGCCTTTCCAGGGGCTGTGTGTGCCGATGTAGCCGGTGAACAGAAAAAACGGTTTGCTGCGATCTCGCTGGCGCATGAAGGTGACCGCATGTTCAGTGATGATGTCGGTGTGATAACCGCGCAGCATGACCAGTTTGCCCTGGTCGGAATACTGGCCGTCACGCGGGGGCTGGTTGGCGCGCAGGCTGTACCAGTAATCGAACCCCGGCTGCGGCTGGTCGTCCCCGCCGCAGTGCCATTTCCCCGAAAGCCCACAGGTATAGCCGGATTGAGAAAGTATCTGCGCCAGAGTCGGCTGGCCGTTGAGCGAAGGCCGGTCTTTCAGGTCGGCGCGCTGCTGGTCGGTGCGGATATTGGCGTCATACCACAGCCAGTCATGGATGCCATGCTGCGACGGGTACAGGCCGGAAAAAAAGGACGCCCGCGCCGGTGAGCAGACCGGACTGGGTGTGAAGGCGTTCGCCATCCGCACGCCGGTGGCTGCCAGATAATCCATCGCGGGGGTGTGAATCTCACGGTTGCCATAGCATCCGGCGGCCCACTGGCCGTGATCGTCGGTCATGATGACCAGGATATTCGGTTTCATGGGTGTCTCAGCATGTCCAGTGCGGTGTGGTAATAAGGTGAGGGAACCGGCCCCTTGAGAATAGGATCATGAGTGTCTTCCATCCACCTGAACAGTTTCTGTTTCAGTTCGCGTTCAATCGCGGCCACCTGCGGCTCCCCGGCCAGATTGTGCATTTCTTTCGGGTCAGCCAGCAGATCGTAGAGTTCCAGATGTGGGCGATGCACGGCGATCTGTTCCAGCATCTGCATGTAGATGGGACTTTTCTGAATATCCGTCGGCACATTGATCGCGATGTCCTGATCGAGATTGACGATCAATTTGTGCGCGCCCGTGCGGATGCAGCGCATGGGTTCGTAGGCCGTGTGAAAGGTCTTTTCAGCGTAGATTTCCTGATTTGGCTGATAAGGCTGGCCTTGCAGCAGCGGCCAGTAGCTGCGTCCGTGCAGGTCTGCGGGGATGTCCATACCCAGCGCATCCAGTAGGGTGGGGACCATATCGACATGGCTGGTCATCTCGCCGATGCGCCGCCCGCCGGTCAAGCCACCCCCAGGCCAGTGCATGATAAGCGCGGTTTCGATGCCGGGGTCGTAACAGGTGCATTTGGCGCGGGGCATCGCCAGCCCGTGATCGGTGGTGAAGATGAGCCAGGTATTGTCGAGCAGGTGGTGCTGTTCCAGCGCCGAAACAATCTGGCCTACGCCGCTATCCAGCGCCGCAATAGCTCCCTGTACCCGCGCAAAATCCGAACGGGCTTCGGGTGTATCCAGAATATACGGAGGGAGGGATGTGCCCGCCCGATCCTGCGCGCCAACGCCGCCAAAATCATAGGGACGGTGCGGCTCAAAGAAACCGACTTCCAGATAACATGGCCGGTCCTGCTCCGCCGCAATTTCGAGATAGGCCGCTGCGGCTGCGCCAATGTCGCGGGCCGGCCCCCGGCTCTGCACGGAATCATAGCCCAGCGTCAGGGCTTCGTCCCCGCCGACGAGATGCTGCACGCCGATCAGCGCGGTTTCATAACCTGCCGTTTTGAGACGCTGCGCGAGGTGCTGCTCACCGGGGTGCATCCGCCACTTGAACAGGCTGTGCGCCAGCCCCATCATGCCGTTGCTGTGGGCGTGGCGTCCGGTATGCAAAGCGGAGCGGCTGGGGCTGCACTGCGGCGCGGTGCAAAAGTTGTTTTCGAACAGCACACCGCGTCCGGCGA
>CAZKIB010000002.1:15523-24014 GCA_964552425.1 uncultured Anaerolineaceae bacterium | reverse complement strand
TGTCATCCAGTGCGGGCGATGGCACACTTTTCCAGCCATAGCAGCCGAGATGCTGGCCCAGGTCGTGGCAGGTAATGAAGACAATATTTGGTGGGGACATGAAGTTCTTTTCTCCTGATCCATAAGGACACGCCCTGACAACCGCAGTCCATATTTGAGCAAGCGTTTATTTCAATTCATCCGGGTGGCGCGCAGCCAGGCGCTCTGCATGATGGGCGCGTCCGGTGGCTCGCAGCCGTTCGAGATAGCCGGGCAGTTCACCGCGTGTGTGGAACGGCCCGCCCTCGCGCATGACCGTCATAAGCGGGTCCACATCGTGGCGGCTGGTCGCCATCATGTGTTGATACCAGTCTTCGAGCATGACCAGCGCTTTCTGAACGAGTTCCGGCTGGCTGGCGGCCAGATCATGCTCCTCATGCGGGTCACTGGTGAGGTTGAACAGCATCACCGGGTCCATCATTTTGTGCCCGTCATGGTAGGTTCGCAGGCAGATGTATTCCTGACCATCATGATTAAAGCGCACGCCGCGCTGCACCGCCCACGCGCCCTGGCTGGTGACGAGATAGGGGCGTCCGGCTTCGGTATGCGATCTGAATGCTTCGGTGAACGGCTGTCCATCCCAGTTGGCGGGAACCGTGCCACCGACCATTTCGATCAGCGTGGCAGCCCAGTCATAGTGATAATGCAGGGCGCGGTCCACATAACCTGCGTCGGTGATTCCCGGCCAGCAGACAATCAGCGGCACATGACAGGTGATCTGATCGGCGGTCTGGTGGTCGCCCCAGACGTTCAGTTCACCCTGATTTTCGCCATGATCGGCGCTGACGATAATCACGGTGTCGTTCAGAATGCCGGCCTTTTCGAGCGTTTCCAGCAGGCGGCCAATCCAGTCATCGGCATACCGGATGCCGGTATCGTAGCCGTCAATCCATTGTTTCACTTTGTCCAGCGAATCGAGTTTGCTTGGGATATTGGGATATAACTGCTCAAATCGTGGGTTATCCTGATGCCCGTACATCTCCTGCGGGCTGTGTGGGCCGAAACCGTCCCAGGCGCGCTGGCGCAGGCTTTCGGTGTACCAGTCTGGCAGCGGTTCATTCTCGAAGGGACTGCCGAATGCTTCCGGCACACGGTAAGGGGTGTGTGGGTCCCACACGTTGACGTGCAAAAACCAGTCTTCGCCTTTGCCGTTGCGCTCGATCCAATCCATTGCAATCGGCACGACCTGATCGGCGCGATCCATACCGAAGTAGCCGGGGTTGTGGATTTCGTTGTAAGCCGCGTACCAGTGATGCGCGGAATGCCGTTCGCCAAACGAACTGACCGTCACGGTGCGATAGCCGGCTTTGCGCAGCGCGTTCATCCAGCCCGTTGTGCCAAACAGATCCACAAAGCCGCGTGTGGGGCCTTCCACGAGCGGCTGCCCGGCTGTGCCTCCATGCCCGACCACGCCGGTATGAAAGCCGCAGCGTCCGCTCCACAACGCGGTGCGCGAGGGCAGACAGGGTGCATCTGTAATGTAGACATTCTCGAAACGCGCTGCCCGCCGGGCCAGCTTATCAATGTTCGGGCTGGTGCTGCGCGGATAACCATAACATCCCAGATGATCGGGGCGCAGACTGTCGATGTCGATGTACAGAATTCGCATGATTTCCTCGTGGATAGGGCGAACCATAACGCCGCTAAACATAACACACCCCGCCAGATCGCTCAACGTTTCCGCTGAAAGCTGTGCAGTCCAGACCTGCTGCGAGAATTGAGGTGTTCTCATTCCGAATCGGGTCTATGATGGGGTTGCGGAATATCAAATCAGGAGTTCGTGATGCCGAAATCGAGTCTGGGAGCCGCGCTGCGGAAAATTATCAGCCGCCTGCTTCTGGTGATTCTGGGGTTCATCCTGGCTGTGATCGGGCTTGAACTGGCGCTTTCAGTGGTCAACGTGCCGAACCGCTTCGCCCTCAACCAGCAGTTGTCCGCCCAGTGGGAATCGGATGACGAACTGCTGCTGCACCTGAAGCCCAATCTGAATCTGCCGGTGACAGCCCACCCGGAATTTCAATATACCGTGAATACCAACAGCGATGGCCTGCGCGATGAACCCTTCGAGGGCACATTCGATATTGCCGCCATTGGCGATTCCTTTACGTTCGGGTTTGGCGTGGAGGAACCGGACGCCTGGCCCACGCGCCTTGAACAACTCAGCAGCATGCGGGTTGCCAACCTGGGGTGGGCCGGGTGGAGTTCGTATGTCTACCCGACCACCATCCGGCGACACGCCATTCCGCTGCAAACCCGCATCTGGGTATGGGCATTTTTCATGAATGACCTGACCGAGAGCGCCGGCGCGGCGGACTTTATCGAGTCGGGTCAGCGCGATTTCAAATCAGCAAACTACCAGGAACCACCCTTCCCCTTTAACCTGAAATCGTTTGGCGCGATCATGGCTTTTGCCAACCCGGAATACCGGCTGCTGCCCGGTTCGGGCGACAAGCTGTTCAATAACGGGGAATTACAGATGCTGCTCAGTCATTACGCCTGGATCAACAGCGACCCGGCCAACCCGGATGTGGTGCGTGGCTGGGAACTGACAGAGACCGCGCTGGCAGAAGCGCAGCAGCTTGCCGCCGAACAGGACGCCGCGATTCTGCTGGTCTTCATACCGGCGCGGGAACATGTGTACTGGCCGATCATTCAGAATGAAATGCCCGATGTCGATGTGGCCCAGTTGGACTCGGCAGCGGCGCGGCTGGAACAGATGGCAGACGACCACAGCATCGCATTTCTCAATCTGCTGCCAGGGCTGCGGGCCGAGGCTGAACAGGGGCAGATGCTCTATTTCCCGGCGGACGGGCACTGGAACGCGGCGGGGCATGAACTGGCGGCGCGCCTGATTTACGAACGATTGGTTGACGAGGGTTTGCTGAACGCCTCTTAAACCGGATTGCCCTGGAACGAATTCAGGTACAATAGCAGGGAGGCCGGATCACAATAACGAGATCAATCCCTATGCAGCATCAGGTGTTTATGAGTTACAGCCGTAAGGACGCGGATGTGATGCGCCGCATTTGCGGGGATATGCGGGCGGCGGGTCTGACTGTCTGGACGGATGAAAGTCTGATACCCGGCACAGAGTCCTGGAAGAATGCGATTGAAAACGCCATTCAGAACGCAGGCAGCGTGGTCGTTATTCTGTCACCGGATTCAAAGCAGTCGATCTGGGTAGAGCGTGAACTTGATTATGCCCGTGCCTGCGGTCTGCCCATTATCCCGGTGCTGGTGCGCGGCGATAAAGAAGTCAGCGCCGTTCCATTTGAGCTGATAAATGCCCAGCGTGTGGATTTGCGCTGGGATTACGCGGGCAATATGCCCCGGCTCATCGCCGCTGTGCAGGAGCTGCTCGGCCAGCCCGGTGCGGAAGTACCTTTTTCGCCTGCCCCTCATCACGATAGTTATAGTCTGCCAAATTCCGAAAAACTGGACTCTTTTAATTTTCTTGACCATGTCCGCCTGCTCGGCTGGCTGCTGCTTGATCCCCGCCAGTACCTGGCCTACCGGCAGACACATGGGATGCTCACGATTCGGCAAACCGGCGCGTGGCTGGTCAGTGACATCGCCTGGACTGCCTTTCTGCTGCCCCTGCTTGGTTTTGTATTGGGGACCGTAACAATACCGGGCACAGCAGTCGATTCGTCGACCAGTGTCCTGCTGATCGTGGCGGGCTTATTGTTTATCGGCGGGTGGTTTCTGACCGCCTGGATCGGTTCGCATGAAGGTCAGATCGCGAGTGTGGTCCTCCTGATTGTCGTCACGGTGATGGCGACGCTCATATTTGTGATCGCGGCAGGCATCGCCGGGGTGCTGTTCGTCGCGGGCGGCGGCCTGACCGGGCTGGCCTCGCTGCTGACTACCGCTGTTGCCATTGGCACGGCGGCTGGACTGGCCTTTCATTTTGCGAATTCGACTGTAGGCGCGCTGGCGGGGCTGGTCATTGCCGGCCTGATCGTCACGGTGCTTTCGGGGCTGTCGGTTGGCATTGAAATTGCCACATCAGGCATTGCAATGGCTGCCCTGGCTTTTGGGGTGGGCGGGGCGGTGGACATCAACCTGCGGACCGGCCGGCGCTCTCTGTTAGGGTTAGTGATGCTGCTCATTATCCCGGTGAATATGGCCGTCATGGTGTGGATGTATTTCCTCGGCGGCTGGCAGATATTGCAGTAAAGACGAAGCGCGTCATAATAATTGGCGTATTTGTTATTTAGATTTCTGGTAGTGTGATGCAAACCACGATTCAAATGGATGACATTCCGGTGCTGGAACCCGGCCCGATGCCGCGCGCGTTTCATCTGATGACCAAGCCGCGCGGGGCGATCTGCAACCTGGACTGCAAATACTGTTATTTTCTCTCCAAAGAACATCTCTACCCCAACAGCGAATTTCGGATGACGGAAAACCTGCTGGAGGAGTATGTCAAGCAGTACATCGAAGCGCAGCAGGTTCCTGAAGTCACCTTCGCCTGGCAGGGTGGCGAACCCACTCTGATGGGTCTGGACTTTTTCAGGATGGCGGTGCGTTACCAGCAGAAGTACAAAAAACCGGGGATGCGCATCTTCAACAGTTTTCAGACCAATGGCGTGCTGCTGGATGATGAATGGGCGGCGTTTTTTAAGGCGAACGACTTTCTGATCGGCCTGAGCGTGGATGGCCCGCGCCACATTCACGACGCTTACCGGGTGGATAAGGGCGGCCAGCCGACCTTTGACCGGGTGATGCGTGGGCGCGCTGCGCTGGAAAAACACGGGGTCGATTACAATGTCCTCTGCACCGTTCATGCCGCCAATGCGGAACATCCGCTGGAGGTGTATCGCTGCTTCCGCGATGAACTCAGGACCAGCTTTATCCAGTTTATCCCGATTGTGGAACGTGCCAACGAGACCGGCTTTCAGGAAGGGAATCACGTCACGGAACGTTCGGTGACTGCCGAGCAGTACGGGCGTTTTCTCAGCGCGATCTTTGATGAATGGGTGCTGCACGATGTAGGCCGCATCTACGTGCAGATTTTTGATGTGGCGCTGGCGGCGTGGAGCGGGCAGCGGCCCGGCCTGTGCATCTTTGAGGAAACCTGCGGCGCGGCGCTGGCAATGGAACACAACGGGGACGTATTCTCCTGCGATCATTTTGTCGAACCAGCTTACCGTCTGGGCAATATCCAGCAGACTCCGCTGAAGGACATGGTGGGTTCGCAGCGCCAGTGGGAATTCGGACAGGCCAAGAAGGACACCCTGCCCCAGTACTGCCGCGACTGTGAAGTGCGCTTTGTCTGCAACGGCGGCTGCCCGAAGGATCGGTTCATCCAGACACCGGATGGCGAACCGGGGTTGAACTACCTGTGCGCCGGCTTTCGCGCCTTCTTTAACCATGTGGACCGGCCCATGCGCATGATGGCGGCTGAACTGTACGCCGGGCGCGCGCCGGCCAATGTCATGTTTATGCTGGCCCGCGAGAAACTGGAACTGGAAAAGCAGTTCGCGCATGTGGGACGCAACGACCCCTGCCCGTGCGGCAGCGGCCTGAAGTTCAAAAAATGTCACGGGCGCAGAGGGTAGTATTGGTCCGCAGACAGACCATCCATGTTATTCCGCCGGCAGCCACAGACTGAAAATGCTGCCTTCGCCCGGCGCACTCTGAACCGTGATTTTGCCGCCATGCCCCTCGGCGATGCGGCGGGCGATGGACAGACCCAGGCCCGTTCCCCCGGTGGCTGAACTGCGTGACTTATCCGCCCGGTAGAAACGTTCGAAGATGAGTTCCTGTTCTTCAGGCTTGATGCCGATGCCGTTGTCGGCCACCTCAATGACCATAAAGCGTTCCTGAAGATGCCCCCTGACGGTCACAGTCCCGCCTTCCGGGGTGTAGTTCAGCGCGTTCATGACCAGATTGGTCACGGCCCGGTTGATTTTCGCGCTGTCCGCCTGAATAAGCGGCAGATCAGGTTGGTCGTTGAGGGTAAGCTGCTGCCGCCGGCGGACAGCCAGGACCTGCTGCTCGTTCACGATCTGGCGCAGCAGGGCACATACATCCAGCGCTTCGAAGTCAAACTCATCCGTGACCTGTTCCAGGCGGGACATGCTGAGGAGGTCTTCCAGCATGGTTTCCAGCCGGGTGGTCTGGGCATCCAGGTTGCTCAGGTAATCCTGACGCTTGGCTGCATTGTCAATAAATTTGTCCAGCAGATACAGGCTGGTGCGGAAATTGGTGAGCGGGTTTTTGAGATCATGCGACATATCGCTGATGACCTGCTGCAAAATTTTGACGCGCTCGCGTTCCACGATCAGTTCGGTGCGCTGCTGTTCCGCCAGCTTCTTTTCGGTGATGTCCCGGTTTACCGCGACAATGCCGGAAGGCTGGCCGTGCTCGTCAAAAACCAGACTCCCGACATTGTGAATATGGATCCAGTTTCCATCGCGGCGCTGCTGGTATACCTCTTCTTCCCAGCGCCCCTGCAAGGTCACGATGTTCACCGCCGCTGAGGCATCGGAGTCGGAAATCTGTGTCGGAAGGATATCGCTCAGACTGCGGCCAATCACTTCGGCGGCCTGCCAGCCATACATGCGTTCCGCGCCGCGATTCCAGCTCACCACCCTGAAGTTCAGATCGGTAGAAATCACCGCGTCATTCACGTTTTCCAGCAGTTCGGCATGATAGCGCAGTTGATCCTCAAAGCGCTTCAATTCTGTGATATTGCGATTAACCCCGACCAGTCCGATGATGCGCCCTTCACTGTCTCGCAGGGGAACTTTGGTAATCATGAACCAGACACGACTGCCACTGTGGATGGATTTGACCCCAATCTGATCGTTGAATACCGGTTGGCCGGTTTGCAGAACCTGCGTCTCCTGCCTGTGAAAGTGTGCCTCCAGATCAGAAGTCATTTGCAGTTCATGGTCGGTCTTTCCAATCAGATCGGTGCGCTGCCAGCTTTCTTCCACCGCGCGGTTGACCAGCACCAGCCGGTAATCCGTATCCTTGACATAGAGTTCGTCCGGGATGGTGTCGATGACCGAACGCAGCAGATTGCGCTCTTCGCGCAGGGCAAGCGCAGCTTCCTTAAGCGGGGTGACATCTCGATTAATGCCCACTAATCCGATGATTTTGCCTGTGGCATTGCGCAGCGGGACTTTGGTAATCAGCACCCACAGGCGCTTGCCCTCCAGACTGATAAGCTGATTTTCATAATTCAGCAGCGGTTCACCAGTCTCGAAAATGCGCCGCTCATTCGCAAAGGCCGCTTCGACTTTATCCGCCGGCAGCAGGTCGACATCGGTCAGACCAATAACGTCACGTCCCCAGCGCTGTTGAACAGATTGATTCGCCAGAATAATGCGGTGATTGAGGTCCTTGACATAGATATGTTCGGGAATGTTTTCGATGACCGCCCGCAGCAGATTCCGTTCTTCCTCTATTTTGATTTCGATGTGCTTCTTTTCGGTAATGTTCCGATTGATGCCTACCAGCCCAATCACCCGGCCATCCCGGTCGCGCAGCGGAACCTTGTTCACCAGCAGCCAGGTCGGGTCTTCATCGCGATCCCCATAGTGGTAGGCTACCAGAAGTTCCTTGTTAACGACGGCCTGTCCGGTTTCGAAGAGGCGCTGTTCTTCGCTGAGATTATCATAGCGGTAGGGCGAGTCTGGCAGCAGTTCCTGATCGGTTTTGCCGGTAATATCGGTTTTATGCCACACATCCCGAAGAGCCTTGTTTGCCATGATGAAGCGGTGCTGCAAGTCTTTAACGTAGATGCGATCCGGGATATTGTCGATCACGGTACTCAGCAGGTTGCGTTCTTCTTCCAGACGGGCCTCGATGCGATTCTGATCGGTGATGTCCCGGCTGATTCCGACCACACCGCTGATTTGCCCATCGCTGCTGCGCAGGGGAACCTTAATGCCCAGCGCCCACCCGGAGCGCCCGTCCGCCCGTGTCCAGTGATATTCCAGCGGGGGCAGGTTCTCACCGGTTTGCATCATGTGCTCTTCTTCGATGATCTGTTTCTGGACTGCTTCAGAGGTGTTGTCCAGTTCAGCATCGGTCTTCCCAATGAGATTATCAACCCGATGCTTCCAGAACTCCTGGGCGGCATGGTTGACCAGCACGAAACGGTGATCCCGGTCCTTCACGTAAATCCGATCCGGGATATTGTCAATCACGGTGCGCAGCAGGTTGCGTTCTTCTTCCAGACGGGCTTCAACCCGCTTCTGGTCCGTGATATCGCGGCTGATTCTGACCACCCCGGTAATCTCACCATCGCTGCTGCGCAGGGGGACCATAAACCCAAGTGACCACCCGGCGCGGCCATCCTGACGCGACCACCTGTATTCCTCCGGTGGCAGGGGCTGACCGGTCTCGATCACGCGAGTTTCATTGGCAATCTGTTTCTGGAGTCCTTCCAGAGTGTCATTCAGGGCTGCGTCTGTTTGCCCGATAAGGTTAGCCA
>CAZKIB010000002.1:4361-15478 GCA_964552425.1 uncultured Anaerolineaceae bacterium | reverse complement strand
GGTTGACCAGTATGAAGCGGTGCTCCAGATTCTTGACATAGATGCGTTCAGGGATGTTGTCAATGACCGTGCGCAGCAGGTTGCGCTCCTCAGTCAGCGCGACCTGAACCTGTTTAAGCTGGGTGACATCTCGGTTTATCCCCACCAGCCCGACGACCTTATCAGACGCATCGCGCAGCGGAATTTTGGTCGTCAGGGTCCAGGTGCGTTCTCCATTGGCGCGTACCAGGCTGCTTTCATCATTGATAATGCGCTCACCGCATTCCAGCACCCGGCGTTCTGCGGCCCGGTGCATGGCGGCGCGCTGCGGCACAATATCCGCGTCGGTTTTACCGATCAGGTCCATCCCCCAGTATTCTCGCAGCGCCTTATTGACCAGTATGAAGCGATGTTCGGTATCTTTGGCATAGATATGGTCGGGAATATGATCGATCAGGGTGCGCAGCAGGTTCCGTTCGGTTTCCAGCCCCAGTTCAACTTCTTTCTGGCGTGTGATGTTCCGATTGATGCCGACCAGCCCGATGATTTTGCCTTCTGCGTCGCGTAGGGGGACTTTTGTCTCCATGAGCCAGAAGGGGATGCCGTCCAGCGTCAATTCGTCTGAGGCGTAGGTCTCGCGCCCGATGATGGGTTGGCCGGTTGCGAACAAGTGCTGCTCCTCCCGGCGGAAATGGTCGGCATATTGAACGGGCAGAAAGTCGTGATCCGTCTTTCCGATCATCACATCACCGAGATAAGCGGTACGGACAGCGTTGTTGACCAGCACAAATCGGCTGTTCAAATCCTTAACGTACACTTCGTCCGGGATATTTTCGATGACGGTGCGCAGCAGGTTTCGCTCCTGTTCCACCTGCCGCTCGGCCTGCTTCTGCGTGGTGATGTTTCGGTTGATCCCGACCAAACCAATGATCCGCCCTTCACTGTCACGCAGAGGGACTTTGTTCACCGACAACCAGACATCGCCCGGCTTGTGCCCTTCACGACCAGGCATAAATACCTCGCGGTTCAGAACCGGCGTACCGGATGTCATCAGAAGCTGTTCCTCAGCGCGAAACTGGGCCGCAGAGGCGCTGTCGTGGATGTCAAAATCATCCTTGCCGATCACCGTGTCGCCGGACCAGGAGTCCTGAACAGCCTGGTTCACCAGAATAAAGCGGCTGTTGAGGTCTTTGACATATACATAATCGGGGATATTGTCGATCACGGTGCGCAGCAGGTTGCGTTCTGCCTCAAGCTGCTGCTCAATCTGTTTCTGGTGGGTGATGTCCCGGTTAATGCCCACCAGCCCGATAATATTGCCGCTGCTGTCGCGCAGGGGGACTTTTGTCACCAGCCTCCAGACGGGGCCGGTCTGGTTCATGGCGTCGTGCGGGATGTAAAGCTCCTTGTTCAGCAGCGGTTCACCAGTCGTCAGAATATGCTGTTCCTCAGCCCGGTGTTGATCGGCCATATTCTGTAACACCACATTATGATCCGTCTTGCCGATCAGAGGTATGCCTGACCACACTTCTTCCAGCGTCCTGTTCACCAGCACAAACCGGCTGGCTTCATCCTTGACATAGATTGAATCCGGGATGTTGTCAATAACGGTGCGCAGAAGCTGCCGTTCGGCCTCAATGGCCTGCTCAACCTGCTGTCGAGTGGTCATGTCACGAGCGACATTCACCTGAATTTCATGCCCGTTGTCGTGATAGGAGCGTGTGCTGACTTCAAGCGGAATTGATGTTCCGTCCCTGCGCCGTGCGGTACTTTCAAACCGTCCGCTGTTTTGTGTTGAACTGGTGGATACCGGATTCAAAAACGTGGCTGCTGGCTGCCCCACAATCTCGGTTCGGTCATACTGGAAAATCTGCTCAAAAGCCGGGTTGACATCAGTAATCCGACCCTGTTCCTGTACATAGATAGGGTCCAGAATCGCTTCAAAAAGCTGGCGATAGCGCGCTTCGGTCCTGTCGATGTGCGACGCCTGAAGCGTGATCTGCGCCTGATCCTGCGTGCGGACGTATGCGATCAGGACAATCAGATGAGACAGCACGGCGTTTAAGAAAAAGATGTAAAACAAAGTCACGGGCGGCTGGTCTGGCAGCAGCGTGATCATCAAAAGCAGGGTAAAGAGCATGGTGGCAGCAGCGGTTGCCACTGTTGCGCGAAACGACAGCATGACACTGCTCACCAGTACAGCGGTGTTCAGATAACCGAGCAGACTCAGGACCCGGAATGGTTCGGGTTCATTACTCAACAGAACGATGGTCACGGCGGCGAAGTTGAGCGCTATATAACCGAGGACGCTGAAAAAGTAATGCCCGGCCCGATTCAGAACATAGAACAGCAAAAGGATAACCGTTGTTCCAATACCTGTCAGCACAATAGTCGGTTTGACAACCGGATCAATCAGAACATAAACGGCCGTCATAATGCCTGCGACGATGATTAAACCCATTAGAATGGTGGAAAGCATCCGCGCTTTACGCTGCCGCTGCTGATCTGGTTCGTGATAGTTTGATGACAGTTTCAGCCTGCGCCATGTTGGAAGTGGCACGAGAGGTAGTCCTTAAACATCTAAATGACGATAGATTACTGAATATTGCTCAGATTGTAGCACCGAATGACTGCTTTTTTACGGATAGATTGCAGGGGCGGCGAGTCGGTTTGCTGTTATAATGAGGCCGTAAGTGACCAATGAAAGGAGGATGACGCCGGGCGGGCGTCAGACACAACATGGCCGTAGCGCTCACACAAACCTATGATATTGATAAAATTGCGGAATTATTGGGTGCAGATGCCGATGCGCTGCTCAACTACACCAGCCGGACGATCAGCAAGGAACATCTCTATCTGCCTGGGCCGGATTTTGTGGACCGGGTGTATACCCAGACAGATCGCAACCCCCAGGTGCTGCGCAGCTTGCAGCAGATGTTTAATCATGGGCGTTTGGCAGGCACGGGTTATATGTCCATCCTGCCAGTAGATCAGGGCATCGAACATTCCGCCGGGGCATCGTTTGCCAAGAACCCGCGCTACTTCGACCCGGAAGGCATTGTCGAACTGGCAATTGAAGGCGGCTGCAACGCTGTGGCTTCGACCTTTGGGGTGCTGGGCGCGGTGGCCCGCAAGTATGCCCACAAAATCCCGTGTCAAAATCAACCACAACGAACTGCTGACCTACCCCAACAAGTTCGATCAGGTCATGTTTGGCAGCGTCAAACAGGCGTGGGATATGGGCGCGGTGGCGGTAGGGGCAACCGTGTATTTCGGTTCGGACGAAAGCACGCGCCAGCTTGTCGAGGTGGCCGAAGCTTTCGCCTATGCGCATGAACTTGGGCTGGCAACCGTGCTGTGGTGCTACCTGCGCAATCCTGGTTTTAAGGTCAACGGCACGAATTATGAAACGGCTGCTGACCTGACCGGGCAGGGCAACCACCTGGGTGTGACCATTCAGGCGGACATCATCAAACAGAAACTGCCCACCAACAACGGCGGCTTCAAGGCGCTCAACACCGGGTCATCATCCTATGGCAAGCTGGATGAACGCATCTATTCGGAACTGAGCAGTGAGCATCCTATTGACCTGACCCGCTATCAGGTGGCGAACTGCTACATGGGCCGCGCGGGCTTAATCAGCTCCGGTGGGGCCAGCGGCTCGAACGACTTTGCCGAAGCGGTGCTGACCGCCGTCATTAACAAGCGCGCCGGCGGAACTGGCCTCATCAGCGGGCGCAAGGCATTCCAGCGGCCAATGGCGGAAGGCGCAGCGCTGCTCAACGCCATTCAGGACGTGTATCTCTGTGAAGATGTCACCATCGCCTGACGTTTAAAACATCTGAAGGGGCTGGTGCGGGTATCATCACTTCCCCGGCCCCTGCGAGCATCACGCCTCAAACTTGTAGCCCACGCCCCACACGGTCTGGATAAAGGTCGGGTTGGCGGCGTCCGGCTCGATTTTCTCGCGCAGGCGGCGGACATGCACGGTCACGGTGCTGGGGTCGCCGTAGAAGCTGTAGCCCCACACCTGATCGAGCAGTTGATCGCGGCTGAACACCTGGCGGGTGTGGCTGGCAAAAAACCACAGCAGATCGAACTCTTTGGCAGTGAGCATGACCGGCTGGCCGTTGACCGTGACCTCGCGGGTGCGCGGGTCAATGGTCAGACGCTCAAATTCCAGCGGGCGTTCAGTTGACTGGCCCGAAGCCGGCTGGGTGCGGCGCAGCACGGCCCGCACGCGCGCTACCAGTTCCTGCGGGCTGAAGGGTTTGGTCACATAGTCATCTGCGCCTAGTTCAAGGCCCTGAATGCGGTCATGTTCGCCGGTGCGGGCGGTGAGGATGATAATGGGCACTTCGCGTTCGGTGATAAGCAGTCCCTGACCATCCAGGTCGCGCAGCCTGCGGGTGATGCTCAGCCCGTCAATGCCCGGCAGCATAATATCCAGGACGATCAGGTCCGGTGACTGGCTGCGCAGCATGTTCAGCGCCGTGTTTCCGTCAGCGGCTTCGTAGACTTTATAACCGTCCCGTTCGAGATAACGGCGCACCACCTCACGAATCGTCGGCTCATCATCCACCACCAGAATCGTGAACTGCTGTTTCATCACACCTGCACCCTGTCATCACCAATGAACCAGGCTGTATTGTAGCGGCGTCGGTTCACTGTGTCGATGTATGGAGGTGGCTGCGGGCCATATACAGCGCGGCGATGACCGTTGAATCCTGCAAACGTCCCTGCGCAATCAGTGTTTCAAAATCATCCAGCGGCGTGGGCTGCACTTCGATGACCCAGTCCGGCCCTTCGTCGCCAATCAGACGACTCGGCTCGAAACCCTGCGCCAGAAACACATGCTGGCGGCAACGGACATACTTAACCATCGGGTAAAGTTCACCGATCTGCGTAAGCTGAGCCGCTTTCAGGCCGATTTCCTCCTGCATCTCGCGGTTTGCCGCGCTGGCAGGAGCCTCCCCCGCTTCCAGGCTGCCGCAGGGCAGGTAAAGTGCCCGGCCGCCGTATGCGGGTGATGGCTCGGTAATCAACAGCACATTCCCCTCTGGCGTGACTGGCACGACCATTGCCGATATGCCCATCTCCACATACAGAATCTCGCGCTCGTTTTTCCACAGCGAAATCCACCCATCCCCGCACAGTTTCTGATTCATGATGACCTCAAATGCTGACATAACCGGAACAGCATGACACGATTTGGGCGGCAAGCGCAGACCAGAATCCGGGGGTTCCTGTCGCGGCTGTCACCCATATTACAACTTGATTCACGCAGGGTTTGGAGCAGGTTGTTTCCCGGAACCAATGATTGCAGATTCTTAACGGTTATGCCTGATTTTATGTGATTTTGTGGTAGACCGCTTGCCCAAAGTCTGTCATGATAGAATCATTGAAAATGAATGATCTGCGGTGACAGGCAGGGGAACGTTCATGTCCAACAAACAGGTGCTGCGGCAGCGTCATTGGACCGAAGAAGAACTGCGCGCCTCAAAACTTCGATACTTTCCACCTCGTAAAAAGCTGGTCATGGCGCGTGTGCTGGATATGACCATGAACGTCAAAACCACCATCGAGGTGCTGTCGGCCAGCAAGGGCGATATTATCGTTTATGACCCGGATGAGGGTGAAAAAAAGGCGCAGGTCGAAGACTACGACCACTGGCCGGTGCAGCGCGACCTGTTTCGCAAGACCTACAAACCCTGGGACGACATCAAGTGGCGGCCAAACGCAGCCGAAGCGCACCTGATTATTCATGGCTGCCGGCCTTACTATAAACACACCGGTGTCTGGGCAATCCGCCTCAGACAGCCCGTTCTGATTCAATCCCTGGAAAGCCCCAAACCGGTGCAGGTTCCACCGGGTCGCTGGCTCATCATCGGCAGCGAAGGCGAACCCTATCACATGGGTGACGAGAAATTCCGCGAACGTTACCTCGTGCCAGAGGATTAAGGCACAGAGGGGGTGCTGTCCCCCTCTTTTGATGCCTGCCTCTAACCTGTCACCGGCACATTCGATAAATTCGGTACGACAATCACCCATGTACTGCGCACCCACCCCAGCGTACCGCTGATATTCACCTGGACCCAGGTGTTGCTGGCGTTGCGGCCCACCACCGGGTAAGTCTGTCCCTGGCTGATGAGAGTCAGCACCGGCGCGGTGGCGAAGGGCTGGCTGCGCACATTCAGGAAGTAGGCTCGCACGGTTGCAAAAGTATTGATCGGAATCGGGTTCGGCGCGGGATTAGTCGTGTTGCTGGTGACGGGCACGCTGCCGATATTGGCGAGCGCGGTCCACGAACTGCGCACCCAGCCAATTAAGCCATTCACGTTGATCTGCACCCAACTGGTATCCAGATTGCGCCCGATCACCGGATAAATTTGTCCGCGTGTGATCTGCGTGATGACCCCGCCCGTGAATGGATTGGGCGCGTTACGGACATTCAGCAGATAGGCGGTGACAGTCGCGGTTGCGCCTACCGGTGGCGGTGGAATCGGGGTAGGATACGGTCCGCCGCCATCCGTAACCGGCACACCCGCGATGTTCGAGGCGGTCACGTAACTGCTGTTCACCCACCCGATTGTGCCGTTGACATTCAGTTGCAGCCAGGAGGTGTATAAATTGCGGCCCACCACCGGGTAGACCTGCCCGCGACTGATGACGACGAGAATCGCCGCAGACGGATTGGGCAGCGAACGCAGGTTCAAAAACTGAGCGGTGACAGTGGCCTGGGGCGAACCGGGGGGCGGTCCCCCTGAGATGAGCGTGAAATTGTAGACGACGAAAGCGACTTCGGCAGCCTCAAAGAATTCGACGACAATTGTGTGGTTCCCGGCAGCCAGCGTGACCGTTACCTGATACAACTGGCCTGTCGCCAGATGCCATTCATTGATGTAGGGCACACCATCCACATACACCCGGATGCCATCATCTGCGCGCACGCTGATCTGGTAGCTGCCAGCGTTCAGAAATGTGGTCGTGGTCCAACGCCCGGAAAAATTATCTGCCAGAACGCCGGGACCCGGTGAACCGTAGCCCCATTCATTGGTCGGGGAGGATTCGGTACGGACCAGCGCCGCCGGCCCAATCAGGGAGGTGTTGTTAAAATACTCCGCAGTCCACAAACTTCCCTGAGCCACAGCGGGGGTGAAGCCTGCCAGCAGCACAGCCAGCAGCACCAGTGTCCATAACAGCAGGCGTTTCATAGGCCGACCCTCCCCCACATGCAAGTATAAAGGTATTGTTACTTTCATTATAGAGGAATCCGGCCAGGCGGCGCTCACTGTGTTCTCAACGTCCGGTAAACGCCGCCGTTAGAAATCACAAACCTGCTGCGCTAAACCGTGATTTCAAGCATGAAATCGTTCACATGAAGGGTGTACGTGCCTGGCTCGAAGCCGCCCTCCAGCACAATCGTGTCCTCATAAGGACGCAGGATCATCGGGCACATCACGGCTGCCGGGACTTCCCGGTAGACCCGCACCGTGATCGTGTTCCCATCGCGCTCCTGCTCGACAATCACCGGCAGGTCACAACCATCAGGATGTTCACCGCGCACCTGCAAATGCACCTGCACCGGGAAGGATTCCAGCATGACCGCCTGCACATCCAGTATGGTGGTGTAGCTGAGAAAGACCGCGTCATCCGGCAGGGGGGGCGGTTCGCTGGGACGCACTGGCCCGGTCTGGACGATGCCGACGGTCATAAAGAAGTACAGGAAGATGCGCACCAGAAGATCAATCAATTCCATCTGCTTGCTCCTTATTGTATCGCAAACATCATTATAGGACGTTTGTGCCGGGGTGCGGGTTCCACTCTTTAGAGTAAACAGGCACACCTGGGTGTACCATAGAGCATATACCCGATTGGAAGGAGAAACCCGAATGCTGAGTGAATTGCAGCGCCGCAAGATGACGCGCTTTTTTAATGTCTACGATGTCGATGGCAGCGGTTATATCGAAGAACGCGATTACCGGCGTATCGCCCAGAATTTTAGCAAACTGCGCGCGCTGGAACCGGGAAGTACCGCACACAAGAAGCTGGAATCCAAATTCAATTTTGTGTGGGAATACATGCAAAAGTTTGGCGATCCGAACCGTGATTATTCCGTCAGCCTGCCCGAATTTCTGGCATACGCTGAAAGCCTGCTGGAAGGCAATTACGCCGCGATTGAGGGTTCAACCGGCAGTTTTCTGTTTGAACTGATCGACACCGATGGGGATGGGTCGATCACGCTGGATGAATTCCGCATGTTCTATCAAGGCTATGATATTCGCGATACGGATGCCGACCACATTTTTATGAAACTCGATCTCGACGGTAACAGCGTCATTTCCGCCGAGGAGTTCGCCCAGTTGGGCTACGATTTCCACTACAGCGATGACCCGGACTGCCCGGCGAACTGGTTCTTCGGGCCGTTCTGAACAGCGAGATATGGATGATTGGGGCGCATGTCGGCTGCGCCCCTGCACGATGCTGGCTCTGTCAGTTCCAGGATTTGCGTCCCGCAATAATCAGATGATGGTTGAGGAAGGTCGCTTCAGGTGTGCCAACCTGCTGTGCGTCCATCCATACTGCTGCTGCCGGCGGGGCGACTTTGAGCAGCACTTGCAGGCGTTCAATATCATCATCGGTGTTGCCCTGCATCCGCGCCCAGTGCAGCAGGTCATGGCGTTTGGAAAGCTGTTCAGTATGTTCCACCGTCAGCCCGGCAGCCTGGAACAGACTCACCCATTCACTCTCGCCATACACACGGTAATGGCTGGGGTCACGCAGTTTCTCGAAGGCGTCCACATAACGGGCCGCGTCGTAATCCTCCGGCGAAACCTGGTCCTGCACCAGCAGCATCCCCCCCGGCTTAAGCACGCGGGCGGCTTCTTCGACAAAACGCCGTACCTGTGGGAAATGGTGCGGGGCGATGCGGCAGGTCACCAGGTCAAAGGCCATGTCTTCAAATGGTAAATCCTCTGCGTCGGCGAGTTCAAAATCCACATTGGTAATCCCCTGCCCGGTGATGAACGCCCGCGCTTCTTCCAGCATCTGCGGGGTGAGATCGCTGGCGATGACATGCGTGACGTGGGGCGCGAACTTGAGCGCGGTATGCCCGCCGCCGGTAGCCACATCCAGCGCCTGCCAGTGGGGCTGCGGCTGGGCGATAGCAATCAAGCGGTCCAGTTCCGAGCCTTTGGCATGGGTGGTGTTGGTGACATAGCCTGCGGCGTACTGGCCGAAGCGTTCCTGAGACAGCGATTTTGAATCCGACATAAGACCACCTTTCTGGTAGCAACCTTCCCAAAAATCCAGCTTCGCATAGCATCCGGCACTTTGAACTCTCAATAGCATAGTGCGGTTTTGGGTATCCTGGTAGATAATTTCGCTTTGGCTGCATATAAATGTTTTTTATGGAGCGTGTATGGAACTCGGCCAGATCGAAGCCTTTGAGCGGGCGGCGCGGGAAGGCAGCTTCACCCGCGCAGCGGATATTCTCAGCCTGACTCAGCCCGCCATCAGCACCCGCATCGCCACACTGGAAGCGGAACTGGGCGGCCCACTGTTCGAGCGGCGCGGGCGGCAGTTGCAGCTCACCCCGCTCGGCCAGCGCTTTTTACCCTATGCCGAGCGGATGCTGGTGGTGGTGGCGGATGGCTTGCAGGAAGTGCGCAATTTTCATGCCGGCAAACTCGGTGAAGTCAAAATCGCCGCGCCGGGGCCGTTCGTCATCGGCCTGCTGGTGGAGGTGCTGGAAGATTTTCGCCGCCAGCACCCGACCATTGATGTGTTCATCCGCGAACGGGATAAACGCACCATCCTTGAAATGCTGCACGACGGCGTCACCGCGCTGGGTCTGGTGAATGCCCCGGTGTTCGATGACAGTGTCCACATTCTGGCCCACCTGCGTGATCCGATCCGGGCAGTCGTCGCACCCACACATCCCCTGGCGAAACTGCCACAGCCTATCCACATGGAGGTCATTTACACGCATACGATTTTTCGCGTGTCGATGTTCCCGCGCATGACCGCGTTTATTGATAGTGTGGTGGAAAATGGCCGGCAGGGCAGCGGGGGCGCGGTGATCGGTGTGCCGATGGTCATGGCGCTGCGTCTGGTGACGCTCGGCCAGGGGGTCACATTTCTGCCGCAGAGTTATGTGGGCAGATCAGTTGAGGCGGGCGAACTGGTGTATCTGAACATCGCTGATATGCCGCGTCTGACGAGCGAGCCGGTGCTGATCGCGCTGAAAAACCGCCAGTTGGATGTTCCGCAGCAGGCCTTCGTCGGGATTTTCAGGGCGCGGTGGGAGAGATTACTTGCAAACAGTTCTGCTGAACCCTGAAACCTGTGCAATTGGTCTCAATTGCACCTGCATAGTGTGAAAAATTTCCGTTATAATGCCAGTGTTTGCAGCTTATTCCGGGATGATGTCATCATGGCAAGACGACCTTCGGTATACCCATTCACAGCGATAGTCGGCCAGGAACGCATGAAGCGCGCGCTGATTCTCAACGCGATTGATATGCGTATCGGCGGCGTGCTTATTCGCGGCGAACGCGGCACCGGCAAATCCACTGCGGCCCGCGCGCTGGCTGTTCTGCTGCCCGAAGTGGATGTGATTGCCGACTCCCCGTTTAATGACGACCCTAAGCAGCCTTCCACCTGGTCGGACGAAGTGCGCGCGCGGTCCGAGCGGGGCGAACAACTGCCCGTAGACCGCCGCAAGGTGCGCTTTATCGACCTGCCAGTGAGCGCGACAGAAGATCGTGTGGTCGGTACGCTGGACATCGAAAAAGCCATCCAGAAGGGTGAGCGTCATTTTGAGCCGGGCGTGCTGGCTTCGGCTAACCGGGGCATCCTGTACATTGATGAGGTCAACCTGCTGGACGACCATGTGGTGGACCTGCTGCTGGACTCGGCTGCGATGGGCATTAACGTGGTCGAACGCGAAGGCATCAGCTTTACCCACCCGGCCCGCTTCATTCTGGTGGGTACGATGAACCCCGAAGAAGGCGATCTGCGCCCTCAGCTTCTGGATCGTTTCGCGCTGTCTGTCGAGGTGCGCGGCATCGCGGATGCTTCGGAACGGATGGACATTTTGCAGCGTCACATCGCTTATGAAGCCGACCCTGAAGGTT
>CAZKIB010000002.1:1977-4255 GCA_964552425.1 uncultured Anaerolineaceae bacterium | reverse complement strand
AGCAGCCTGCAAATCGACGGCCACCGTGCCGACCTGGTGATTCTGAAAACCGCGCGCGCTCATGCCGCGTTCGATGGGCGCACCCGCATTAACCAGAATGACATTCTCCTGGCCGCTGAACTGGCAATTCCGCACCGGCTCAAACGCGGCCCGTTCAGTGACGCCCAGATGAGCGCGACGGCCCTCGAAGAACAGCTTGACCAGGTCATGTCTGAATGGGGCGAAGGTGACGAAGTCGGCGAAGCGGGCGACGATGGCGAACAGCAGGCGGTCAAAAAAAAAGTCAATCCGTAGCGTCGGATAGCAGCGCGGAAGAACTGCCCGATTACGGCCAGACCGACCCCAGTCCGCAGAATATCTTCGACAGCCAGGATGCTTACTGGTGGGAAGGTGGCAAAAAGGCCGAAACCGGAAGCGAGTTCATGCCCCGCAAGCTGGACACGCCGCTGGATAAACTCACCCGCCAGAGCGCCGGGCGCCGTTCCCAGACCAAGACAGACCGCAAACGCGGACGGTATATTCAGGCCCGCCCGGCCAACGGCCAGCACAACGACATCGCCTTTGATGCCACGCTGCGCGCTGCCGCGCCGTTCCAGCGGGACCGCGAAGAACAAAAAGAAGAATCCGGTATGGCCTATGCCCTGCGCAAAAGCGATTTGCAGCGCAAGGTGCGCGTGCGCCGCGCCGCGAACCTGATTCTCTTCGCGGTGGATGCGTCGTGGAGCATGGCTGTTTCGGAACGCATGTCCGCGACCAAAGGCGCGATCATGTCCCTGCTCACTGATGCGTACCAGCGCCGGGACCGCGTGGGGCTGGTCGTGTTCCAGAAAGACCGCGCCTCGCTGGTGCTGCCGCCGACGAATTCGGTTGTGCTGGCGAAAAAAGCGCTGGCGAATATCCCCGTCGGTGGAAAAACCCCGCTGTCTGCCGGGCTGCTGCTGGCCTATGAAACGGTCAAGCGTGAGAAGACCCTGCATCCCGACATTGTGCCGATGATTATTCTGCTGACCGACGGCGCGGGGAATGTCTCGATTGGGAACGAAGCCCCGCAGGAAGAGGCCCACCGCATCGCCGGGCTGATCCACGACTCCGAGATCAAGACGGTCACGATCAACATGGAACACGTCGCCTTTGATCGCGGGCTGGCGTCTCAGCTTGCCAAGCAGCTTGGCGGGCCATGTTACACCCTCGGCCAACTGCACGCCGAACTGCTGTACGCGACAGTGCGCAAGGAAATGGACGCGCGGTAAGTAATGGATAAATGGATTAGATTCCGCCGTTTCTGACAGCAGACAGCGGGTTTCAGTCTGCTGCATAAGGGCTAAGGCTGCGTTGTTTGCCAGGCCCTTTGGTTCGGTTTATCCATCAGGGGCGTGACGCAAGCGCCAGAGTCGCCACCACCGGCAGATGATCGGAGCCGAGGTCTGGGCCAATCTCGGTGGACAGAGCGCGCAGACCGTCACTGTGCCACACATAATCGATGCGCAGCATAGGTGGGATAAATGCCGGCAGCGGATCATCGCCTGTTGATGCCGGCCAGGTCGCGCCCAATCCGGTGTTCGTCTCCCGGTATGAATCATTCAGCACCGCCGCCATCTCCGCATAGATGATCGCCTGATCGCTGGTGTTAAAATCCCCCGCGACAATATACGGCAGGTTCTCCTCAGCCAGTATCGCCAGTAAACGGCGGCTTAACTGGTTGCGGTAGGTTTCATCGTATCGCAGGACAAGCTGCAACATCCCGTTTGACGGCACAAATGCGAAGCGATCCTCATTCAACTGCGGCATGGTCATATGGACGTTGTAGACCGCCAGCCCCTCGCCATTCACATCCAATACGAAGCGGTCAATAAACCATTCGCCCAGATCAACCAGGTTCATCGCCGTGACCGGGTAGCGCGACAGGGCCATCACCGTCGTGCCTTCCAGATCAACGGCATGAGGGTAGACATCGCGCATGGCTTCTATGACTTGCGCCGTTTCCAGCCCGCCGGTCTCTTGCAGCAGCACAATGTCTGCTCCGGTGGCGCGCAGCCACGCCTCCATGCGGTCAAAATTTTCCGTCAGAATCAGCACGTTGAAGGTAACAACTTTGAGGGTGTGATCGTCCGCCGCCGATACGACCCCACGCGGCAGCCACAGCGGGCCGTACAGCAGCGCACCCACCACCAGCAGCGGCAGCAGCCGGACGGCCATACGCCGCGCACCGGCAGCCACCAGCAGCGGGATCAGCACCAGCAGGGGCGCGAAATACCAGGGCGTGAAATTATGCAGAAAT
>CAZKIB010000002.1:0-1891 GCA_964552425.1 uncultured Anaerolineaceae bacterium | reverse complement strand
AGAAAGGCCAGTATCCAGGTCAGAAGCGGCACGCGCCGTGCAGAAACAGCAGGGACAGCAGTTGAGGTCATGGTTCAGAAATTCGCTCCAGCACTGATAAAGTCGCGGCCACCGTCTGGGCCTGCTGGTCTTCCGGGCTGATGCTCGCAGGATTATCGCCCGCCTGTGCCCCGTACCAGCCGAACTGCGCATGATTGCCGCCTTCGACAGCGGTATACAGCGTGTCCGCTGGCAGCAGATCGCGTGCGCCTTCAATATCCGCCGGGGTCGCTAGCCCATCCAGCGTACCATAAATCGACACAGTCACCAGAGCCATGTCCGATAAATCCTTGCTCTCTTCGGGGTACGCGCCCCACAGGGCCAGCCCGTCAACCGCGTCCGGGTAATCATGAGCGAAGCGGGCTGCCATCGCCCCGCCAAGCGAGTGCCCGGCAATCGCCCAGCGCTGAATTTCAGGATAAGCGTCAATGACAGCCTGCGCGCGTGCTGCATCCAGCACTGCCAGGTTAAGCGGCATCGGCACGATCACGGCAAGATAGCCCGCCTCGGCGAACGCCCGCGCAAACGGCGCATACGCTTCGGCAGGAACCAGCCCGCCGGGATAAAGAATGAGGCCGGTGCGCGCGGGTGTACTGGCCGGTTGAAAAACGAGCCAGTCACCCCTTGTCACGGTAACAGAAGCATCGGCTTCCAGGGCTTGCAGCGCGGTGGGCAGCGGTTCCGGCGTGGTGATGATCCACCACCCGGCGATTCCAATCACCAGCAGCAGCCCGATCAGCAGGCCGATCAGCAGGCCGATTCGTAATTTGCGCATGAATCTACCTCCGGGTGAACAGGGGGTCGTTATAACACAAATTCTAAAGAGGGAGATGAGACTTTTATTTCGATGCAGCGGGTTTGGTGGGCGAGACCCGGCTGCGCACAGCGGCCCATTCCGCAAAGCGCAGCATTCCCGCCGTCCCCAGGAGGTAAACTGCCATCCCGGCGGCAGCCCCGGCGACCAGCGGCGGGTTCCATTCGTGTACGAGAAGGCCAATGCCGGTGCTAACACCCAGGATCACCAGTGAGACCATCAGCCGCAGGCCCAGCGCCAGAGTAAGAACCACCGGGTTACGTCCACTCACTGGTGGCAGAATGCCCAGAATGACCGTCAGGGCACTGTCCGCGATGGAAAACGCGCTGATGACGATCAGGCCGACCAGCAGGCGTCCGGGATTGGGCAGATCAGGCGCGCTGCCCAGATAATCCAGCCAGGCGACAAAGCCCAGCCGCACCAGCAGTACCATAAGATGATCGCCCCACAGCGAGCGCAGAGTCGCCCACCATTTGCCCTGAACAATCTGCCGGGCGGTCATGTTGGTCAGCAGCAGACTTTCCCATGTGCCGCTGGTTTGTTCACGGCTGATACTGGCCCCTGCCAGCGCCAGAGTCACCAGCGTGACGACGATATACAGCGCGAAGTGCATAATCATCAGGCTGGTCAAACCCACCTGCGCCACGACTGCCAGCGCACCCTGGGTAAAAATCGGCTCCAGATGGATCCCCGCGAACGCGCCAGCCAGCATCACCAGCGCCGTGAGCAAAGCGGGAATCAGCATAAGCATCGCCAGCACGATCCAGAACCACCCGGAGCGGCTGGTGGTAATGATGTGGCGCTGGTGTTTGAGTTCAGCCTGCATAACCGGGTTGTTAAGGGCCAGAAAAGACATCAGTTCTCCGGGGATGACCAATCGATGTTGGAATGAAACGCAGCGCAAATACCGACTCTAAACCTAACACACAAATTCTGGTTGCGGGCTTAAGAGTGTGTTTTCCTGCCGGACACCGATGCAGCTCAAAAAATTAAACGGACAAGCCTGAAAGCGTCACCCAACCCCGCAAGACACCGAAT
>CAZKIB010000001.1:92720-93688 GCA_964552425.1 uncultured Anaerolineaceae bacterium | reverse complement strand
TCTGGTAAAAGCCGGTGATACAGTTAAAAAAAGTGGTTTTGCCAGCGCCGTTTGGGCCAATAATACTGGCAATTGCCCCTCGTGGAATGCTGAAATCAAGATGATCTACCGCAACCAACCCACCGAATCGCTTGGTCATACCGGTTGCGGACAGAATATTATCTGCCATCGTGTTTATTTCCTTTAATCACCCGCAATGACCACACTGGCGTCACGTGCGGGTTCCGGTACAGTCGAAGATTCGTCGTCGGCCTGGTGCATTTCGCGGCGGTGAATGGCGGACGGCCAGAGACCTTCGGGCCGGGCCAGCATCATGACGATGAGCAGGACACCATAGAGCAGCAGACGGAATTCGTCGAACTCGCGCAGCAGTTCGGGCAGTCCGATGAGTACAAACGCGCCGATGACGACACCCGGGATGCTGCCCATGCCGCCAATAATGATCAGACTGAGGACGTTGATCGAAACCAGCAGGCTAAAGCTGTTGGGGAAGATTGTTCCCAGTTTGGTCGCAAAGATGGCTCCTGCAACCCCGCCTGTGGCCGCACTCAGCGTAAAAGCCAGCAGCTTGGATTTGGCGGTGTTGATGCCCATTGCCGCCGCGACATCCTCATCTTCACGAATCGCCATCCACTGGCGACCAATCCGCGAATTATTGAGGCGTATTGAAACAAAAATCGCCAGCAGACAGGCCACGAGGATCACATAGTAGAGCTGCTGTGGGTCGTTGAGTGTGACCCCCAGAAATTCTGGTTTCGGGATGAACAGAATACCCTGCGCGCCCCCAATAACCGGCTTTAACCAGTCAGAGATCGCCAGCAGACGGATAATTTCACCAAAGCCGAGGGTCGCAATCGCCAGGTAATCACCGCGCATTCGCAGTACCGGCACAGCAAAAAGAAATCCGGTGAACATAGCGACCAGCAGGCTGATGGGGATAATAAACAGGATCAACACGCCGGTAAACG
>CAZKIB010000001.1:84156-92710 GCA_964552425.1 uncultured Anaerolineaceae bacterium | reverse complement strand
ATTGAAGATTTCAACGCCTGCCTTTGCTTCGACACCAAGCGGGCCAGTGGAAGTCAGTACACCCATGACATAAGCGCCCACCGCGAAGTTGGTCACATAGCCCAGGTCAAGCAGACCGGCCAGGCCGATAGCGATGTTCAGTCCCAGGCCCATGAGAATATACAGACCGACAGTGGTGAGGACATCACTGGCAGCCGTACCGACCAGCAGTGGCAGGATCAGCAGAATAACGGCCAGGGCCGCAAGCCCGACGACCCGCAGGTTGCGCTGCTGACCAGGGGCGAGGTCACTTAGTTTCTTGCGAGGCCGTCGTTGGCCCAGGATGCCCCAGAACAGGTTCAGGCCCGCCGCGACCACAAAAATAACAAGCGCACTTTCAGAGCGCAGAGCATCCCGTGTATAGATCAACCGCAGCGTGTCACGGTCCAGGAACTGCTGTAGAATTTGCTGCACCAGATCGCTCAAAATGCCAACAGCCAGCACCCACAGTACGCCAGTCAACAGCGCCCGCCGGATTTGTGGCGGAATAAGCTCCACTGCGCCGCCGAGCGCGCCCGCCGCGATAAGGGCAGCCGCGAGCATAACTGCGCCGGTAAGCGGGTCGTCCTGCTGGAGGGTTAATATCTCCTGCAAATTCCGGTTGATATTGACGAAAATGGCCTGAAGATCAAGCTGGTTGGCGAGGAAAATGAGCAGCAGGAGGGGCAGGCTGGCTAAGGCTCCGACAACTGCACCCCATAATAAGGATATCGCGCTATGATGGGTTGTGCGGATTCGCCGCACTGCGAAAAAACCGGCTGCCAATGGCGCGGCAAACAGGGTGATCTGACTCAAGGTGATGACTTCGCGGATAATCTCGCGTTCGCTGAAGGCTTCCAGCATACCGATGACAGCCGTATACAACAGCGCAACACCGGCTAATAAACCGATTCGGACAGGCAGTTTCCAGTCGATAGCCATATAAACCGCCCCTTCACGCTTTCTTCTCTGAAAGCCGCTCACCCAGGATGCCCTGTGGACGGAAAATCAGGACCAGGACCAGCATTGTAAACGCAATCACATCCTTAAGTTGATTCGCGCCGGGAATTCCCAGACCGGTCAGTACAAGATTCGGGCCGATGGCTTCGATCACGCCGAGGAACAGACCGCCCAGCATCGCGCCGGGGATATTGCCAATGCCACCCAGAACGGCAGATGTAAACGCTTTGATACCGGGTACAAAACCCATAAAGAAGTTTACGCCCTGGGGCCTGTACAGACCGTTAATGACGCCGGCTGCGCCCGCCAGAGCGCCGCCAATCGCAAATGTCAGTACGATGATCCGGTCTATATTGATCCCCATCAGCGCGGCCACCTCTTTGTTTTCCGAGACCGCCCGCATGGCTTTGCCAAGTTTGGTGCGTTCCACCAGCCAGTACAGCGCCAGCATGAGCGCCAGAGCAGACAGAAATACCACAACCTGGCTGACAGGGATTCTGATCCCGCCCAGGTAGAAATCCCCTTGAAGGATATCGACAGTCGGGTAGGACTTAAAGCCGGAACCGTAGAGACCGCGAAACGTATATTGTAAAAAGAAAGTGGCCCCGATGGCGGTAATTAAGGGCACGAGGCGCGGTGCGTTGCGCAGGGGGCGATACGCGATGCGTTCGAGGAGGATGGCAACGGTCATGGACGTGAGGCTGGCGAAAATGATGAGGAGTGGAATCGCCAGCAGGGGATAGGTATTCAGGAATCCGCTGCGATCCATCGCTTCGGCCAGAAAAACTGCGGTGAATGCGCCGGACATAAACACTTCGCCGTGCGCGAAATTAATCATCAGCAGGATGCCGTACACCAGGGTATAACCGAGCGCGATCAGAGCGTAGATGCTGCCCTGTGCCAGCCCGGAGATCGTCAGGCTGATCCACTGGTCGAGGGTAAAACGCCCGGAGGCCAGAGTATTCCATGAACCGACAATAATGAGGATGATGATGGCGATGCGCAGCAGGCCGATGATGAAGTCGACCAGCGAAAAGTCATCACTTGAACGTTGATTAAGGACGAGTCTCATAGGTTAATCCAGCAGGTACGGAATGAGCCAGAAGACGCGCGGGCGTTCCTGGCTCATTCACACGATTAACTATTCCGCCAGGGCGGATTTATTCTTCAGCCTGTCCGGGGGTCCAGGCAACTGCCGGGGGCCAGTTGCCATCCAGTTCAGCCTCGGTGATTTCGAAAATACCAAGCGCTTCACCAGTGGCGCAGTCACCGGTTTCGTTGCAGGTTAACGTGCCCGTCAGTCCGGCAAAATCGGCGGTGGCCGTGACGGCATCGCGCAGCGCCTGACGGCCTACCAGCAGGGTCCCGTCTTCACCCACCTGGGCTACGGCTTCGATGGCGTTCAACAGGATGTTGGTCGCATCGTAAGCGTGGGCGTGGAAACCGCTAGGGGGAACGCCGCCGATGACCTCATCCCAGGTGGTGAGGAAAGCGTCGTATTCTTCACCCGCGATAAACGGCCCGGAGAGGTACATGCCCACAGCGGCATCACCTGTCGCTTCGGGGAAACTGTCGACCAGCAGGCCGTCTGCACCCATCAGAACCACATCTTCGAGGCCGGACACATCGGCAGACTGTGCCGCAATGAAATCGCCTTCAGGTTCGAAGATGGGGAAGTAAATGATTTCCGGGCCAGCCGATGCAATTTCGTTCAAAATCGCGTTCATGTCGGTGTCGCCCACATTCACAGCGCCCTGGAAAACGACCTCACCGCCAAGTTCGGTGAAGGTCTGCGCCATGACAGCCTGCAAGCCCTCGGCGTAGGGGCTGCCGTCGTGAATAGTGGCGAGTTTGGTCAGACCCAGTTCATTGAAGGCAAATTCAGCCGCAATTGCGCCCTGGAACAGGTCGTTGTGCGCGGTGCGGTAGTAGCCCGGCTGCCAGACGCCGCCAGAGTCGGTGTCTGGGTTTGTCAGACTGGGGGCGGTATTCGACGGCGAAATCATCAACATCCCAGCAGTACTGATAATCGGCAGCGCGGCGGTGGCTTCCGATGAGCAGGTTGTGCCAATTATGCCAAGAATATCTTCGTTGGCTGCGATATTCTGAGCGGCGGTCTGACCACCTTCAGCGCTGCACAGGGTATCTTCGCCAACCAGTTCAATTTCATGACCTAACAGTTCGCCGTCGCGTTCTGAAATGGCAATTTCGATACCACCCAGAGAGTCTTCACCGAGAAAGGCCGTCGCGCCGGAAATTGACAGCATGTAGCCGATGGTCACGGGATCATCGGGGCCGATTTCGACGCAGCCAATTTCGTCAGTGCATTCCATCTGTGCGCTCACGACGCCTGTGAAGGCCGCAAACAGCGACAGCAGCAAGAAAAGTGGAAGAATTCGTTTCATGTTTTCTCTCCAGTACAACCAGCAGTTAAATATGTAATGCAAAGGATACTTTTTATCTGAATTTGGAGACACAACAGCCTGTCTATATCCAAATCAGATAACTGGCGCAACATTGTACCGCTGATTTGCGCTTTTACAAAATTGCAACTGCACAGGTTGTGCGGGATGAAGCTTGGTTATTATTCACATTTTTTCGTGTGTGGCGCTGCCAGGGCAAAGTGGTCTAGTATTGGGGTGTGCGAAAAGCGGCGAGGGAGGAAATGATGAAGTTTGGAGTCATTGCGGACGATCTGTCCGGCGGCATGAATATTGGTGCAGAATTTGCTGCTGCCGGTCTGAAAACGATGCTCGTGCAGGATGATTTTTTGGGCGAGGTAGAGGTGTTGATACTCGATACCGAAACGCGCAATCTCACGCCAGACGCAGCTTACGCGCGGGCCTACCATGCGGCCCAGCGGCTTCAACAGCATGCGCCGGAGGCGGTCATCAAAAAAATAGACTCGCTGCTGCGCGGGTCGATTGGGCAGGAAATCGAAGCGGTACAGGCCGTGTTTGGACATCCTAAATGTCTGCTGATTGCTGCTTCGCCAAAAATAAACCGGCACACGCTGGGTGGTTATCAATACATTGAAAAGCACCTGCTGGAGATGGTCATTACGCAGGTTGACCCCAGCAGTACCGTCGTGGGTTCCAATGTGCTGACCATTCTTGGTGAACAGACCAGGCTGCCCATCAGTCTGATCGGCCTGGACACGCTTTATGAAGGGTCTGAATCCATTCGCAGGGCCATCACAGAAAGTTCCGCAGCTATACTGGTCTCGGACTGTGGGGAACAGGCTGACTTGAACCGGGTGGTTGAGGCCGCCTATGCCGCCGGCGTTCGTTTCTTCGCGGGAACCTATGGTCTGGGTGAGGCGTTGAGCCGTTTGTTTACCGCGCGCGCTCAGCCCGTTCTGGTTGTGGTTGGTTCATTGAGCGCGGCGGCTTATCAACAGGTTCAGTATGTGAAAAACGAACTCGACTGCCAGCATGTCCAGTTGCGGTACAACGAGGAGCTGTTAGATGGTGATATCAGCGATCTGGCAGCGCAATATCGGTTGGAACTGGACACGGCGCTGGACAGCAGCGGGTGCGTAATTCTCCAGGTTTCTGGGTTTCCTGACCAGATCGAATGGCTGTGGCAGCAGGCTGCGGACAGAGGCTTGAATCGAACCGCAGTGGCCGAACGGCTGGATCAGTTGCTGGGGCAGCTTCTCACCCCGCTGCCGACAAACCTGGCTGGTGTGGTGGCGACTGGTGGCGCGACAGCGAACCGTGTGTTTTCGCTGCTCAACGCGGCGGCGCTGCGGGTGGATGTTCGGGAAGTTCTGCCCGGTACACCTGGCGCGCGCATCATCGGTGGCCCTTATGATGGCTTGCCGTTTATCGCCAAACCGGGATCGCAGGGGTCAGACGCCGCGCTGGCGCAGCTTGTGCGCTATATTCGTGAAATCAATCTTGAACGCAATGCCTAAATCGGGTGAATGCGCATATGAATGCCGTGACGCGGACGCAGGGTGAGCAGTGGGTCCAGAACGATGGGCTGATCGGGCACAAGTTCTAAACAGTAATGCTGGTAGATTGTCACCAGGGTAAGCTGCATTGCCAGCAGCGCGAAGGTGTTGCCCACGCAAAAACGCGGCCCTGCGCCGAATGGCAGGTAGACATGCCGGGGGAGGTTCTTCTCAGCATTATTGGCAAATCGTTCTGGCCTGAATTGATCTGGTTGTTCAAAATAGCGCGCATCTCGCTGGATGATGAAAGGCACACCAAACAGCAGGCTGCCTTTGCGCACGGGATACCCGCCGATTTCCGTGTCTTCCAGTGCTTCGCGCGGCAGCGCCCATGCCGGAGGATAGAGCCGCAGCGCTTCTTTCACGATCATCGCGGTATAGCTCAGTTTTCTGAGATCATCGGCTGTCGGTGAGCGTTTGCCGAGGACTTCATTTAATTCCAGGCGGAGTTTGTTTTCGGCGTCAGGGTTCTGGGCAAGGAGATAAAACATCCAGCCAATGGCGTTAGCAGTGGATTCATGTCCGGCGAGTAGTACCGTCATCACTTCATCGCGCACCTGCTGGTCTGTGAGCGGCGCGCCAGATACATCGACTGCCGTCAGCAGCATGGTCAGCAGGGTTCCATCGTTTTGAGTGCGACTGCGGGCAGCGCGAACAATATCCACGACCACCTTGTCGAGCAGTCGAATGGCGCGCTGCTTGGCAAGATGCCCCGGCAGCGGAACCCGCGTCGGAACAGCCAGTGGAGCCTGACCCTGTTGATAGGAGACCCGCTGTAAAATCTTCACCGCGTCAGCGATATGATCGCCTGATTCAGTCACACGGCTGCCAAACAGCGCCTGTGTGACCATCTGAAGAGTCATCTTCATGAACTCATGATCGACGTCATAAATATGCCCTGCCTCCCAGTTTCCAATATGTTGCAGTATGCCGTCGACCATAATCTGGCTGTACGCTGGTGTATGCTGGGGCCGAAATGCGGGTTGAATGGTTCGACGCTGCTGTTTCCAGTACTCGCCATGACTGACCAGCAGGCCATTACCCAGGAAATCGACAATTGGGCGGGTGAGGGTGCGCGGCTTACGCATTTTGTCTGCCTGACGAACCAGGATTTCGTGCAAAAAATCCGGGTGATTGAGCAGATAGACGTGATATGGCCCCAGATTGACATAGACCATATCGCCGTAGGTGCGCGCAAGAGTCTGCATCGCGGCCAGAGGGTTACGGCGCATAAATTGAATAGCGGTTACTCTGGCAAAACCGGCAGGGCCAGGTGGCACAGGCTGTTTGAGAGTCGAGGTCAGAGATGTCATATCGCTACTTTTGAGTGCCAATGTAAGACGGATAAATTACTCAGTCTGATTTTCATGAGCGGAAGATGTGGCGCGGTTGGCATCGTAGGCTGCGCCAAGCTGCTGGAAAATAGCGCGTGCCTGCTGTAGATGCGCGCTGTGTTGTGGTAGGTTCCGGCCAATTTCGAGATGGAGCAGGGCTTCGTCATAAGGCATTTTCAGGCTGCGGGCGGCGTCGAGACCAGCCTGCCATTTCTGATAAGCTTTATCGGCTTTACCTTCCAGAAGTTCCAGCAGGCCCAGACACAGCGCGGCACGGGGTTGGGCCATTGGGAAAGTACGCGCAAAACGCCCCATGACGCGGCACATCTGGCGCGCCATCTCCACAATCTTCACAATGTATTGCGCGGCAGAGTTTTCCTGCCACATGGTGAGGAACATTCTGGTGACAGCGGCATAATGCTGCAACAGCCAGCTGGAGGTGGGCGGTGACTGGATAATCAGGTTACAGGTCTTTTCAGCGGCTTCCAAAGCGATAGCAGTGTTCCCGCGCAGGAAGGACACCTGTGCGACCAGGGCATTGCAGCGAATTTCGGAATCGCGTCCGAATTTTTCAATCGGGACCTGCTGTGCTTCCTCGATGAGCGTCCACGCTTCGTCGAAGCGGCCCGCAGGCAGTAAGTTTTCGGCCTGACCCAGCATTCCCCATAGGTAAGTCTGGGTATTGCCGCTGTGTCTCGAAGATTGGTAAACTGCCCTGAACACTTCGTGTGCCTGCGTGAATTGACCTTCAAACGCATGGACCAGGGCCAGCACCCCGCTGACGGATTCCCACAGCCGCTTGTCCCCGATGTCATCAGCGATGGTCGTGGACCGCTGGATGTACTCGCGTGCCTGGCTCCACTGGCCCAGACCAAGATGGTACAGGCTGAGGACGGACGAACTCTGGCCGATAATATAGCGATCATTTAACTGCGCGGCGATAGAATTGCCCCGCTGCTCGTAAGTTCTTGCCAGTGAGTGCATGGGAACCAGACCTGCGACCAGACACATATTGACATAGGCTTCGGCCAGTTCGGGGGAAGGGGCAATTCTCTCCGCAAGATTAAGCTGCTGGAGCGTAACGTAGACGGTTAAATTGGCTTCATTCAGGAAAAAATAGGCCTGACCTAACAATTTATAAGCGCGCACCAGTTCCAGAATGGCGTTCTGATCGTGATGGATGAGCGGCGGGGTTTTCAGGCGATGGCGCGTTTGAATCAGGACCTGTTTGAGAAGCGCGCCACCAAGCCGCCCCTGTGTGGCGGGAATGGGCCGGCTGTTCAGGTGCAGGGCCTTTTCCACATGCTCACGCAGGGCAGCCATATTCCCCAGACCCCAGTGCGCCTGACCAATCTGCCGGTGCCATGATGCCCGTCGCAGGACATGAATATCTGAGGCATGGGTTTCGGATAGTTTGAGTGCCTGGTTGAAGAATTCGAGCGCTTCGGCGTTGGCGAAGTTTTTGAGAGCCTGCTCTCCCGCTTTTTCCAGATAGTGCAGCGCGCGATCTGTCACCTGGGCTTCTGTCCAATGATTGGCGAGCCGCGCGTAATAGGGCGCAAGGGTATCATGGTAAATGGTTTCGATTGCTTCAGCTACCTGACGGTGAAGACGCTGACGGTTATCCGGCGGCAGATTACGGAGCAGGGTTTCGCGAAACTTGTCATGCGCGAACCGCCACTGATTATCCTGCACCTCAAGCACGGCGGCATCTGCACACACGGACAGCCATGAAGTGGTATCCTGCGCTTTGTCCAGATGCTGAAGCAGCCTCAGATCAAGCTGTCGTCCAAGCACGGCGGCGCATTGGAGAACAGGGATCAGGTTAGCTGGTACGCGATCCAGACGCCGCTGAATAAGATTCTGGATACCGCCGGCGAAAACGGTATCGGGCAGTGAACTGACGCCGATAAGATCAAGCTGGCCGGCTTCTTCTGCCAGTGTGCGCACCACTTCCACAATGAAAAAGGCGTTGCCTTCGGTCTCTCGCTGTAACAGGTCCACGACTTCCGGGCGTTTACCGGCAGCGCCTAACATCGATTCGCTGAGTTTCTGGATTTGTTCCGGCTCCAGGCGATCCAGTTTGAGAGGGTGCGCGGCAGGGAGAGTTTTGGGGAGCGCAGGCGCTTCATCATCGCGGTAGTTGCCGACAATCAGCAGGGGAAGGTCTTGCAGGCGGCTGAGGCGATCCAGCATGATAATGCTTTCGCTGCCGGCCCATTGGAGGTCTTCGAGAAAAACCGCCAGCGGCTTCGCATAGCGCCGGAGCAAGGTCTCAACGGTG
>CAZKIB010000001.1:83468-84138 GCA_964552425.1 uncultured Anaerolineaceae bacterium | reverse complement strand
CCTGGGGATCAAGTTCCGGGGCGTCTGATACAACCTGATCGAGCAGCCGGTTGATGTCTGGAATGAGGGGTTTCAGCACACTGGCTTCTGTGGCACTGAGATCAATTTCCAGCATCAGCCGCCGCAGCGGTTCACGCCAGACCTGGTAGGGGCTGCCGCCGCTGTTGACGGCCTCACCATGAACGGCCAGCATTCCGGCGACCATTGCCTGGGTGCGTATCTCGTCCAGCAGGCGCGATTTGCCGACCCCGCTCTCACCGCCGACCAGCCATGTGCTGCTCTGGTTGTTCCGGGCTGACTGTAAGGCGGTATTGAGAATTTCCAGTTCAGTCAGTCGCCCGACAAAATGGGCTGCCTGAAGGAAACTGTCCCGAATGGTGTCGGTTTCATATTTCAGCTTCTGGTCCGTGGCCTGAGCATAGATTTCAATGAGTTCGCGGGCGTCGGTGTAGCGCTCGTCAGGTTCCTTAGCTAGCAAGCGCTGAAGTACTGATTTCAGCAAGGGGTCGAGGTCAAGCGGTTCGATGTCGGGTACTGTGAAGATAATGTCCTGAATGAGGCGGCTGACTTCCTTGATTTCGAAAGGGTAGGTCTCGGCGAATATTTCATAGCCGATAATCCCAACAGCGTACATATCCGACGCGAAACTGGCCGGACTGCCCTGAAGAAT
>CAZKIB010000001.1:77995-83448 GCA_964552425.1 uncultured Anaerolineaceae bacterium | reverse complement strand
GAGCCATATACGCCAGCGTACCGGCGACAACTTCATTGCTTGATTTGAGAAATTCCTGGTCAATCGCGAGGCCGAAATCAAGTACTTTGACCTGTCTGTCGACCACCATGACATTATCCGGTTTCAGGTCCCGGTGGATGATCCCGCGCCGGTGCAGGTAAGCCAGGGCCTGGAGTACCTGCACGAGCAGTTGAATTTGTTCTTCCTGCGGGCGTGTGCTGGCGGTTTCGACAATGTCCTGGGCGTTTTCCAGAAGCTCCATTGTGAAGTACGGTTGCAGACTCTCGTTAAAGCCATAATCCAGCACACTGATGATGTGCGGATGCCGAAGGGACGCCAGCGTTTTGAACTCCTGAGCCAGGGCTACCTCGACATCAACGCTGGTTGCGTGCGACGCAAACTGAAGATTTTCTTTTTGCAGCGTGACATGCTTAAGGGCTACCTTCTGGCCGGTAAGACGATCATACGCCCGGTACACAGTGCCCATGCCACCCTGTCCGAGTTTTTCTTCGAGTATATAACGTCTGCCAATTGTCTGACCTTGCTGGCGAATATCGGCCATACCTGTCCTTTCTTGACGGGTATGTTTCCACAAATATAGCGATTCGCTGGAATATTTGAGGGCTGCGAACTCAATCAAAGAAACTCTTGAGTCCAATGTAGTTTATAAATTCAAATTATGCAATTTGTCGTGGACTATGGTTTCGCGTCCGCCAGACGGGTGATTGAGAGGTGCTTATTCACTTCCAGCGGATCAACGGTGGATGTTGTACCGTCCGGCCAGAGGATCATAAGTCTGACCGGTGTTTCACTTTCAGGCACACCAAAATGAATCTGGGCCGGGTCGCCAGAAAGATAACCGCTGGCTGCCCTGATCTGCCGATAATAGGTTTGCCGGTTTGTATGGAGGATGAGTTCAGCGCCAATCGCGCGAGGGTTGAGACTGCCGCTCCAGGATAAATCGACGAGCAGACTGCTGCCTGCGCAAAGCTGATTTTCGAACAACTGGGCCGGGGCGCGCAGGTTGTTGACGACGATATCGAGGTCACCATCTCCGTCGAAATCGGCCATACTCATGCCGCGTCCGCTGGCAGAGCTATTCAAACCCCAGTGGGCGGCCGGCTGAAATTGCCCAGTCCCAGTGTTTCGAAAGACCTGATTTTCTTCCACGAGTTCGTGTCGCGGTAGATGCTCGAAAATGGTTTTTTCAATCATCCCATTGACCACGTAGAGATCAACAAAGCCATCCTGATCGAGATCACCAAATTTGCTGGCCCAGCTCCATCCGGTTGCAGCGACTCCACTGCTTGCGGCAATATTCTGGTAGCCCATCTCACCCGTTGTCTGAAGGACATTCGCCATGATCTGCGGATCACCGGGGAGGGAATTTTTGAGCAGCGATTGGAGTATTGGCTCCCAGGCGGCCTGAGTGGACGGGGCATTGTCGGGTGGTTTCATATCCGCAGCGAACAGCTCGTAGCGGCCATCGTTGTTGATGTCACCCGCGTCGAAGCTCATGGTGCTGTAGGTCATCGCTGGAAATGGGGCAGCGGGTTTCCATTCCCCTTCATCCCATGTCCAGGCCATGTCTGGCAGGGCGAAATCGTTGCCCACGATGAAGTCGAGCAATTTATCCTGATTAAGATCGACCACCAGCAGCGCCAGCCCCTGCGCCTGAGAGGCCAGCCGTACAGGTCGAAAGATGTCGCGGCGATTTTCGTAATAATAAACGCCACCCAGCCCGGACATCAGGAAATTCTGCCCAAGATCAGCCAGCAGACCGGCGTCATAGGTTGCGCCAACGAGGTCCAGATCACCATCGCGGTCAAAATCTGCCCAGTTGATGGAGTAGAGCGGCTGGCTGATGCCCGGCAGGACTTCGCGCTCGAAGCTGCGCTGACCGGTATTGCGCCAGAAGTTGGGGGCGCTGGCGCGGCGTGTCAGCACAATGTCCTGCCAGCCGTCGGCATCCAGATCAACAAGGGTGACGGCGCGAGTATCCCCGTGAATCATTTCCTCACGGGTAAATTCAAGATTGCCTTCGTTCCAGAGGATGGTGTTACCGCCGGCATGATTGGCGAGAACCATATCCAGCCTGCCATCGTTATCGAGATCGTTGATCGCCACGCCGCCGCCATTGGCCTCGAACATGCACACTTCATCGCCACCTGGTACAGTCGTGGTGTGTGGCAGTTCATACGTTACAAATGCGCCAGAGCAGGCCGCTGAATCGTGCAGGGGTGTGGAAATCACGGTGACAGGTGGTTCGAATGCGGGTCGTGCCGCCGTAAGCATCAGGAAAATGTACACTAGAACGGCAAAGTTGGTGAACCGGACCATCACAGCGCTTATCCCGCAGGCTCAACGGCCGCCCATACCCGTGATGGTAATGCCCTGGATGAACCACTTTTGTGCAAGGATAAACACGATCAGGACCGGCAGCATGGCGACGACTGCCGCAGCCATGAGCAGTTCCCAACGCACGTTGTATTGACCCTGAAAAGAGGTGAGGCCAACGGGAATGGTGCGCATTTCTTCGGAACTGGTGACCACCAGCGGCCAGAGAAATTCATTCCAGTTGCCGAGAAATACAAAAATGGCAATCGCAGCCAGCGCCGTGCTGCTCATCGGCAGAATAATCTGCCACCAGATGCGAAAGGATGTCGCGCCATCAATGCGGGCGGCATCATCCATTTCCATTGGAATACTGCGGAACTGCTGGCGCAGCAGGAAGGTGCTGAGGGCCGAAAACGCGGGCGGGAAAATCAGGGCCTGATAGGTATCATACCAGCCCAATGACCGTACCACAATAAAGTTGGGGATGAGCAGCACCGGGAACGGAATCATGAGTGTGGCAAGGTATAGGACGAAGAGCGATTCACGTCCTCGAAAACGCAGGCGCGCGAAGGCAAAGGCACTGAGCGATGAGGTCAAAAGCTGCAAGAATGTCACGCTGGAGGCGACGATCAGACTGTTCAGATAGTAACGCCCAAAGGGGAGAGCTGTGAGCGCCTCTGAATAATTATCCCACGCCAGTTCACTGGGAATCCACACCGGTGGATACGTAAACACTTCGGCGGGTTCCTTGAGTGAGGTACTCAACATCCACAGAAAGGGCAGCACCATCACAATGCTGCCCAGAATCAGAGCCGTGTGCAGCGCGATATGTGTCCAACGGGCTGGCGGACGGCTGGCTGGCGCTTGCGTTTGTAAAACAGACGGCTGTACATTCGCCATTCCGATTAACCTTCGACCTCGTAATGTACCCAGCGGCGCTGCAAACGCACCTGGATAAACGTAAAGACAAAGATGATGCCGAACAATATCCAGGCGATGGCCGCTGCCTTACCCATGCGCTGAAACTGGAAGGCGTTCTGATAGATGTAATAGACAATTGAGAGCGTGGCCTGCGCTGGTCCGCCACGTGTGAGGACGTAGGGTTCGGCGAACAACTGAAACGCCCCAATCATCTGAATCACCAATAGAAAAAAGGTTGTCGGGCTGATGAGTGGGATGGTGACGAAGCGAAAACGCTGCCAGCCATTTGCGCCATCGACCTCGGCAGCGTCGTACAGCACTTTGGGGACATTCTGGAGACTTGCCAGATAGATCACCATCGTAAACCCGACATTTTTCCAGACGGTGAGCAGCACCACTGCGGGCTTGGCCCACGCCGAATTGTTCAGCCAATCAGGTGGTTGAATGCTCCAGCCGGTGCTTTCCGCTAACTGCCAGATCCAGGCGCTGACAATCCCAAAGTCGCGGTTCAGGAGCCATTGGAACACCAGCGCGGCGGCCACGATATTGGTGACAACCGGCATGAAATAAATGACACGGTAGAAAGAAATACCCCGGATTGCCTGATTCAGCGCCGCTGCCAGCAGCAGACCCACCAGCAGTTGCAGCGGAACAATTGTGATCGTATAAAACAGGGTGTTGCCCAGGACCGTATGAAAAATATTGTCCTGAGTGATGAGCTGAACGTAATTTGAAAGCCCCACAAATTCAGGCGGTGAGAGCAAATTCCAGTCCACAAAACTGAGGCCGAATGAGGAGACGATGGGCACGGCTACAAAGACCAGAAAGCCCAGCAGACCGGGCAGCAAAAACAAATATGCCTCTGGCTGCTGGCTGGGACGCCAGCGATCAAGGCCAAGCCAGTGAAGGATTGATGGCCGGGGTTGTGTCAGATCGTTGTTGGTCGCCATCATTTGCTCCTTAATCAGCACGAGGCAGACAGATTCGGCCTGTCCGCCTCGTCCGCATTGTGAATGGGTTAATCGGCCTAGCCGCCGTAACCGTTGGCAGCCAGGAAACTGTTGACATCCGAGCAAAGCTGCGGCAGGACATCTTCGGGTGTGGCTTCACCAGACCAGATGCGCTGCATACCGGGATCAATGATCGACCCGCTCAGTTCATTCCACTCCGGGAAGAAACCGAAGCGCCCGACTTTTGCATTTTCACCTTCGGTAATGAAGGCCTGCCGGTTGGCAGGGGGTTGGTCTGATCCGAGGAAGACATCCGATTTTGCGGTTGAAACCAGCGCAGGCAGAATCTCACCGGACGCGGTGTAGATTGCCTGCCCGCCCTCCGTGCTTTGCAGCCAGCTCAGGAAGGTCCAGGCGGCTTCCTTGTTGTCGCTGGAGCTGCTCATGGTCCAGGCTGCGCCGCCCGCACCGGCGGAACGCTGTCCACCTTCGGGGATAGGAACTACCGCCACATCGTAGTTCATACCGGCGGCGTTGAAGGCGGACACACGGCTGGCATTCTGGATAATCATGGCAACCTGGCCGCTCTGGAAGACTGCCGCATCACCACCCGCCTGGCTCAGATTGGCGTCGCGCATGGCAAAGTTGTTGTTCATCATATCGCTAAAGAATTTGACGCCTGCCAGCGCTTCGGGCTGGTCCAGGGTGCAGGTGGTTGGCAGCGTCATGTCATCGAGGATTTGGCCCCCATTCTGACCGACCCAAAGCTGGTACTTGCCGCCTTCCATGCCGAGGGCGTAACGCGAGACACGGCCACTCGATTCCACAACCGTCAGTTTTTCGGCAGCAGCCAGCAGGTCATCCCACGTCCATTCGTCAGTGGGGTATTCCACGCCGGCTTCATCAAAAATGTCGATGTTGTAGTACAGCACTTCGAGACCAATATCACGCGGGAAGCCGTACAGACCGCCATCGTACATCGCTGAATCGAGCAGCCCCGGCCAGTAGTCGTCCAGGTTGTAGTCCGATTCCTGGATATATGGGGTTAATTCTTCAAGCACACCATCTGCTGCATAACTGGGCACAGGGAACAGGAACATCACATCGGGTATAGCCGATCCATCTCCGGCGGCCCATAGTGTCTGTAACAAAGTGAAATAATCTGCCCAGGGCTGATGCCAGATTTCGATCTGAATGTCGGGGTGTGCTTCCATAAATGCCTGGGCGACGCTTTCGTGGGTGGCT
>CAZKIB010000001.1:74706-77985 GCA_964552425.1 uncultured Anaerolineaceae bacterium | reverse complement strand
AACGCGTTCATTGATATCAACCTCCCATGGGTCTCCCCAGAAACCCCAGGTAATGGTCACGGGTTCACCCTGTGCGGCGACCCCTGCGCTGAGGGTACTCAACAGCAGTATGAGAATTACAAGGCGCAACATCTGCTTTATCATCACCATTCCTCCAAAAGGCATGTTTCGTGCATCTTGTGCGTGTGTGATTGTCCGTTCCTGGATTGCTGGCTGCCTCCTTCGGTTGATCGAGCGAGATCAGGCTGGTCCGCCGGCAGGCCGAATTTCAAAATCGTTGTTCTCGGCGGCAACTGCTGCTGCCGGTTTGGCCTGCCGCAGTTCGTCAAACAGGGGCAAACGCCCGTTTCGTACCGCGTGTTCGGCGTACAGATACATGGACGCGGACCAGGCCTGCTGGTCAAAGCCCATCGGATGACCGCTTTCTCCGTGCATCCATTCATTAAAGCCCCAGCGATCCCGCGAACCCTGCTGGCACGCTTCCGCGAGAGTCACCAGCAGGCGTTCAGCTTCTTCCAGCCAGTGATGTCTGACGAGTGCCGCGACATGAAATCCACCGATCATCGGCCAGATGCCGCCGTTATGATACTGGTGCGGCAGGTTCAGGTTGCGGCTGCGGTAATAATCGCGCCATTCCGGTTCACCGGGGTAAATGGGCGGGTGAATGGCTTTGGTGGGGTAGGGTTCTGCCAGACCCACCTGATACATATATCGCAGAATATGTTCCGTGCGATGACCGTCTGCCAGCCCGGTCAGGATCGCCAGACAGTTGCCCAGGCTGTCGCACCAGGTCCCGTACTCACGAAACGCCACCCAGGGGAGGTAATAGGGACGGCTGGAGATAGTCCCGATATTGTGGTAAAGCATAAACCATTCCAACCGGATTTGTTTCAGGCGTTCAAGCTGCTCGGCAAAATGCTCTGCGACCCAGCAGCGGTCCACCCACAGCAGCAGGTTGATGCGCTCATGCACTCCGGCAGCATCGACTGCCAGTTCGTGAAAGGGGAAATCGGGTGGTAGTTTGCGATGCAGTTCCTCATAGGCCAGAAGCGCGGCGTAATAGAGCGCATTGTCATAAAGCGTGTTGTAGCGTACCGCGACGAGGTCCATCCAGTTGCCGGCTTCAGGAACTTCAAGCAGGCCGCATTCATTCATGTCCTGATATTCAAGCCAGATCACTGCGCGGGTGATCGTGTTCCAGTGCTTTTTCAGAAATTCCAGATCGCCTGTGACACTGTGGTACAGATACTGTGCCAGGATGTACCAGAGATTTGAGTCCAGCGCGCCTGCGTTCTCGGTGCTGATGTATCCGGTATCAGGGTTGACATTGAGTGGGATGAGGCCGCGCCGGGTCTGATAGGTGCTGAGCGTTTCCAGGCTGGCGCGTGCAGCCTGGCACAATCGGTCATCGCCGGCTGCCAGCGCACCTAATGCTGTGATCCCCATATCACGCGCCCAGACCTGCGGATAACCTGCTGCCAGCCCTGATGCTCGAAAACCGACAGGTGTGGCGCAGCGCTGAAGAACCTCAAGGGCGTGATCGTGTGCTTTCTGAAGCAGTTTGTCTTTTTTCATCTCAGGAAACATCCTCAACCCGTTTCCCGTTCTACTGTTAACAATTCTAAACGTAATTTCGCAATTAGACGAATTTGCCTTCGCGCTTCACAAACAAAAGAGCCTCCAGATTATTCTGAAGGCTCCATCATGATAACGATCTGAGTTACGCTGCTCGTTGGATAATATCAGCAGATTGCGGGCGCTGGCGGTTGGCATATTCTCGACGGTAGCGATCCCACATCACGGGTAGCTGATCGTTGAGTTCGCGCAGACGCCGTGTCTGATCCGGGTTCAGACTCTGTTTGGCGGCCAGTCGATACAGCATGTGTCGTTCGGACGCCATGTTGTGGATGAGATTCATTGTTTCCTGATACATCTGCCCATCTCCACGCACACAGAAAATTAGCTCATGAAACATAGAGGGTTCCACAGCGGCGCAGTTTACGTGGCGCTCTATCAGAAGTGCGTAAGAAATCGGGCGTGCCAGAGACAGATTTGCGTGCTGGGGCAGGTCCAGATCAGTAAATGGTTGCCCCTTCGTGTGTGAACGGGGTCACTTCCATGCGCATCTGCGTGTGTTTGTTGAAATAGGTGAGATTATGGCGCGCGACGGAAAAGCCATAAGTCTCGCCCGCTTCAACCAGCGTATTGTCACCAGAGTTCAGCATCGAAATGGCTTCGGCCCTGCCAGTCGTGCCACGAATTGCGCCGTAAAGGACCTGTTTTGCACCCAGATACTCGACGCGATTGATCGTAAAAGGGAATGTAATGCGCTCCCCGCTGTCCGCTTCTGACCGAGCGAGTGCGAAATCTTCGGGATGAAAACCCAGAATGCAGCTGTCCATTTCCACCAGGTTCATGGCTGGTGAACCGAGAAACGTAGCGACAAAGGTGTCTGCCGGCCGGCGATAAAGTTCCTGTGCTGTGCCGACCTGACGAATGCGCCCGTCGGACATGACTGCTACACGATCCCCCATACTCATGGCATCGACCTGATCGTGGGTGACGAAGATTGTGGTGACACCGAGCTTACGCTGGAACTGCTTGAGTTCCGCACGGGCGATGCCGCGCAGGGCAGGGTCGAGGTTTGAAAGTGGTTCGTCAAGCAGAAACACGTCTGGTTCCCGGACAATAGCCCGCGCGAGAGCGACCCGCTGGCGCTCACCACCCGAAAGCTGGCTGGGCTTGCGATCCAGAAAGCGCTCGATATTGAACAGACTGGCGGCATTGTGTACTTTCTGGTCGATTGTCCGGGCGGGGAGTTTTTCGTTTCGCAGTGGAAACGCAATATTCTTGCGCACCGTCATATGAGGATACAGCGCATAACTCTGGAAGACCATCGATATGCGCCGTTGATTGGGCGGCACATGATTCATGATCTGATCACCGATGCGGATGATGCCTTCATCGGGATAATCTAACCCCGCGATTATACGCAGCAGGGTGGTTTTGCCGGAACCAGAGGGACCAACCAGCACCAGAAATTCGCCATCACGGATTGTCAGAGTGACATTATCAACAGCCACGACATCACCGTAAAATTTTTTAAGATCAATGCTCTCCACGACTGCCATACAAACCTCTGGATACACTCTTGCTTACTGACGATTACAATCACGTTATTCAACTATAGCGTATCCATTACCTGCAATCGACACCGAAATTCTGAAATTTGCAGCTTGATCGAATCGGACAACTGCACAAGTTTAAAATCAGCTTAAT
>CAZKIB010000001.1:69788-74684 GCA_964552425.1 uncultured Anaerolineaceae bacterium | reverse complement strand
ATTTGCCAGTGGAGGAACCTTAATCTCACGCGCTATATTTATGGCATCCGTTGTGTTTACCAGAGGAAAATGTCCCATGAAGTTACGAACGATGCTGTTCTGCGTAATTCTGACCCTGTTCCTGGCGACAGGTCTCTCGGCGCAGGAGCAGGTGACGATTGACTTTTATTTTCCAGAGGCCAGCGCCAACAACGCGCAGGCAATTTTTGAGGAATATGCTGCTATCTTTTCAGAGCAGTATCCCAACATCACGGTCAATGTCGCCTATCAGGGCAGTTATACCGACAACCGCACTAAAATTCAGACCGAATTACAGGCCGGGGCCGGGCCAGATGTCGCGGTGATGCTGGCAACGGATCTGTTCAGCTTCATTGACGAAGGTTATATCCTGCCGGCGCAGCAGTTTCTGGATGCTGATGAAACGGGCGGGGCTGATTCGGCAGACTTTTTCCCGGCGTTCATGCTGAACAATACGGATGAAACCGGGCAGATCTGGACACTGCCGTTCCAGCGCAGCACGCCGGTGCTGTTCTATAATAAGGAACTGTTCGCCGAGGCCGGGCTGGACCCGGAAGCTGCGCCACGTAACGCGCAGGAACTGATTGCCTACGCGCAGGCGCTGACCACTGAGGACCGCTGGGGGCTGTGGGTTCCGAGCGAAGGTTTCCCGATCTGGTTGTTTACGGCTGCGGCAATCGCCAATGGTCAGAATCTGGTGGATGAGAACCCCTGCAACGTGTACTTCGACACAGATGCGGTCAAAGTAGGGTTGGATCTGTGGCTGGATTTGAGCAGCGAACATGGGGTGATGCCTGAAGGTGCGCTTTCATGGGGTGATGCACCCACACTCTTCGCCAGCGGCAACGCGGCCATGATTGTGCATACCACCGGCAGCCTGACTCGCATTCTGAATGAAGCGCCGTTTGAAGTCGGCGTCGGTTTTGTGCCATTTGGGCCAGCGGATGATGATGAACTGGGTTATGGCGTGCCCACCGGCGGCGGCAGTATTTATCTTTTCAGCAACAGCACGCCTGAAGAACAGGAAGCGGCCTGGCTGTGGGCCAAATTCCTGGCATCACCGGAAATTCAGGCGGATTGGGGCGTGCGCACAGGTTATGTCGCTGCGCGCGGTGCTGCCTGGGAGACCGAACCGCTTAGTTCCTTTGCTCAGGAAAATCCGCAGTATCTGGTTGCTCGTGACCAGATTGCCTATGCGGATCGCGAGTTTGTGGCCTATCGTTCCATTGACATTCAGGGCATTATCAACACCACGCTGAGCAATATTATCACCGGACAGGTGGCAGATATTGACGCGGAACTGGCGAATGCTCAAGCGCAGATTGACTCGCTGCTGGCCGATTTCTGCCCGGCATCGTAAACTGTCACCCAGGTCAAACATGAGCCGAAGGGGTGCATGGAAATGCCCCCTTCCTGTGATTCAAGGCGCGGACATGGATACAACGGTGCTGTTGGCGAACTCATTTTCCACAACCGCTACAGCTATGCCAACGGCAATCCGGTCAACCTTGTAGACCCTAATGGGATGCAAGCCTGCCTTCCTGGAATTGAGTGTGCAATCCCAAATGACTCTCCCATAGACTGGTGTTCGCTTTATCCAAACGCGCCAGGATGTGCAAGCGGTCAGATAACTCTTACGCCAGTCGCGCCAATAATTAGTGTTCCGCCAGACTTCGGCGATTTGCCAACTGAGCAGTTGTGGAATACTTGTATGTTGCTCAACGATAGTCTTTGCGCTGCTGAAATTGACCGCATTGGAGACATCCTCCAGTTCGCTAGAGGTAGGTCAAGGCAACGTGGCCCTAAAGATGTTGGTCGTGATCGGAATGGGAAATGCAATGCATGTGATCCTACCACTATCACTTGTAGGCAAGATATATTTCCGCCACAGGGCAGAAGCCGAGTGGGGCATGGATGTAATCCGTCAAATCATCCTACCGACCCTCATGTTGCTCAACTCCACATCGAAACACTATCTTGGTATGGGCCATTGGAAGAGAACGGGAAATGTATGTGCTATCCTATTCGCAATGAAGTCGTTCACTGCTTAAAAAGATGGACTGATATGATTGCACTACGTCCTCTCTGTCCAGGTGGTGTCAGGGTCAATTTTGGCTAGGAGACACACAATGTATGAAGAAACTGTAATCGGATTTGATGCTCGTGATATGGAGACAGCTTATATCCTAGGCTGGCCTCAAGATCGAAGAGAGAGATTTCTGTTGAAGGAGGAGTTAGCAAAACCTCTCTCAATAGACGTATTAGTCTGGCCGTCGATTTTTCTTCCTGCGATTACGTTCGTGGGAGGGACAAGCCAGGATAGTTTGTACGAAACAGATTTGAAGATTCCGGTGGAGTACCGATCTTTAGATAATCTGTGGCGGAATTTAGGTGAAATGCAGAGGTATCTGAAAGACCATTTGCAGACTCGCAGGGCGCAATATTGGGAAATTGCAATCACTGAGTTTATGAGCAAATCCGATAAAGAGGAACTCGTATCCAAAGGCGTCTTCAAACCAAATGCAGTCAGCCAAGAATGGAGGTTATTGGGCTATGATGTGTCAAACTCGGATTTTAGGAGTGCCTTGACTGGTTCCGCCTATGAAAAAAGTGAAATCCAGATATTGAGGCAAAGATGGGCGCCATATTTGAATGAGTCCCACTTATTCACCGACCTAAAGCAGGCCAGAGAGTTTGCCAATTGGGCGGATGGCCGCGATATAGGCCATGCCCCATGTTCTGTGAACGGTTTGTATCTGGTACAGCGCGTTAATGCGGAATAGTTGATTCGTGATGCCTATTTTCTTCTAACGCATACATGACCCATTCTGCCTAGAGCAACACAGAATCGCCTTTGATCTTCGCGCGCGTTCGCATGGTCAGAGGCGATTTGGCCTTGGGGCGGCAGCTGCTTTTATGGGTAGAATCGAGTACAGAAACACCCTCTCAGAGAAAGTGAGTGCTGCATGTCCCTGCAAATCCGCTCCATTCCACCTATTCCCAGCCTGACCGCCCAAGTCGCCCGTGCTGCCTTCCGCAAAGGTAATGTCTACATGCAGATGCGCGATGCGCTGGGTACGTTCTTCACTGACGACCAGTTCGCTGATCTGTATCCCGCCGATGGTCAACCGGCTTACGCTCCCTGGCGGCTGGCACTGGTCAGTGTCATGCAGTTCGCCGAAAATCTCTCAGATCGTCAGGCCGCCGATGCGGTGCGCTCGCGCATTGACTGGAAATACGCTCTCAGCCTCGAACTGACTGACGAAGGCTTCGACTTCTCGGTACTCAGCGAGTTCCGCCAACGGTTACTGGAACATGAAGCCGGCGAGCGCCTGCTCAACACCATGCTGGAACAGTTTGTAGAAATGGGTTTGCTCAACAGCGGTGGCAAGCAGCGCACCGACTCCACCTATGTGCTGGCGAGTGTGCGCGACCTCAACCGCATTGAATTGGCAGGGCGTACTTTGCAGATGGTGCTGGATGCCATTGCCGATATTGCTCCCGACTGGCTGCGAGCTTGGGTCGCACCAGAATGGTATGTGCGCTATGGACAGCCGGTGAGCGAATTTCGGCTGCCGCAGAAGAAAGCTGAGCGTGAGGCACTGACCGTCGAGATTGGCTGGGATGGCATTGCGCTGCTGGAACACATCTATCTGGGAGCCGATACACCAGCGGTGGTGCGTCAACTGGAAGCCGTCGAGATTATGCGCCAGATATGGCTTCAGCAGTATGTGCTGATGGACGACCAACTGCGCCAGCGGTCACGAGAGGAGATGCCACCTGCCGCCCGGATCATCCAGTCCCCTTTTGATGTGGAGGCCCGCTACAGTCACAAACGCGGTCGTGACTGGATGGGCTACAAAGTCCACCTCACCGAAACCTGCGACGAAGATAAGCCCTATCTGATTACCAACGTCCACACTGTCAATGCCACTGAACCGGATGACCAAGCCGTTGATCCGATCCACGACGATCTGCAAGCCCGTGATCTATTGCCTGATGAGCATCTGGTGGACATGGGTTACACCTCCGCACCGCTACTGTACGACAGCCAGCGCGACTACGGCGTGATGCTGGTCGGCCCGGTGGTGGAAAAACACAGCTGGCAGCAGGCGACAGGCTACGAGATTGACGCTTTCGTGATTGATTGGGAGAACCGCACTGTCACCTGTCCACAGGGCCACACCAGCAATCCCTGGACGATGCGCGACCACCGCCGCAACCACGAGCTAACCCGCGTCAAGTTCAAGCGCGTGGAATGTGAACCCTGTCCGGTTCATGACCTGTGTACCAAACATCCCCGACGCACACTGTCGTTTCACGAAGAAGGGCTGTTCAAGCTGGTACAGCGGCGCAAGCAGGAGCAGCACACCCCCGCATGGCGCAGACGCTATGGCAAGCGGGCAGGGGTCGAAGGCACAGTATCCCAATGCGTGTTCGCTTTGGGAATGCGGCGCAGTCGCTACCGGGGATTGGACAAAACGCATCTGCAATTCGTGCTGACGGCAGCGGCAATGAACGTCACCCGTGTGCTGAATTGGCTCAACGAAAAGCCGCGATCTCAGACCCGCACGACCCGCTTCGGCAAGCTGGCCGCCTGAATTATGAGTTCGCCAACAGCACCTACAACTGCCTTACCCCGGCGGCGCGATGCGGCTGATCTGACGGGTCAATCATTACGCAGAGTGACGCCGTACCTGTTGATTTTGCCGACCCTTGTGTTTGTTATGGTGTTTACGCTGTATCCGGCGGCTCAGGCAGTCATCGCCAGCCTGCACAAACCGGCCCGGCGAGCCGCAGACCCGGCAGCCTATGTGGGGCTTGCCAACTTTGTCGACCTTTTTGATCCCGCTCATTTTATTGGCGGCGCTTCTACCC
>CAZKIB010000001.1:33461-69778 GCA_964552425.1 uncultured Anaerolineaceae bacterium | reverse complement strand
TGCTGAGTAACACACTGATCTTTGTTTCTGCGACGGTGCTGGTCTGCGTGCCGCTGTCACTGTTTTTTGCGCTGCTGCTCAATCGCAAAATTCGTGGTTTGGGGCTGCTGCGTTTCAGTGTGTTTTACCCCGCGCTCCTGCCAATGATCGGCGCGGCGAGTCTGTGGGCCTTTATCTTTGCGGATACCATCGGGCTGGCGGCAGTGGTTCTGTCGTCACTTGGCATCGCTAATCCGAACTGGTTAGGCGACCCGAATGTGGTGTTGTTTTCCATAACGCTGGTGAATATCTGGAAACAGGCCAGTTTTTATTTTATTTTTTATCTGGCAGGTTTACAGGGTATCCCGCGCGATGTGTACGAGGCGGCAGAACTGGACGGTGCGAACGGCTGGCAGCAGCTTCGTTCGATCACCTTACCTTTGCTGCGCCGGACTACCGTCTTTGTCATCATTGTCTCTGTGACAATGGGCTTTCAGACAGTGGAACACCTGCCTGCGCTGGGGCAGGGCGGGCCGGGTGTAAGCAGCAATCTGATCCTGTACTATATCTTCCAGAAAATCCCCGAACGGCTGAACTGGGGTTACGTGAACGCCATGACCGTCGTGCTGGTCAGCATTCTGCTGATTTTTACCGTTGGTAATCTGGTGTTATCCGAGCGGGGGCATGAGGATGAACGGGCGTAAACGCAGTGGGCGTTTTCTGGATTTGCTGACGCTGGTACTGGCTGCGGTATGGTTGATTCCGCTGGTGTTCAGTCTGCTCATGAGTGTACGGCCTGCCAATGTGCCGCTGACTCAGGGGAACATTGTGTACGGCGGCGCGCTGACGCTGGATAATTACCTGTCTGCCTGGAATATCTCTCCCTGGCCGACCCATTACATCAATACTGTCATCTTTGTAGTGGGCACACTGGCGATTCAACTGCTCACCATTACCCCTGCGGGTTATGCCTTCGCGCGAATGCGCTTCGTTGGGCGTGATTTTTTCCTGATTGCGATCCTGCTGCAAATCATGATTCCGGCCAGCGTTTTGATCGCTCAGAATTTCAGAACGGTCCGTGACCTGGGGTTGTATGATACCCACGCCGGTATGATGATTCTGTATTGGGGGTCGGCTTTTGGTTTGCTGCTGCTGCGCCAGACCTTCCGGGCTGTGCCTTACGAACTGGAAGAGGCCGCGCGCATAGACGGGGCTAATCTGTGGCAGCTTTTGCGCCATGTCTATATTCCACTTTCTGTACCGGCCTATGTCGCGTTTGGGATCGTTTCGGTGAGTTCTCACTGGAATGAATTTCTGTGGCCGCTCATCATCACCCAGAGCGAGGCCGTTCGCCCGCTGACAGTCGGCTTGAACAAACTGGTACAGTCGGCGGAGGTGGGGGCTTTGTATCACCAGCAAATGGCAGGGACTATTCTGGTGATCGCGCCGCTCACGATTTTGTTCATGCTCTTTCAGCGCCAGTTCATTGAGAGTTTCGCGCAAAGTGGTATCAAGTAGCGACCTGTCAGGAATGGCACTGCGGAACTTTACGAATGGCTGGAATATCTTTACACTTGGCGTGTCACTATTGCACCTCATGATTAACTTGCAGAAAGTACAGGCTGATGCACATTGCACCGTTCAATAAACCGGGCGACTTCTACCGGGGAAACCTGCATACCCATTCCACGCTTTCGGATGGTAAATTATCACCGGAAGAAGTCTGCCGCGCCTATCAGGATGCCGGCTATGATTTTATCGCGCTGACGGATCACTTTATGCAGCAGTTCAATTATCCTGTCGCGGATACAAGGGCCATGCGTTCCGGGTCCTTTACGACCCTGCTTGGGGCAGAACTGCACGCGGGGCGAACCGAGTTGGACCAGCTATGGCATATTCTTGCGGTGGGTCTTCCATTGGATTTCGCGCCTCCGACTCCCGATGAAACCGGACCTCAGATTGCGGCTCGCGCGCTTGAAGCTGGCGCTTACGTCGCGGCGGCTCACCCGCAGTGGTACAGCCTCACCGAGGGGGATATTCTCTCATTAGGGCCGATTGACGCTATTGAGGTTTTTAACGGCACATCTGTCGACCATAATGACCGGGCTGATAGCTGGCATATCACGGATGTGCTGCTTGCGCGCGGGCAGCGCTATACGGCTTGTGCGACGGATGATGCCCACTTTAACCCGGATCGCAGCGATTTTATGCTGGGGTGGGTGTGGGTGAAAAGTGAAAACCTGACTCCGGAATCCCTGCTATCAGCGCTCAAGGCCGGTGATTATTACTCCAGCACCGGGCCACAGATTTATGATATTGATGTGGTTCCGGGTGAGAAAATTACCATTCGCTGCTCGCCAGCCGAGCGCATTTTCCTTACAGGGGCCGGCCCTATCGCCAGCAGCGCACATGGACCGGGCATTCGGGGGGCTGAATTCAATCTGAGTCGTTTTCGCAGCCCGTATGCACGGGTGGTAGTACGTGATCGTGTGGGCAAGGCGGCCTGGTCTAACCCCATCTGGTTCGATTAAGACCACAGTCACAGATAGGGTGAATCTATGAGTGTGCCTGAAGCAATCATCTTCGATCTCGATGGCGTGCTGGCCGATACGATTGAGTATCAGTATCTCGCGTGGCGTCACATTGCCGGCCTGATTGGTGTGCCGTTCGAACGGGGCGATATGGACCGAATGCGTGGACGGCGGCGACGGGACTGCCTGCTCGATCTGCTGGGTGATCGGGCGATTTCTGAAACGGAAATCGAGCATCTGATGAAACTGAAGGACGAGCATTATCTGGCGGGCATCGCGGGTATGACCTCCGATCATTTGCTCCCTGGTGTAATGGCGCTCATTCAGGCGGCACGTCAGCGCGGCCTGAAGCTCGGTGTCGCTTCTTCCAGCCTGAGCGCGCGCCCTGTCCTGGAAAAGACACAGATCATTCAACTGATGGATGTGGTCGCGGACGGCAGTACGGTGTGCCGTTCGAAGCCCGCCCCCGATATTTTTGTGTGGGTGGCTGGCGCTCTGGGTGTACGCCCGATGAATGCGGTTGTCTTTGAGGATTCAGCAGCGGGGATTGAGGCAGCCCGGACGGCAGGGATGACCGTGGTGGGCGTAGGGGATGGCAAACTGACTGTGGACGCGCACTTCAGCGTGTATGACCTCGACGGCTTTGATCTCGATAAACTCTTTCTACACCTCTCGAATGTGAACGGTCAGCGAAGGTAAGGCAGGCGATACCATGCACGTTCAGGCGCTGGTGTTCGATGTGTTTGGTACGGTGGTCGATTGGCGCGGGAGCATTATTCGTGAAGGCCAGGGTTTTAGCCTCACGCATGGCCTCGATATTGATTGGGGCCAGTTTGCGGATGACTGGCGCGCAGGTTATCAACCGGCGATGGAGCGAGTGCGGCGAGGAGACAGACCCTGGACCAAGCTGGATGTGCTGCATCGCGAACGGCTTGATGAACTGCTTGACCAGTACGGCATTCGTGGCCTGAATGAACCTGAAATTGAGCATCTGAATCGGGTGTGGCATCGTCTGCAACCCTGGCCGGATGTACTCGAAGGGTTAACCCGTTTGCGTGAACGTTATATTGTGGCGACCCTTTCGAACGGACACGTCGCGCTGCTTACTCACATGGCGAAACACGCCGGTCTGCCCTGGGATTGTATTCTTTCGGCTGAACTGGCGAGAGCCTATAAGCCTGACTCGAAGGTCTATCTTACCGCCGCCGACCTGCTTGATCTCGAACCCGGACAGGTGATGATGGTGGCCGCCCATGAAGGCGATTTGCGGGCTGCCCGCGCGGCAGGTTTGCGGACTGCTTTTGTGTACAGACCTGATGAGTACGGGCCGAACGGCAGGCCGGATTCACCCTCAAGTTCTGGCGCGGATATTAGCGCGGATGATTTTCTTGATCTGGCCGCCAGGCTGAATGCCTGATTTATCCCACAGGGTCTGTGTTTATCCCAATTTATCCCATACTGCACCTGGGCATGGGGCACGATTTTGGATATAGTCTGCTTACTGCCCCTGTAGTGTTTTGACAGATACTTTGCATTGGGATATTGTGGAGCAAGGTATCAGAAGGAGGAGGATAATTTCTGCGGATTATATTCCATACAATATAATTTCTCGTTTGCACCATGCCTTCATACTGGAGAACAGGATAGAACGCCATGTCAGCAAAAAAACTCTTAGGTAAAGTTTCATTTCGAATGCTCATCATGAGTGCAGCCCTGCTGGTACTGCTGCCGAATCTGGCCGTATTCGCACAGGCGGACACGTTTACTTACTGGGGCGGGTTGATTTTCTCTGACGAAGCCAACACGATGTTTGCCGAACGCATCGAGGAGTGGGGCGAACTGCGCGGTATACCCGTTGAAGTCGTCATGATTAATCAGAACGAAACCGTACAGCGTGTCTCGGCGGCGATTGAAGCCGGCAACCTGCCCGACGCCCTGGACCTGGGCTGGGATTTTTCGCTGCTTCTCAGCCAGAGTGAGCAGCTTGTGCCTGTGACTGACCTGTATAATGAAATCGGCGAGGCGCACGGCGGCTGGCTGGATTCCATCAACGCGCTGGCGACATCCGACCAGTTTGGCGGGGAAGTCTACGGCATCCCGTATGCGGCTTCCGGTATGAATATCATCCATCGCCGTTATGATGTCCTCTCGGCAGCCGGGTTTGAAGATGCGCCGGCCACATGGGAAGAACTGGCTGACCAGGCTCGCGCCGCGCAGAACCCGCCGGAACATTATGGGATGGGTTTTTCACTTTCGAATGTTGGCGATGGCAATCTGACTACCGTCATGCTGCAATCCTGGGGCGGGCGCGTGGCAGATGATACTGGTACGACCTGCACAATCGATAGTGAAGAGACGCGCGCATTCCTGGAATGGATCACCACTGCTTACAGTGACGGTTTGTTCCCGCCGGGCGCGACAACCTGGGATGGCGCAGGTGACAACACGGCTTATCAATCTGGCAACGCGCTGTTTATCGCCAACCCCGGCAGTGTGTACCTCAACATCACGGAGAATGACCCTGAACTGGCTGAAGGTACACGCTACTCCGGTCTTCCGGGCGGTCCGGTTTCGCGTGTGGTTCCTGTAAGCACGGTGGTGCGCGCGATCCCTGCGACGACCAGTGCTGAAGAACAGGAACTGGCGGCTGATCTGATTGCCTTCCTGGCTGAAGATGAATTCATGGCCGAATACATGGCAGCGGCGATTTATGGCCCCGCTATGCAGAGTCAGATCGAATTCCCGGTGTTCACTGAAAGCCCGGTGCATGTGGGGCTGCTGGATGCGGCGCTGAACGGTACGGCTGGCGCGTTCCCGGACGTTGCCAACGCCGCTTTTGCGGAATATCAGACAAACTTCCTGACCCCGCGCATGATCCAGCGGATCGTGGTGGATGGCCTCAGCATTGACGAATCCGTCGCTGAGACCCAGGAAGCCTGCCAGACGATTTACGACAAGTATCCTGCCGAGTAAGTTTGTTACAGGGGCTGCATCGCCAACAGTGAGACGATGCAGGTTGACCATGTTCGGGGTGATGCGGGCGGTCCCATCACCCCATTTTCTCTGTTTGCAAATGAGTAGAGGTTGTCTGGCCTATGTCTCAAAAAGCCCTGGCACACCCGGAGATGATGCGAAAGTCGCGTTTCAACAAGCGACAGGCAGAGAGCATCATGGGGTATCTGATGGTTTCGCCACTGGTGTTTTGTATCGTGGTTCTGGTGGTTTATCCATTTCTGTTTGCGATCTGGATCAGCTTTACGAACCGGACTGTGGGTGGTGGTGGCGACTTCATCGGCCTGCAAAATTATGTGTACTGGTTCAACCAGCCACGATTTCTCGAAACGGTGCGTAACACGGCGGTGATGGTAGTGGGTGTGCAGTCCATCAAGCTGCTGCTGGGGCTGGGTATTGCGGTGCTGCTCAATCAGGAAGTGCGCTTTCGCCAGTTCTGGCGCGGGCTGATTTTGCTCCCCTGGGCGATGCCGGCTTTTGTAGCTTTCATTACCTGGAAGCTGTTGTATGCCCCTCAAGGCGGCGCATTTAACTTTGTGCTGATCAATCTGGGACTGGTCAATACGCACGTCGATTTTCTCAGCACACGCGAACTGGCGATGCCGAGTGTGATCGTCGCGCTGGTCTGGCGCGGCTTTCCGTTCTGGGTCATTTCGTTTCTGGCGGCTTTGCAGAATGTCCCCAAAGAGTTGTACGAAGCTGCCGCGCTGGATGGCGCGAACGCCTGGCGACGCTTCCAGCATGTATCCCTGCCGGGCATCCGCCATGTCGTGCTGGTGGTGGTGCTGGTGTCGACTATCTGGACGACCAACAGTTTTGAAGCGATTTTTCTCATGACGCAGGGGGGGCCGTCGAACGCGACGATGACTTTCCCGATGCTGTCGTATTTCAGTCTGCAAAGTCTGCGCATTGGCGAGGGCGCGGCGGTTGGGGTGGCGATGCTGCCCGTTTTTAGCGCGCTGGCGTTTGTCGTTGCGATGCTTCTTCAGCGGGAAGATTAAACCATGTTTTACCGTGTATCCCTGTTGCAAAAAATAGTCAACTATACGCTGCTGGTGATTCTGGCGCTGGTCATTTTGTTCCCGATTTATTACATGATTATTGTTTCGCTCAAGCTGCCCAAGGATATCTATCGCACACCATCTCTGCTGCCCATTAACGCGACTGTTCAGAACTATGTGGATCTGTTCACTGAAGAAGAATTCTTCATCAATATTCGCAATAGTCTGGTGGTTGCCGCGCTTTCCACCTTTGTGTCGGTGCTGTTTAGCTGCCTGGCATCTTACAGCCTCGTGCGTCTGAAATATCGTTTGCGCGACTGGATTGGACGCCTGATTCTGTTTACCTACCTGACCCCCAGCGCGCTTCTGTTTATTCCGCTGTCGGTGATAATCGCGCAGCTTCAACTCGGTAACAGCCATCACGGTCTGATCTTTGTGTATCTGACATTTGCTGCGCCGCTGAGTACCTGGCTGATGATGGGTTACTTCAAGGGTATTCCGATTGACCTGGAAGAACAGGCGATGGTGGATGGGGCGACACGGTTGCAGGCGTTTTACAAAATTCTGCTGCCGCTGGCGGTTCCTGGTTTGATCGCAGTCAGTGTGTTTACCTTCACCTCGGCCTGGAACGAACTCCTGTATGGCCTCATTTTTATCACGTCACCAGATTTGCAGACCGTTCCAGTTGCCATCAGTTACCTGATTACCGGTGACGTGTTCCGCTACGGTCTCATTATGGCGGGTTCGGTCTCTGCGGCTGTCCCTGTCATGGTGCTGTATTATCTGGCGCAGCGCTTCGTGGTTCAGGGACTGTCTGCCGGTGCGGTCAAGGGGTAATTATCACAGGGGACAGGCGGCCAGATTACAGCCGCCTGTGTCCTGACTTCCAGGCGAACAGCTTTCAGCTATTAATCATCATCGTCGTCGCTGCTATTGCCATTATTATTCCCGCGCCCTCTGCTGCCGTTATTGCCATTGTTGCCCTGATTACCCTGGCCGGGCGAGGCCGAGCTGCCGGATTGGCCTTCACAGCGCGCCCGCCAGCCATTGGCGGTGGCCCAGGGCGGCGGTGGGTTATCGCAGTTTCCAGTGTCGCGCCACGCGCTTTGCCCATCCTCACTGACCGCAAGCGAGTCATCCGCAGGGCTAGCTTCAATACTGCTGATAATGACTGTGCCTGCTGCGGGTTCTGTCGCATTGCCACTTACCCGAATCTTGTCACCGATCTGGAGAACCAGCAGGAGTGGATCACCGGGGTCGAAGGTGATTTCGATTCCGTAGATGGTCACGATGTTACCACTGATCGCTTCCACAGGTCCTTCGATCACCAGATTGGTCTCCACTGTTGGGGGCACTGTGGGTGTTGAAGTGGATAGGGGTGTCTCAGTTTCAGTGGATGTTGTCGTCGGAGTGTGCGCTGCGGTTAGCGACGGCGTGACTGTCGATATGTCTGTGGGTGTCAGGGTGGGTGCAGGCGTTACGGTTTCGGTTGGTGTGGCCGTGATGGATACCGGAGCCGGCAGAAGCAAGGAACCACTGTCACGGGTGACGGCGATTCGGGTGGCAACCGGAATGTAAAGGCTGGGGTCGGTCTCACTGGCAGTCACCAGAAGTTGATTAATCACAGCCGTAAGTGCTACCGTTTGCAGTTCTGCGCGCAGACGAATCTCCGGGTTGAAATCCGCGTCACTGCGAACGAGTGTCGCTGCATCCGCCAGATTGCGGTAAGCAGTTGCTACGTGATCAGGATTGAACTGTCCCCGCGCCAGGAGTGTTTCAGCCTCATGGGTGCGCCGTTCTGCATGGGTCAGGTTGACCACTACCTGAGACTCAGGATTCGTAGCAAAGTTGAATTCTAGCTGCTCAAGGGTTTGTTTGAGCGGATAAAAAATTTCACCGGGCACGCTCGCCAGAGTCACCTGAACGGCAGGCACGAACAGCACAATGACGACCACACTGGCGACCAGGCCCCAGCGCAGCAGGCCGCTAAAATCAGGTCTCAGGAGCGGTTTTTGAACCGGAGCCTGCTGCAAGAGACTGGCGTGAATGCGCGCGCGCGCACTGGCCGAGAGGGCCGGTCTGGGCGCGTTTGCCAGCCGCGCTGCGGATTCAATTAAGGGTTCATCGACAGACTCTGCTGGCAGATGAGAACCCGGCGGGATAATCTGGTCGAGTTCATCTGCGAGTGAGTCGGGGGTGTGTTTGAACTCAGTCATCATCACCTCGCAGATAATGGCGGACTTTGTCTTCTGATCCAAGCAGCGCCGCCAGTTGAACCAGGGCGCGATGCTGGGCAGCTTTTACGGCGTTAGGGGTCTTACCCAGAATTTCCGCTACTTCTTTATGGCTCTTTCGCTCTACAAATCGCAGGATCAGAAGGCTTTGTTCATCCTCACTAAACTGCCGGAGCGCCTGCCGCAAGGTGTCAATTTCCTGATTCTGCTGAATTTCATCTTCAGGCAGTGAGAGGTTATCGCTTAGCGTTTCGGATAAGTCCGATTGTGGGTGGCGCTGCCTGTGGCGGTAAAAATCCGCGATGCGCGCGGCGGCGATCCGATAGAGCCAGGATTCAAAGGGCGCGCCCGTAATTTTATAGTTGGGTAATCCTTCAATCATTCTGAGAAAGACTTCAGCGGTCAAATCTTCGGCGTCAATGCTGGTGGGCACACGATAAAGGATATAACGGTAAATGGCATCGGCGTGCAGTTCGTAAAGGGCGGAAATCGCCGCTTGCTCACCACGTTGAGCGCGCTTAATAAGCTGCCTTACGTTTGTCGACGACATCCGGCAATGCCCTTGAGGTCGATCAGAAAAGCACGGGGTTTGAAATGGAAATTGGAGTGCAACTGATAACACAGGCAGCTAACCATCTTGTCTAATCTCATAGGTTACACCGCCGTAAATAGTGCAATGTCACGACTGGCCTCCGGTAAGATGTGCAGAGATCATTATAACCGACAACATACCGCTGACTGTACCAAAAAAATCTGGTCGTCCAGCTGCTGCCAGACGACCAGAGAAAAACAAAGGACTTCAGAGTGCTCCTGACTGGAACGGGGTTGACCGGTTAATCATCATCATCCTTGTCTTTCTTCTGCTTGCCCCGACCTCTATCATCGTCATCGTCATCAATGATGATAACAGTATTGCTACCTCCACCGCCTTCGCAGCGCCGCCGCCAACCGTGCGCAGGTGCCCAGGGGGGCGGGGGATTGCCACAGTCGTCACCAGAATCGCGCCATACCACACCGCCATCATCGCTGATGACAATGTCCACATCAATGATGACAATGTTGATGGCAACGATAATGATCGTCGTGCCGTTGTCGACCATATCGCCTTCAACGCGGATTTCATCACCCAGTTGAATCACGGTCAGGATCGGATCGTCCACGTTAATTTCGATGTCGATGTCGTAGATGGTGATGATGTTCACATTGATCTGCTGGACAGGACCTTCAATCACGATGGTCACAGGAAGTTCACCTGTGTCATCGTCGTCATCGTCAGGCGTGTCAATAGAGTAACTAGCCGTATCTGAGTCAATGACTGTGAACTCGTTGTAATGTGCTGTGACCGTCACCGTATTGGTGTGTTCATCATCTTCGGCACGCAGCGGACCAACCACACACTCAAAAGATGCCCCAGGATCAAGCACTGTCGGGATCACGCAACTGGTAAGTTCAAAAGCGCTGTCGTTCAGGGTGATGTCTGTAACCGGGACGTTGCCATCGTTCGTAACCACAAACCGGAAGGTGACATTGCTGCCCGGTTCGACTCTCAGTTCTGATCCGCCATCGTCGTCATCGTCTGAGGATGAACCTTCAACCGTGATAAATTTCTGGATATTGATCGACGGACGATCTCCGGCGAAATAATTCGCAGGGTCGGTGTCACGTACCTCAAAACCCCCATCACTTTGCATTGCAACCGCGACGACGGTAGCAAGATTAGTGTGCTGGCCTGGCTGGGCCGGGAAGGGGCCAGCGGTGCATTCGAAAAATGCCTGGGGTGGCAGGTTAGCCGGCACGGAGCGGGTGCTCAAATCGTAGGTGTTATCGGTCAGAACAAGATTGTTCAACGCACTCTGACCGGTGTTGGTAACGACAAAACGGAAGGAAACCGGGGTATCGACATTGACCTCAAGGCCGGGTTCATCATCGGCGTCCTGCCAGGTGACACCCCCGTCACCAGATACGAATTTTTCGATGTCCACACTGGCGTTCGGGCAGCCTGGGCCGGGCAGCGTGCCAGCCTGAAAACCGTCTCCACCCTTGACTGCAACAGTTACAGAACCTTCAGGGATATTCCCTTGAAAGCTCACACTGTAAGTGCGGGTTGCAGAGGCGCTTAACGGCGAGTCCCACTTGATGCCATTGACACCTGTGGTGGGATCCGTGCCAAAACTCACGGCGTCAGCGGGGGTGTATCCGGTGGTAATCAGGGTCGGGCTGCACAACGGGATTCCGACATCAAAATGGCTGAGATCGGGCGGGGTGTTGGTTCCATTGACGCTGTAGGTGAAAGTGGTCTGATTGGCGGCGGGATCATAAACACGGCCCCGGTAGCTGACCACAAAACCGTTTAACAGAACCCCGTCAATTGGCGTTGGTTCGGGGAGGCGGATGATTTCAATGGTGACAGCGACCACCACGCCATTCTGAAGGCTGCCGACGATACGAATCTCGGCATTGGCTGTAAGCTGTGCCGTGACTGCGGGATCCACACTGCTGAGGTCCACAGGCAGCCCGTTCACCACAATCGTGCCATCACCCACATTCTCCACAATGCCGGTGATCTCGATGGTTCCGTCCTGCGCAAAGGCGGTGTGGATGCCGAGCAGCAGACCTGTGAGAAAGAGAAGAATAATAACAGAGAAATGTCTGTTCATCGGTTTAAGCCTCCGTTGAAGCACATTGATGCTTTCAGCGTATACCGATGAAAGGGATTGAATGTCACAAATTCAGTTGCAGGTGGCCTATCCCTGACCTGAATGAGATGATCCTTCTGACTCCGGCAGGTTATTCTTGCAGAGTTCTGAAGATTCTTCCGGCCACATCTTCCAACTGCCAGGCAATCGCCGTTTGTTTTGTTTCTTCCAGCCGATCCGCTGTCAGAAGAGGTTCCAACTGCGCAAGAATTTTCCGGGCGTCGTTCAAAGTCTCATATTCTGTGTAGGGCTGGCCCAGCACAAAAGCGGCCAGTTCCGCTGCTATCTGAGCATCGCCGCCGGCGGCCTGAAGTTCGGCGATGCCAACAAGCGCATCCATTGTGAGTGGCAGCGCATAAATTTCGATGGCGGTTTTCAGGGCTGTGATGGCATGATGCTGGGCTTCCTGTGAATCCCCCAACTGGATCGTCGCTCGACTCAGTTGTCGCAGCAGGGCGGTTGTCAGCCAGGGACTGCCCACCTGATCAGCCAGTTGCAGGCCAGTGCGATAATGGTGTCTGGCTTCTGCATAATGTTCCAGCGCATGGGCAGTTTTGCCCAGATGAATAAGCGCGAATGCTTTCCCCCATTGATTGCGAATGCTTTCAAACATCCTGATGCTCTGGCGGCAGTATTCTCTGGCTTCCGCATGGCTGCCCACGCCATAGGCCACCCGTGCCAGACTGACTCGCGCGACACCGCCGCTATTGGTCGCCTTCAGGACTTCGCTGATTTCGAGTGCTTCCTGGAAATTGGCCCTGGCCTCATCGAACAGGCCCAGTTTGCAGTTAATGTCTCCCAGTGTCAGCAGAAAACGCATTCGACTCTGCTGGCCGCCGCTGTCTTCCAGAAAGGACAGGGCTTCTTCCATGATCCGGCGGGCTTTTGTGTATTCACCCAGGACGGTGGCAATGTCACTGAGACGCAGCAGGATAATGACAGGGTCACCCCCTGTCTGGAAAACAAGTTCATAGACTTCTTCGAACATTTCCTGCGCGGCACGGTAATCCCCCCGCGCATAGACAATGCCCCCCATACACGCCAGCGCGATGCGCGATTCCCAGAGCGCACCCTCCTTGCGGAACACCGGGAGTACGGCCCGGACAATCGGTTCGGCCTCGTCATACTGCGCCATACTTTGCAGGCAGGCGGCCCGTAACAATAACGCACGCGCCTGAACCACATCATTTTCTCCGGCAAGACTGGCCCCTAATGCCGCCGAAGCCGAGCGAAAAAGCTGTTCCCCATCGATATAGCGGCTTTGAATGTCGAGCAGGCGGTATAGCGGGCGCAGAAAACGCCCCATCGTTTCCCTGTCACCGCTTTCAAGAGCAAACTGCCACCCGGAAGCGACGTTATCCACTTCCAGCAGAACCTCGCCGTAGGTACTATCCGTACGGTTGTTGGTCAGGCGGCTTTCACGACTTTCGAGGAACGCGGCGTAATGTTTGCTATGGCGGGTCTGTGTTGCAGCTAACTCATCGTCGGATGCCTGTAATTTGCCCAGCGCGTACTGCCGGAGCAGCTCATGTATCTGGTAGCGACCCTGCTCCTGACTCAGCAGGGACTTATCCACCAGCGCGGAAAGCGTAAGCAGTGAGGCATTGGACACAGTGCGAGCGGCATCCGGCTGGAAGCCCCCGCGAAACACCGATAGCTGCCGCAGCACACGCTGCTCCTCTTCATCCAGCATATTCCATGAGGAGTCAAAGACCGCGCGCAGGCTGCGATGCCGTTCTGGAATGTTCCGCAGTGAAGTCGTGAGGAAGTCGAGGCTGCTTTCGATTTCCTGAATGATCAGGCTGGTGGTCATCATCCGTACCCAGGATGAGGCCAGTTCGATACCCAGCGGCATTCCTTCAACCAACTGGCAGATACGCACGACTGCATCCAGATTGCCCTGAATCGAAAAGTCCGGCTGAACCCGATGAACTGCCTGCATAAATAACTGGATAGAGGGGAATTTCAGACTGTTCGGGTCGCTGGCATTATCAGGCACTTCCAACGCTTCGACATGGTACAGCCACTCCTCCTGTAAATTGAGGCGCTCGCGCGATGTGACCATCATTTTCACCGATGGCGCTCCAGCCAGAATGTGGCTGAGAACATCGGCTCCCGTAACCAGATGATCAAAATTGTCCAGCACCAGCAGCATTTCCTGATTGCGCAGGTATCGGGTGAGTTCGTCTTCCAAAGGGGCATCCCCTTTGAAGGTGATATTGAGTATATTGGCGATGGTACGCGCAATAAAAAACGGATCCGTCACAGGGGCGAATGGGACAAAATAGACACCCTGATTGTATTCGGGCAGCAGTTGGCTGGCAGCTTCCAGCGCCAGACGGGTTTTGCCGATGCCGCCGGGACCGACAAGGGTCAGCAGGCGGCACTCAGGGCGGTCAAGTTGTTCAATGATCTGGCCCAATTCGCCGGGCCGATCCACGAATGGGGTGGTCGGTGTTGGTAAATTGTGTGGAACTGCTGTTTGGGTTTCGGCGCTGACCTCGCCCGCCAGGATTTTCTCATGCAGTTCCAGCGTTTCTTCTTCAGGCTCAACGCCGAGTTCATCTTCCAGTATCTGACGGCACTGCTCGAACTGGGCAATCGCGGCACTGCGCTGGCCGCTGTGCGCCAGCAGGTTCATCATGAGTCGATGCGCGTGTTCAGAAAGCGGGTCCAGCTGAAGCGCGCGGGTGATGTGCGCGATGCCGCTGCTGTACTGCCCGCGCCGCAGATAATGGCCGCCGAGACGATGCAGAGCATCCAGTACGCGATTGCGAATGCGTTCCTGTTCCAGCACCATCCAGCCTTCAAAACCGCTGGCATCGCGGATGTGGAAGCCTTCGAGGAAATGACCCTGGTAAAGATCAAGCGCACTTTCGAGTTTACTGGCCGTCAGGCGGGAAAACCCGTCGCGCTGCTCCCACTCCGTTTCTGACTCATCGAGTACCGTTTCAAGCTCCTGTGTATCAAGCCAGAAGTTGCTTTCCGGGTTGATGGCAAGGGACTGTCGAGACACAATCAGATAGGGTGAAAGCTGCTGTTGCAGGCTGGAAAGCGCCGTCCGAAGGTACGACATGGTGCGATTCTGTGGCAAATCGTCCCACAGCAGTTCGCCAAGAATTTCGCGCGGGTGTTCGCGCGGGTTAGCTGCCAGGTAGACCAGCAGCGCCTCGACCTTACGTGAAACAAAGCCGCGAACGGGCTGACCGCCACATTGTACACTCAAGCCACCCAGAGTCGTTATTCTCAGCAAGTCATCCATAGAATTGCTTCCCAATCGCTACATATCGGTTTTTGGATGGGGGGAATAGTAACAACGCGGGTAAATATTACCCTTGATGCGGTGGATAATCCAGTTCTGGTTTTTGGGATCCGATTTTCTGGCGGTGATCCGTGTTTTTGATCAGCCCGGCAGGCAGCACCCCGCGCCGCAGAGGTCATGGTTCGGTCCGCGTGTGCCGAGTGCCGGACGATTCGGGTTTGCGGTCATTCGTTCGACAATGAGTTCGTGGATCATCTGGATAAAACGAGGATGTGTGCCGACTGTCGCGGCGCGCACCATATTCAGTCCCAGATTCTGGGCGGCCTGAACTGCTTCTGTGTCGAGGTCATACAGCACTTCCAGATGATCGCTGATGAAGCCTATCGGCATCACGACCACGTCCACGGCGCCGCCGGCTTTGATCGTTTCCAGATAATCGACAATGTCAGGTTCAAGCCAGGGTTGATGGGGTGGCCCGCTGCGGCTCTGGTAGACCAACTGCCAGTTGGAATGCCCCGCACCTTCGGCCACGATCTGGCAGGCTTCCCGCAGTTGAACTTCGTAATCGCTGCTGCGGGCCATGCTCGCCGGCAGGCTGTGGGCGGTGAACACGATGTGTGCTGCCGCGCGCCGTTCCACCGGGATTTGTTCCATTGCGCTGCGCAGATTTTCGATGTTCGGTTCGATAAATCCGGGGTGATTGTAAAAAGCGCGAATCTTGTCGACTTCGGGGGCATCTGGTCCCACCTCAGCCTGTGCCCGTTGAATATCCTCGCGGTACTGACGGCAGCTTGAATAGCTGCTGTAGGCAGTCGTGAACAGGGCCAGCGCTCGCTGAACGCCATCGTCCCGCATCTGGCGCAGGGTGTCGGTCAGGTAGGGATGCCAGTTGCGGTTGCCCCAGTAGATCGGCAGATCAGAGCCGTTGGTTTGCAGTTCTTTCTGGAGCGCGGCAATCAGGGCACGGTTCTGGTCGTTGATCGGACTGATGCCGTTGAAAAGCCGGTAATGTTCGGCAACTTCTTCCAGCCTCGCGCGCGGGATGTTGCGACCCCGCAGCACATTCTCCAGAAAAGGGATTACATCGTCCATGCCTTCCGGTCCGCCGAAGGACACAATCAGCAGGGCATCGTAGGCGCGGGCGTCATTATCGAATTGATTGTGTGGCGTGTCCTGTGGGCTTTTGAAGGCGATCATGCAGGCTCCAATGTATGTTCGGGAAGTTTTGTGCCGACCCAGATGACGCCATCCCGCACATCAACCTGGTAATCCTCAACCGGTGCGCTGGCAACACCATCGACCACCTTACCGCTGGTCAGGTCGAACTTGGCGTAGTGCCAGGGGCAGACGACGGTGCAGGCGGCATGGTCGATTTCACCTTCACTCAGTGGGCCGCGCGCATGGGTGCAGCGGTTGCTGATGGCATAGAGATGGCCGTTCACATTGAACAGCGCCACCTGCCTGCCATCCAGATAAATCACTTTTGTGGAACCTGGCCCAAATTCACTGATGGGGCATACCTCGGTCCATGCTTCGCGCTGCTCCTCCGGGGTGACAGGTTCGGCAACTGCCGGGCCACCGAGCGCATCGAGCGCCTCGATCAGCCGCATGTTGATGCAGGTGAACAGGGGGGTATCCTGCAACGTGTAGCGGCTGGACTCGGTCTCCCGCAGTTTTTGGACGAGATCGAGAAAGTCTGAAGGTTCATCGGTCTCGAAGGCAACGATAAACTCGTAATCGTCCAGGCCAAAGGCATAAGTCGTATTCAATTTGACAGAAGGGTACTCGCGCCCGACGATGATATGTTCATCCATAACCCCCTGGCGCGCGTGCAGGGACATCTGATACCAGTCGCGGGTTTTGATGAAGGGGTAGACGAACAGATATTTCGCTTCGGTGGGCTGGATGATGAGGCGTTCCTCGTCTTCGTCCGGGTTGTCGCGGATCTGATAAATGGAGCGTTTGGTCTGCGAAAAATAGGAATAGGCCATGTTCAGGTAAGCGCCCATGCTGGTGCGCATGATTGCGGCGGCCAGTTCCTGAAAGTGGAGCGGTGTTTCGGCGATCTGCCACAGCAGCAGTTCGGCGTCTGCGCGGGTTCCCATCAGACTGTAGGGGCGCAGAAGCATCCGCTTGTTGAAGCCTTCAATGGTGTCGCGCAGTTCACGTTTGTGGGCCGCCTGCTTATCGGCGGGCAGTCTGCGCCAGGTGGGATCAACGGTATAAAAGGCGAAACGAACATACTGCCGTTTGGTCAGCCTGGCTGCGCGATCCTGTTCACCGGAACCGTTGGTGTGGGAAGGTCTCATGCGGTGTCATCCTACGACAAATCTGTCGAAAACTTAGCAAAAGATACACAAATCTACAGAAAATTGCAACAGCACGACAGCGCTCAAATTAAGTACTTCGTGAGATTTTTCACACTTGAATAGAATTATGTTATAATACAGACTGACCAGTCGGTTTGTAAACAGGAGGCTCTTGTATGAAATCCGAACAAACCGTCCGTGACCCTGATATCACCCGTGAGCGTATCCTCGATGCCGCGCTCGATAAGTTCGCCAGCAAAGGCTACCACGATACCCGCCTTGATGAAATTGCTGAAGAGTCTGGCACATCCAAAGGTGCGATCTATTTCCATTTTCCGAACAAGGAACGTTTGTTTCTGGCGCTGGTTGATCAATTTGCCGACCTGCTGGAGCGGCGCGTGACCGAAGCGATTACCCATGAAGTCGAGGGCATCGCGCGGGTTGAGGCGGCGTTAAAAGCCTGTCTGGATACCTTCGGCAAGTATCGCCGTCCCGCCAAGCTGCTGCTTGTACAGGCTGTCGGACTTGGCAGCGCGTTTGAGAAGAAACGCATGGAAGTGAATGACCGCTTCGCCAGCCTGATTCAGACTTATCTGGACGAGGCGATTACGGTGGGCGATATTGCATCAGTGGATACGGAAGTTGTGTCGCACGCCTGGATGGGCGCGATTTACGGCGTCGTAATCCGCTGGGTGTATACCGGCGAACCTGAACCGCAGCGTATTCTATCGGCGCTGCTGCCCATGCTGCTTAAAAGTGTCGGGTACGAGAGGTGATCTGATGACCGCTTATGGTCGCCTCGTCAGCATCAGCCAGCAGGTTAACGGGTTAACTGCGCGTGATGCGCTGCGGCAGGCACACGGTCAGGAGCGCTTTTACTGGGAGAACCGGCGCGATGGTTACGCACTGGCCGGTTTTGGCATGGCCGCAGAACTGGTCGCCTGGGGAGCAGATCGCTTCGATTCGATACGGCGTCAGGCCGAAAAGCTGTTCGCCGGGGCCATCGTTCATGATGACGATCAAATGTTGGCCGGACCGCGCCTGTTTGGTGGATTCGCCTTTCAGGACGATTTCGTACCGGATAATACCTGGACGGTTTACGCGCCGGCCTATTTTATCCTGCCGCATTACCAGCTTGTGCAGGTGGGTGAAACGGCGTGGCTGACGATAAACGTGCATATCCCGCCGGAAGAAAACCCTGACGATCTGATTCCTCCGCTGCGAGAGGCCTTGTCCGAGCGGACTGAGGCACTTCTGGCGGGGCAGGGCGACGTGGACGATAGCGATGCCATGCCTGAGCCGCTCAATGTCCAGTATCCCATGCCCTATGAAGTCTGGGCGCAGCGCATTACGGAAGCGACGCAGCAGATTAGAACCACCGCGCTGCAAAAGGTGGTGCTGGCGCGGGTGGCGGAAATCCGTTTTGGGGAGCTTGTGAATGTCGATGGCGCGCTGGATTATCTGAGTGAGCAGTATGCCGACTGCTACCGCTTTCTGTTCGAGCCGCGCCCGCACCACGCCTTTTATGGCGCGACGCCGGAACTGCTGGCTCAGGTAAACGGCCACACCCTGCGGACGATGGCACTGGCCGGGTCGATCCGCCGGGGATATGATGACGCTGAGGACGTGGTTTACGCCCAGAAACTGCTGGATGATCCCAAAGAGCGTCACGAACATGAGCTGGTCGTCGATGCCCTGCGGGAACGATTGTCGCCAATAACCACCGGTCTGGATATACCGGATGCGCCGGATATTCTGCGCCTGAGCAATATTCAGCACCTGCATACGCCGATTCGCGGAACGCTCAAAAAGGCGATGGGTATTCTGCCGGTGATCGAACACCTGCATCCCACCCCGGCCCTGGGGGGTGTGCCGCGTGACATGGCGATGGAAGTCATTCGCCGTTCGGAACCGGTTCCGCGTGGCTGGTACGCCGCGCCGGTGGGTTGGATCGACACCAAACTGAATGGCATGTTTGGCGTGGCGATTCGCTCGGCTGTGAGCCAGGACAGGCGTGTGTGGCTGTACGCCGGGGCGGGTATCGTGGGGGACAGCGTACCCCAGAAAGAGTGGGACGAAACGGCGCTCAAGTTCCGTCCGATGCTTGGCGCGCTCGGTATCCACGATAAAGACCTGGTGAAGTGATGTGAGGGCATTTGCCGCCGCCGCCGAGAGGGGGTCAGGCGGCAGCGCTGGCAAACCGGGCTGATGGTGAGGCTTTTTATGTTGGCAGAAGCAGAATGCGGGCATAAAGCCAGTTTAGCAAAAAAGCGAGTCCAGAGGGTGAACGTGTGTTCTCGTTCTGCTGACCACCACCAATGCGCGATCTGCGTAATGTTCGTAATACTGCCTGTTTTTCAGGTTGGCTGAGGTAAAGCATGTCGAACCGGAATGTGCTGTGGACGGATGTGTTTGTCGATGAACTGGCGCGGGCTGGCCTGAAGTCTGTGTGCATCGCGCCGGGGTCGCGTTCCACGCCGCTGACTCTGGCTTTTGCCCGGCACGGCGGTGTCCGAATTTACACCCATCTGGACGAACGCAGCGCAGCCTTTTTCGCGCTTGGGCTGGCGCTGGCGAGTGATGAGCCTGTGGCGCTGGTGTGTACGTCTGGCACGGCGGCGGCCAACTTTTTCCCGGCGATTGTCGAGGCGCACATGTCGCGCGTCCCGCTGATTGTGTTGACGGCTGACCGCCCCCCGGAACTGCGTCACAGCGGGGCGAACCAGACCATCGACCAGATCAAAATGTATGGCGATTATGCGCTGTGGTCAGTGGATGCGCCGCTGCCGGAAGCCAGCCCCGCCGCGCTGACGATTCGCAGCCTGCGCACACTGGCGGCCCGCGCTTATGCCAAAGCCAATGGCATCCGCAAGGGTGTGGTGCATATCAATATGCCGTTCCGTAAGCCGCTGGAGCCGATTCCGGTGGCGGGGGATGCAACAGAGGTTCCGAAAGGCGCAGTCGCAAGAGACTATCAGCGACGGTACACAGACATCACTCTGTCAGAGTTAACTGGTGGTTATGAACATGTCCTTACGACTCTTGAGAAAATCATGGAATCGCCTCGCGGAATTATCGTGTGTGGCAGAGATGCGCTACTAACTCAGCCATCCGAAGTTGGTAATCTTGGATACTATACCAGTTATCCAATTTTTGCGGATACGCTGTCAGGGCAAAGATTCCAGAGAACCGGCTACCCACAGGGATTTGTTTCTGCTTACGATACATTCATACCCTACATGAAATTGCCAGAACCCGATTTCGTTCTTCACATTGGTGAAATGCCTCTGTCAGCAAGTATGCAGTCCTATCTGGAAAAGATCAAACCGAAACATCGTATTGCTCTTTCAAAGTCGGGTGACTGGAACGATTTTAATTTTCTCATTGATACATTCATCCAATGCAATGCCAGTTTGATGTGTTTTGAGGTGAAGGAACGTATCAAAGAACATACTGGCGCGGATGTTGCTGCTGAGAGATTGGATTGGAAATGGTCCAACAGTATCCAGAGAATTGAGCAAATCACATGGCAGGTCATTGACGAAGCCGTGCAGGTTAAGGAATATTTCGACGGCGCGGCGGTGTATGATGTGGTTGAGCTGATCCCGCCGGACTCGACACTGTTTGTGGGCAACAGCCTGCCGGTGCGCCTGCTGGACCAGTTTGGAAAACCACAAAACAAGCCCATCCATGTGTACGCCAACCGGGGGGCCAGCGGCATCGACGGCAATATCTCAACCGCGCTCGGAGCCGGGGCCGCACGACCCGATAAGCCGCTGGTGGCGATTGTCGGTGACATCACTTTTTATCATGATATGAACGGCCTGCTGGCAGTGCAGCGCAACGGCGTGCCGGTAACAATTGTGCTGCTGAATAACGACGGCGGTGGCATTTTTCATCGCCTGCCGATCAAGGACTTTGAACCGGCCTTTACCGATTTGTTTGTGATGCCGCACGGGTTGGAATTTGAACACGCGGCGAAACTGTATGGGCTGGAATATGTCCGCACTGATGAGCGCGAAACGTTCCGGCAGGCGTTCAGCGAGAGCGTCAATAACCGCCTGTCGCGGGTCATCGAAGTGCGGACGGAGGTGCAGCACGACCTCAAGCGGCGGCAGGACATTATGGACACGGTGCAGCAGCGCATCGCTGAACTGAACTTGTAGGGGGACTTATGCGGGTTACGATTGCGGCGCTGGGGACACGCGGCGATGTGCAGCCGATGATCGCGCTTGGCAAGGGATTGCAGGCCGCCGGACATCAGGTATGCCTGATTGCGGGTTCCAATTTCGAGCGTCTGGTGGGGTCACATGGGCTGGGCTTCAAAGGGACACCGAACATGGAAGACCTGATGCAAACGCCCGATGGAATTCGCTGGGCCGAAAGCAGTCAGAACCCACGCCGGCAGCTTGAGATGATGAAGCGACTGCTGCGCGAGTACGGTTCGCAGATGGTCCAGCCGCTGCTGGACAAGGCGAACGATACCGACCTGTTTCTGAGCGGTTTTGTGTCGGAACCTTTTGTGCAGTCCATATGCGAAAAGTACGATCTGCCGCAGGTCAATGTGCCGCTTCAGCCCTATCTACCCACCCGCAGCGGAAGCGCCAGCCTGATGCCGGCCTTTCCTCGACGGGAAAATATCATTAACCGTTGGCTTGGGCTGCTCAGTGAGCGCATGATCTGGTCCATATCCAGCGAAACGATCACGGCGCTGCGCGGGAAACTTGGACTGCCAGCCCATACTGCTGCCACCTATCTGCGCGCGCACCGGGTTGTGCCCACCATCTTCGGGTTCAGCCGGCAGGTTGTGCCCCCTGCGCCCGATTGGGATGCCCATATTCACGTGGGGGGCTACTGGTTTCTGGATGACATAGATGGGTGGACGCCTGACAATAAGCTGCTGGAATTCCTGGACGGCACGCCGAGACCCGTGTATATCGGATTTGGCAGTATGCCGGGGCGTGATCCCCAGTCGATGCTTGATCTGATTGGCGCAGCGCTGCGGCAGACGGGACAGCGGGCGGTAATGGCGCGCGGCTGGAACCGGGCCGGGGAACTTCGTTATGACCCGCAGTCACTCTGCCTGCTGGACTCTGTGCCGCACAGCTGGCTGTTTGACAGAGTGGCTGGTGTGGTGCATCACGGCGGCGCGGGTACGACAGGGGCCGGACTGCGCGCAGGAAAACCGACCATGATTATTCCTCACATGAGCGACCAACCGTTCTGGGGACGCCGGGTGTATGAACTGGGGGTAGGGGTGCGCCCTGTACCCCGCCATCAGTTGACCAGCGAACGGCTCGCGGATGGAATCCGAGCGCTTGTCGATGACGCGCGGATGCGGGCCGCCGCAGCAGAATTGGGCCGACAGATTCGAGATGAGGATGGTATTGGTGAGACAGTCAAATTGATTGGACGTTACAGTCAAACTTTTATGGAACCCCATTTATAGCGGAGAGAGACAAATGACAGACTGGATACAGGTCAAGACGTATGAGGACATCACCTATCACAAAGCCGACGGCATGGCGCGGATCGCGTTTAACCGGCCAGAGGTGCGCAATGCCTTCCGCCCGAAAACAATTGACGAGATGATCGAGGCGTTCAAGGATGCCTGGATGGACAGCAGCATCGGCGTGGTGCTGCTGACGGGCAACGGCCCCTCCCCGAAGGATGGGGTATATGCTTTCTGCGCGGGCGGTGACCAGAAAGTGCGCGGCGAGGCTGGCTATGTGGACGAACAGGGTATGGCGCGGCTGAACGTGCTGGAATTGCAGCGCATTATCCGCACGATGCCCAAGCCGGTGATTGCGCTGGTGCCAGGCTATGCCATTGGCGGCGGGCATGTTCTGCACGTAATCTGTGATCTGACCATCGCGGCGGATAACGCGGTGTTCGGGCAGACCGGGCCAATTGTGGGCAGTTTTGACGGCGGCTATGGGGCCAGCTTCCTGGCGACGATTGTCGGGCAGAAGAAAGCGCGCGAAATCTGGTATCTGTGCCGCCAGTACAACGCGCAGCAGGCGCTGGAAATGGGGCTGGTCAACACGGTGGTTCCGGTGGAACAGCTTGAGGCCGAGGGGGTGCAGTGGGCGCAGGAAATTCTCGAAAAAAGCCCGATTGCGATCCGCTTCCTCAAGGCCGGTCTGAACGCCGACCTGGATGGGCAGACCGGGCTTCAGGTGCTGGCAGGGGATGCGACGATGCTGTATTACATGACCGAAGAGGGCAGCGAGGGTAAAAACGCTTTCATCGAGAAACGCAAACCGGACTTCAGCAAGTTCCCGCGCAGGCCGTAGGAGAGACGTGCGATGCAGGATTGGCTGACCGCGCGGGCACAGACGACCCCTGACAAAGTGGCGCTGGTTCATGATGGCAAAGCGTTCACTTTCGAGAATCTCCGTCAGCAGGCGGAGATTCGCGCTAATGCCATGCGGTCTGCCAACCCCCCGATTCAGCCGGGGGCCAGGGTTGCGCTGCTGGCCGATTCCTCGTCGCGCACCTTGTTCACTTTGCACGCCCTGATTCAAATTGGAGCGGTGATTGTGCCGCTGAATACGCGCCTCACAGCTCATGAACTTGAGTTTCAGGTGCTACAGGCGCGGTGCGATTTTTTGTTATACGACGAACCGGGGTATAAGGACACTGTACGAAGTCTTGATCTCCCAGACATTACAATCGTGTCGTTCGCTGAGGCATTGAGTGCGGAGCGGGTGGTGTCACAGCCGCCGCGAGACATCAACCTCGATGAACCCCTGGCGATCATTCACACATCGGGCACAAGTGGCACGCCCAAAGGCGCGGTGCTGACCGCAGGCAATTTTTTCTACAGCGCGATGGCCTCGGCCTATCATCTGGGGCATTCACCGGATGACCACTGGCTGTGTGTGCTGCCGCTGTATCATGTCGGCGGGTTGAGTATCATCCTGCGTGGAATCCTGCACGGCGTGACGGTTGATCTGCTGCCGCGCTTTGATGTCGATGCCGTCAATCACGTACTGGATCACGGGCTAATCACCCATGTGTCGCTTGTGCCCACCATGCTGTACCGACTGCTGGAAAGCCGGACGAGATGGCCGGAATCGCTGAAGATGATCCTGCTGGGCGGTGCGGCGGCATCCCCGGAACTGCTGGCGCGCTGCCGGGAGATTGGACTGCCCGTAGCGACGACCTATGGCCTGACGGAGGCGGCCTCTCAGGTGGCGACCATGCTGCCGGGTGATGTGGCGCGCAAACCGGGCAGCGTCGGCAAGCCGCTGATGTTCACGACAGTGCGCATCGTCAAGGAAAACGGTGAACCCGCTGCGCCCGGCGAGTATGGCGAGATTGTGGTCAGCGGGCCAACAGTCATGCAGGGCTATGACAATAACCCGGAGGCGACAGCCGGAACGCTGCAAGGTGGCAAACTGCATACCGGTGACATCGGTTATCTGGACGAGGGCGGTGACTTGTGGGTGGTGCAGCGCCGCAGCGACCTGATTGTCAGCGGTGGCGAAAATGTTTACCCGGCGGAAGTCGAGCAGGCAATCAGGCAGCATCCAGTGGTAGAGGACGTGTGTGTTGTCGGTCTGGATGATGCCGAATGGGGCCAAAGTGTTGCGGCGGCGGTGGTCGTGCGCGAATTTGAGCAGGTCAGCGAAGGGGAACTGCTGGCATTTGCCCGTGAGCGGCTGGCGGGGTACAAGCTGCCGCGTCGTATTCTGTTTGTGGAGTCACTGCCGCAGACCGCTTCTGGTAAGGTGTCGCGTGCGGCGGTCAAAGCGCTGTTTGCGGATAAGATGTAATGTTTCGTATAGTCAATAATATAAGATACAATTATGATTTGAGTGGGGATGGATCGCCACTGGTCCTGCTGCATGGCTTCACAGGATCATCTGAGAACTGGCAACCTCACCTGCAAGCCTTCTCAGAACACTTTCAGGTAGTCACCATTGATTTGCCCGGTCACGGCCAGACTGATTCCCCTGAAGACCCGCTCCGCTATCGAATGGAGCAGGTCGCATCTGATGTAATCGAACTGATCCGGGAAGGGTGTACGTCACCGGTACATCTCCTCGGCTATTCGATGGGGGCGCGGCTGGCGCTGTACGTCGTGGTACACTATCCTGACGCCATCCAATCGCTTATTCTGGAAAGCGGCTCACCGGGATTAGCCGATGAAGCCGCGCAAGCCGAACGTATCTGGCAGGATGAAGCGCTGGCGGACCGGATTGAGCGTGACGGTATTGAAGCGTTTGTGGATTACTGGGAGCGAATTCCGCTGTTTGCTTCGCAGCAGCGTTTAACCGACGAACACCGCCAGAGACTGCGCGAACAACGCCTGCGAAATCAGCCGCACGGACTGGCGAACAGCCTGCGCGGGATGGGAACCGGGGTGCAGCCTTCGTTGTGGGACCGGCTGAACACACTGAATGTGCCTGTGCTGCTGCTGGCTGGCGCGCTCGATACAAAATTTGTCGGTATCGCCAGCCAAATGTATGATCTTCTGCCAAATGCGACGTCTGTGATTGTGCCTGATGCGGGGCACAGCATCCATCTGGAAGCACCGGCTGCATTCCAATCGTATGTTTTGAATTTTCTCACTCGCCAACAGGGGGCCTCATGTTAGTCGTCGACGCGCATCTTGATCTGGCATGGAACGCACTGCAATGGAATCGAAACCTGCTGCACTCCGTCTATACCATTCGCACCCGCGAACTGGGAAACGCTGAAAAGGGGCGAGCGCAGAATACGGTGGCGCTTCCCGAAATGCGGCAGGGGCGGGTGTTTCTGAGCATCGCCACGCTGCTGTCGCGTTCTACCGGGCAGCCTGTTGCTCATGTGGATTTTCTGTCCGCAGCGCAGGCGTTTGGCACGGCACGCGGTCAACTGGCATATTACCGCGCACTGGAGCGTCAGGGGGTTATTCGTATTCTCACCGATCTGGATGCGCTGAACGCGCATATCGCTGAATGGGAAGGGTGGGAAGCCGGTGGTGCAGGAGGAGACACCCCGCCGCTGGGATTTATCATCAGCATGGAAAGTGCCGACCCAATTCTGGAACCGGGCGAACTGGGAGACTGGTATCAGGCCGGGGTACGGTTGATCGGCCCGGCGCATTATGGCATGGGGCGCTATTCGGGCGGGACGGGCGTGGAAGATGGCCTGACGGATTTTGGTTTTACGCTGCTGGATGCGATGCAGCGCACTGGCGTCATTCTTGATCTTACACACCTGTCGGATAAAGCGTTCTGGCAGGCGCTGGAACGGTACAGCGGGCCAGTGATCGCCAGCCACAACAACTGCCGGGTGCTTGTGCCCCATCAGCGTCAGTTCAGTGACGAGCAGATCAATGCCATCATTGAGCGCGGCGGCGTGATCGGCGCGGCCTTTGATGACTGGATGCTGTATCCGGGGTGGGTCAAAGGCGTGACCCCAAGCAGTGAAGTCACGCTGGCGCGGGTGGCGGATCACATTGACCATATCTGCCAGTTGGCCGGGAACAGCGCGCATGTGGGTATCGGGTCCGACCTGGACGGTGGCTTCGGACGGGAGCAGTCGCCAAGTGATCTGGATACGATAGTCGATTTACAAAAAATCGCCATGCTGCTTCAGCAGCGCGGCTACAGCGCGAGTGACATCAGCGCCATCATGCACGGCAACTGGCTTGGCCTGCTGCGGCGCGCCTGGAGCTAACCGAACAGCAGCGTCAGGCAGGAAATAAACAGCAGCACCATCATGGCCCGCTCAAACCAGAGACGGTTGATTTTGCCGATGGCCCAGCGTCCTAGCCAGACACCTATCGGAATCAGCGGCATGACCCAGGCGATGCTGATGAGTGTGGGGATGTCAATAATGCCCTCGCTCAGATAACCGGGCACTTTGATGAGATTGACCACAAAGAAGAACAGGGTCATCGTGCCCACATACACAGTAGGCTGCAATTTTTGCAGCAGCAGATAGGCAGTCATGGGCGGGCCACCCAGGTTGGCAAGCGCGGAGGTCAACCCGCTGGTGAAACCGGCCAGATAACCGTGCCAGTTCTGGGGCTTATATTCAACAGCCCGCAGCGAGTCACTGGTGAGTTTGAAAATGATCGCCAGGATGGTGAAGATGCCGAGGATGCGGCGCAGCGCGAGATCAGGCAGCGACACCAGCAGGAAAAGCCCGATAAGGATGCCGATCACAGCGGCGGGCAGCAGCCGGCGAATTAAGCCCATGTCCCACTCGCGCCAGTAGAAGCGCATGGCGAAGATGTCACCCACGATCAGCAATGGTAAGGTGATACCGGCGGCCTGGGGCACGCTCATGGTCTGGCTGAGGAGCGGCAGAATCACCGCGCCGCCGATGGGGCCGGTGACGCCGCCTTTCACAAGGCCGATAAAGATGCCGATGAAAATAAGAAGCGGGATGGAGTCCATGTAAGGAACTTTCTGGTACGAAGACTGCGGTGATTGTAATCGAAAGCCGTGATGCCATCACAGACCAGTGCGTTACAGCCGGCTGAACAATTCGCTGCGGCGGAAGATGCGCGCGCCGAACCACAGAACCGCCAGCGCGATCAGCCAGATTATCAGTCCCACGAGCAGCACAAGAGGGACGCTGAAGAATACGATGCCGCCGATCTGCCCGAACAGCAGCAAAAGTACGGGAAGCACGACCAGACCCCCAAGCTGATAGGCTTCCTGAAAAGTGCTGACACGTGATGAAACCAAGACCACGACTCCCAGACCGAGTCCCGCCGCTGCCGGACATACCCATAACATCAGCACGATCCACATCAGGTTGGGGAAGAAGATGTAACCCACCACCGGACTGGCAATCACGTTGACGACGATAGAGTATCCTGCAAAGGCCAGCAGCGTAACCACCAGCGCCGCCACCCAGGGCGAAATCGCTTTGGCAACATAAAGTTCCCGGTCAGAAGTGGGTGTATAGAGCAGCGCTTCCAGTGTCTTGCGCTCCTTCTCCCCGGCGAAACTGTCCGCAGCGATAACGCTGGCCGTCATCAGCGGCATGATGAGAAAAAGCGGCGCGAGGAAATAGGTCAGCATATACAGCACGGCCTGATCGGGCAGCGGGAGTGCGCTGAACTCGCGCAGCAGGTCGGGTGGAAGCTGTTCCATAAGCGCCAGCATCTCGGCCATATCCGCATTTGAGGTATCCACGCTGCGAGTCGTCACCGCCAGAATCAGCGGCATGATGATTACCAGAATGAGGGGTACAACAATCATCGGGGTGATTACCGATTTGCTCTTCAGGACAACCTGCAAATCGCGGCGCACAATGGCGCGCACAGCCCGCCAGTTCATGATGTTTTGCCTTGGAGCGCAAAATAGATGTCTTCGAGTGAGGCATCCTGCGGTGTGACCCGAAAGATGGGAATACCTGCATTTACCAGGGCGGCAATCACAGCCGGTATCTGATCATGACGCGCGCCGGTAATCACAAGATGCTGGTTGTCCTGTTTGACCCGCAGAGGCGCGAAGTGATTCTGTAACAGATCAGCCGAGCGCTGCAAATCAGCCGGTGCGGTCTCAATTTCCAGCCCAATGGTGAGTCCGGCCTCGCGGGCCAGTTCATCCGTCTTGCCTATCGCGATTAGGCGGCCTTTTTCCATCACGCCGATGCGGTCACAGAGGCGCTGCGCTTCGGGCAGGTTGTGAGTGCAGAGGAAGATCGTGCGGCCTTCTTCGTGGCTCAGACGGGCGATCATCTGATGAACCTGCCGCGCTGCTGCCGGGTCCAGTCCGGCAGTTGGTTCATCCAGAAATAACATGTCCGGGTTGTGTACGAGCGCGCGCGCCAGCGCCAGGCGCTGCTTCATGCCTTTGCTGTAGCCGGCAACCTTTTCCTTAGCCCGGCTGGACAAATCGAACATTTCGAGCAAACTGGCAATGCGAGATGTTTTTTCGTGTACCGGGACGCCGTAGAGATCGGCATAAATCGACAGGTTGGCAGCAGCGCTCAGGCGTTCATCCAGCGCCGGGGTTTCGGTCAGCACGCCGGTGCGCTGGCGCAGCGCCGGGCCATTGGTACCCGGTGACAGACTGAGGACAGATGCTGACCCGTCACTTGCAGCCAGCACCCCGTTGAGCAGGCGCACTGTGGTCGTTTTGCCGGCTCCGTTGTGGCCCAGAAAGCCGAATATCTCACCGGGATATACTTCCAGCGACAGATGATCTACGGCGGTGACAGCCCCAAAGCGGCGTGTCAGGTTCGAGGTTTGAATGACAGGCTGCATACATCGAACTTCCTGCGCGAATATGTCCTCATTGTAATCCTTTCAGGAGCGCAAATAAAGGCGAACAGATTCCAACCTGGGCCATCTGGTTTGGCTGATCGGCTGCCAGCGGGTATTATGTTACGGAGTTTTTTACTTCCCAAAAAGGCGCGACTTTTGGAGCCAATTACGATACTGAGTCTTGTCGAACTCACCGAAGCACACCTGGCAGAACTGCGCGCCGTATCGCCGCGATTGGTCATTCATGTTTATGTCAGTGCGCACGCCGACGATTTACCAGATGAGGTGCGCAGTCGGACGGAGATTGTACTGGGGGGTGGGCCGCTGGTACAGGATGTCCGGCACTTGCCACGTCTTCGATGGATTCAGAATATGGGGGCGGGGGTTGACCGGATGCTGGAGCAGCCCATCTGGCAGAGTGATGTACAGATCACCACAGCAAGCGGCATTCATCTGACCCCGATTGCCGAGCGCGCGCTGGCGATGATGCTGGCGTTTCGCGCCCAACTGGTTGAATTGTGGGCTTTCAAGCAGCGCAAAGAGTGGCCGGTAGAACGCTGGGATTTGTTTGCCAACCCGACCTTGCGAGACAGCACGCTGGGCATTGTCGGCTACGGGGCCATCGGCGGCGAACTGGCGCGACAGGCTCAGGCGCTCGGTATGCGTGTGCTGGCAGCCAATCGCAGCGGACAGCGGCGTGCCGTCGATGGTTATCTGGAAGTGGGCCTGGGGGATCGTGAAATGGTGATCCCCGAACGGATTTACGGGCATCAGGAACTGCACGAACTGCTGCCACAGTGCGATCATGTGGTTTTGCTGGCTCCCTTAACTCCGTCCACACGGCAGATGTTCAACGTTGAAGCTTTTGCGCGCATGAAATCATCCGCTTATTTCTATAACTATGGGCGCGGCGGCCTGGTGGATGAACCTGCGTTAGTTGCCGCGCTGCAAAGCGGGCAGATCGCCGGCGCGGGGCTGGATGTGTTTGCGCAGGAACCCCTGCCTGCGGATAGTCCGCTGTGGGATATGCCGAGTGTCATCATTTCGCCGCACATTGGCGGGATGACTGCCAATTACAATGATCGCGTGGTAAAACTGTTTGCTGAAAATTTACGATGTTATATCAACGGCCAGCCTCTGCTCAATCTGGTTGACCGGAAGTACGGTTATTAAGGGAGCATAGACAATGGAAACCCGTTATCTGGTTGACCCGGAGCATTTTACTCGCCTGGATACGGGCGAGATTCGCAAACAATTCCTGATCGAAAACCTCTTTGCGCCCGATACCGTCCAACTGGTTTATTCACATGTGGATCGGACGGTGATTGGCTCGGCTGTGCCCACCACGAAACCGCTGGCGCTGGAAGCTGGTAAGGAACTGGCGGCGGAGTATTTTGCGCAGCGGCGCGAAATCGGCGTGATGAATATCGGTGAACGTGGAACTATCACGGTGGATGGACAGATTTACACGCTGGCATACCGCGACGTGCTGTATATCGGGCGTGGCAGCCGGGAGATAGCCTTTGCCAGCGATCATACGGATAACCCGGCGCGTTTTTACCTGGTCAGTCTGCCGGCCCATACCACGTGCCCAACCACCCTGGTCCCCTTGAGCGCGGCCAATAAACTGAATCTCGGCAGTGATGCAGACTCCAACCGGCGTGTGATCTACCAGATTATTCACGAAGGCGGCGCGAAAAGCTGCCAGCTTGTCATGGGCTTTACAGAACTTTTTGAAGGCAGTGTGTGGAACACGATGCCCGCGCACACACATGAACGCCGCTCTGAGGTGTATTTATACTTTAATCTTCAGAACAATTCGGTGGTGTTTCACCTGATGGGGCAGCCGAACGAAACCCGACATATTGTTGTCCGTAATGAGCAGGCCGTGATCTCACCAAGCTGGTCGATTCACGCTGGAGCCGGAACGCGGAACTACTGCTTTATCTGGGCGATGGGGGGCGAAAACCAGCGCTTTGACGATATGGACGCCGTTAAAATGAGCGATCTCGCATAAAGGAGCCTTGATATGAGAATTGAACACCTAGCCATCAATGTCGAACAACCCACCAAAATGGTCAACTGGTATATTGAACATCTGGGCATGAAAGTGGTGCGGGCCAATAATGATGCCAATGAAACTCATTTTATTGTGGATGAGGCCGGCCAGGTCGTATTGGAAGTCTACAATAACCCGCTTTCACCGATGCCGGATTATCGCGGTATGAACCCGCTCATGTTCCATATCGCTTTCGCGGTGGATGACATTGAAGCGGCCCGTGATCAGATGACTGCGGCGGGCGCTGTGCCTGAAGGTGATATAAACCCTACGCCGGCGGGTGACAAACTCTGCTTTTTGCGCGACCCCTGGGGCGTGCCGCTGCAACTGGCGCGGCGGGCGAAACCCCTGATGTAGGCGCGCACGCTATGGCAACTATCCGGTGGGGGATAATCGGGGTTGGCGATGTGACCGAGGTCAAGAGCGGCCCCGGTTTTCAGAAAGCCAGTGATTCGGCGCTGGTAGCGGTGATGCGTCGCACCAGCCACCTGGCGGAAGATTATGCGCGCCGGCATGGTGTGCCCCGCTGGTATGACGACGCTCAGGCGTTGATTGATGACCCGGAAGTGGATGCGGTGTACATCGCCACACTGCCGGATTCTCATAAAGACTATGCGCTGATGGTTGCCGCAGCGGGCAAACCGGTCTATGTCGAAAAGCCAATGGCGCTGAATTACGCCGAATGTGAGACGATGATCGCGGCGTGCCGGTCAGCGGGTGTGCCGCTGTTTGTGGCTTATTACCGGCGGATGCTGCCACGCTTTTTAAAGGTGAAAGAGATCGTGGATACGGGCGTAATCGGTGAGGTTCGCAGCGTGAATATCACTTTGCACCGGCGTCTCCGGCCCGCCCAGATTGATCCGGCTCGTCCGGTGTGGCGGGTGCAGCCAGAGGTTTCGGGCGGCGGTCATTTTGTTGATCTGGGATCGCACACGCTGGATTTTCTGGATTATGCGCTGGGGCCAATTGGTCGGGCACAGGGTCTGGCTGTTAACCAGGCTGGACTGTATGCTGCGGAAGATCAGGTGGCGGCGACGTTTGAATTTGAAAACGGTGTGCTGGGCACGGGAAGCTGGTGCTTCACGACTTTTCGCAACCTTGACCGGACGGAAATCATCGGTTCAAGCGGTCTGGTAGCCTTTTCGTCGTTCGATGAGACACCGATTGAACTTGTCACAGAGGCTGGAAAAACCGAATATCCGTTAGCCAATCCGCCGCATGTTCAGCAGCCGCTGATTCAGTCTATTGTCGATGCGCTGAATGGTCGCGGGACATGCCCAAGTACGGGCGAAAGCGGGGCACGCACTGCCCGTGTTGTGGACCAGATTCTTGAGGATTACCGCGCGGCAGCACTCCATAGAGGAACCGACAAATCATGATTCTCGATCAGTTTCGTCTTGATGGTCAGGTCGCAATTGTCACCGGGGTAGGGCGCGGATTAGGCCAGGCGATGGCGACTGCGCTGGCGGAAGCCGGGGCCGACATAGCGGGTGTGTACCACACACGCTATGAAGAGACACAGGAACTCATTGAAAAATCAGGCCGGCGGTTTTTGCCGGTTCAGGCGGATTTGTCCACTGCCAGCACAGACGAGTTGGGCGCGATTGTTCGGGATGTTATGACAGAGTTAGGCCGGCTGGATATTCTGATCAACAATGCCGGTATTGTGCTGCGGACCCCGGCGATTGATTACAGCGAAAAAGACTGGGATGCGGTGCTTCAGATCAACCTGAAGTCCATCTTTTTTCTGTCACAGGCCGCCGCGAGAGTGATGATCCCGAACGGGCGCGGCAAAATTATCAATGTGGCCTCGCTGCTTTCGTTTCAGGGGGGTATCTATGTGCCATCCTACGCCGCCGCGAAAAGTGGTCTGGCCGGTTTGACAAAGGCGCTGGCGAATGAATGGGCTTCGCTGGGTGTGAATGTCAATGCAATCGCGCCGGGTTATATCGCAACTGATAATACCGCCGCGTTACAGGCCGACCCGGTGCGAAACCCGGCGATTGTGAGCCGTATCCCGGCGGGACGCTGGGGCCAGCCCGAAGACCTGAAAGGCATCACATTGTTTCTGGCCTCGGCGGCGTCTGACTATGTTCATGGCGCGGTCATCAATGTGGATGGGGGCTGGATGGGGAGGTAAAACGCACGCTGCTGTGCGTACCGGTTACAGGATTAGAACCGCAAGTTTAAAGTTTGAAACTTAGCGTGTGCTACAAAAATATGAAATAATACGGGTGTTTGATGAAATGTTTTGTTTGATCAAAAGTTTCGCTTTTGTCACTAATCGTTTATTACGTCGTGTGAAATTCAGTGAGCCGCAGAATCCTTACATGGGTGTTGATTTCACTGTTTGGGGTGGCATTGCAGACCCCCTGGCCTCTGGCTGCACAGGCCACGATCACCGTCAATTCTTTTCTGGATGAGATTGGCGGCTGCCCCGTCAACTGCACCCTGCGGGCGGCTATCCTCGCTGCCAACCCTGGCGATACGATTAATTTTACTGGTGACGGCACAATTGAAGTGAATCAGATGGGTGGGCTGTTTGAGCTGCCCCCACTGGCTGATGGCGTTACCATCGACACCGAGGGTAATCAGGTCATACTGGAGGGCAGCCAGACACCGGCTCTGGAACCTCTGGCTTATGGCCTGCTCATCAACGGCGACGATAACGTGATTCTGGGCCTTGATATTCGCGGTTTCGACGGTGATGGTATTCGGATCGCGGGAGGCACTGGCAATCAGATCGGCGGCAGTGGGGCAGGCGAAGGCAACCTGATTCATCTGAATGGTGGGAACGGCATTGTGCTGGACGGCGCTGGCACATCGGCTTCGCCTAATGTTATCACGGGGAATCTGATCGGCACGAACGCCGCTGGCAGTTCTGCCGAGTCCAACACAGGCGCAGGTATCCTGCTGTTGAATGGATCAACCGGCAATGTGATTGGTGGCAGCGCTGCCACCGCGCGGAATGTGATTTCCGGGAACGATGGCGGTGGTGTCATTGTCGATGGCAGTGACGAGAATGTCATTGAGGGTAATCGTATCGGGCTGGATGCGGGTCCCGGTGTAACCGACCTGGGAAATGGAACGGCGGGCACGGGCAGCGGCGTTCTGGTGACGGGGAACAGCGCAGACAATCAGATCATCGATAATGTCATTTCCGGGAACGAAGAAAGTGGTGTTTCTGTCGAAAATAGCACGGGCACACTGATTAACGGAAATCGGATTGGTGTGGATGCGTTCATCGGCAGTTTTGGTCTGGGAAATGATGGGCTGGGGGTACAGGTCAATGTCTCGCCGAACACCGTCATTACGGGCAATACGATTGCCGATAATGGCACTGGCGGGGTTTTAGTCGCCGGCGCTTCAGACGGCACAACCATCACAGCCAATCTTATCGGTCTGGGGACGGATGGAACCACCGCGCTAGCCAACACGGGCAATGGCGTTACAGTGGATAACGCCGCCAATATTGTGATTGATAATAACACCATTGCGTCGAATACTGGCAATGGGATTCAGGTTACGGGTGGGGCAGATCATACGATTACCGGCAACCGGATCGGATTAAATCAGACACTCGGAGTCAGCCCGAACACGGGCAGCGGGGTGTTGATTACCGGCGGGGCCGCAGACAGCGATATTCAGAATAACACGATAGCCAATAATGATGGTGATGGCGTGTTTGTCAGTGCGGGCACGGGCATCACCATCAACAACAATCTCCTTTTTGCGAACGGTGGATTAGGGATCGACCTGGGGCCAAATGGCGTAACCGGCAATGACACCGGCGACGGGGATGGAGGCGCGAACGATTTACAGAATTTTCCGGTCATCACTTCTGCATTGTTTGATGGTACGACCACCCTGGTTTCCGGTACACTCAACAGCACTGCCAGCACCACTTTTACCCTCGAAGTGGTGTCCAACACGGTCTGTGACCCTACAGACTTTGGTGAGGCCGAGACTTTGCCAGGTGTAACTGTAAATGTCACCACCAACGGCGCGGGGAATGCAGCCTTTGCAATTGCCGTCGGAGGGCTGGCAGCCGGTGATTTTGTGTCCGCAGCAGTAACGAATAATGCTACAGGAAACACATCGGAACTGGCGTTGTGCGAACAAGTCATCATTGGCCCTCCGGTGGCAGATTTCAGCGCCAACCCGAACGGCGGACGAGCGCCCCAGACGATCAACTTTACGGATGAATCCACCGGGATCATTGACACTTATGCCTGGGACTTTGGGGACGGCAGCACAAGCAGTCTTCAGAATCCATCGCGCACCTACACGCAGCCGGGGACCTATGTGGTACGCCTTACTGTGACAGGCCCAGGCGGCAGTGATACCGTTACACGCACGATCATTATTACGTCCCAGCCAGTTGGAGACAGACCGACGACCACTTCGATCCCGCAGGTCGTGGTCACACCTACACCGACAGGAAGTATCACACCGCTGCGGACCGATTCACCGACGCCTACCCTGACTGCAACGCTGCGGCCCACCGCAACGGCTACTCTTACCCGGACTTCGACATGGACCCCAACGGCGACGATCACACCCAGCCGGACACCGACCAGAACGCCGAGTACGACCCCGACTCCATCGGCGACGGTCACGGTGACGCCGAGCGCGACCCGCACGCAGACACCGACCAGTACCCTTCCGGCCAGCCCAACCGTGACGCTCACGGTGACGCCGCTGCCGACCTTGACCGCTACTCCAAGCGTAACTCCATTTCTGGCTGTAACCAAAGCGACGGCTGAAGCAGGTTTTCGGGTGGTGATTGCCAACGCTGGCCTGACAGATGCCAATAATGTGGGACTTGTGGAAGTGCTGCGGCCCGGTGTACGGTATGTGTCATCACGTCCGGGCGCTCCGGTGTGTATTGAGGACGCGGGTGTGGTGTACTGCACGCTGGGCCGGATTTCCGGTGGTGATTCTGCCGGTGTGGATTTTGAAGTGAGTACAGATGGGAGTGATCCAGCTTCGGGCCGCACGATTGTGACGAGTG
>CAZKIB010000001.1:9214-33435 GCA_964552425.1 uncultured Anaerolineaceae bacterium | reverse complement strand
GCGTGCAGCTTGTGGTCATTGACGAGCCATATCTGCTGAAGATCGGCGAACCTCCAATCGCCGGGCCGGGAACGACAGTCACCTATACACTGAGGATTATCAACCCGACGGATGAAACGGCGCTGCAAGTTCAAGTCAGCGATGAGATGCCGGACGCCCTTGAAATTATTTCGGCGGACGCATCGGCAGGTAATGTGAGAATCGAAGGGCAGCAGGTGCGCTTCTCGCAGGCAGAACTGGCAGCCGGCGGGCGAACGGTGGTTCGGGTGGTCACGCGGGTGAGACCGGGCGAAGGTTTCAACGAGATTGTGAACCGGGCCTGCCTGACCAGCCAGGGCAATCGCGTGCCTAGCTGCGCGGAAATGCGTTTTCTGCGCGCCAGTGAAATTCCAGCAACGGGCGAACAGCCGCCCTATCGCTGGCTGATTATCAGCGGACTCGTGTTGACGGTTGTCGCGATGCTGGCGTTTGCTTTCTGGCGGAAACCTGTCAATCGGCGGCGTTAAGCAGTTGCAGCAAGAACCCGATATTTAAGGTGCAGGATGGACTGACCAGGTCCAGCGTTTTTTCTCCCAGAATGCGATCCGGCGCGATTACCTGAAGGGTGTCCTGATGGAGATTGCCGCTGCTGTCGGTGTAACTGCTGCGATAAATCCCGGGTGTAGACTGGCTGTATTGCACGGCGTTCCACTGAAGGGTTTCGCCGGACACTTCAATCGTGCTGGCCGCGCCGGTACTCTCGAACGGCACAACAGTACCATCCGGGCAGGTCAATTGAGCGGCATCCCATTGAAACTGCCAGTCACCTTCTATAGGCGTTGTGGATAACTGCTCACGCGGAACTGGCACGTTAACCGGCCGGCTAAGCAGTTGGACAGGTAAGGACTGGAGCGAGTCTGCATCGTAGGGAACCGGATCATTGGGTTCGGCAGACGCTCTCAATTGGTCGTCGAGGGGGACACTGACCTGCATCCCACTTGCGGCGGTGCGTGTTTCACCTCTGGCTGTGACCTGGGCTGTACCCTCCAGGACCCGAACGGTGAGGCTGCCATCAGGCTGTGCCTGAATAAAGGCAGTGGCATCCAACTGAATGATGACCTCGTCCATCCAGATGGACAGGGATGCGACCCCTTCGGGCGTCTGGATCAGCAGACCACTGTTGGGAGCCTCGGCGCACGGGGCGTCGTCCTGACCACTTCTGAAATAGAAGGCCTGCATGGGGCCAAATTTTGTCAGTTCTTCTATGTTGGTGATGGATTCGAGCGGCACGACGGACAGCACGCTGATTTCCCCGTTTAGTCTGACTACATCGGCTGGCAGCCAGCCAATTGAACCGGACTGGTTCAGACGCAGCCAGGAACTGTCGGACAGGCGGCCATTGACTGTGATCGGGCTGCCGGTTTCCAGATTGGCTGTTATTTTAGCGGTCATGGCAGGTTCACTAAAGAGAGGTGTGGGTTGAATCACCTCACCCGGCAGGAACCGGGTTGCATCATTTAGCTCCGCATCACCAAACAGGATGATCTGAACCTCTGGCGCGGCGTCCACCGTCTGCGCCAGATTAGCCTCGATCTGCATCATGACCACACCCCATCCGCCTGTCGAGGCATCCAGCGCACTCAACCTCAAACTCTGGACATCAATGACATCGACAATATCACCGGGGTCATTAAAGCCGAAGCTGGTCAGCCCGGCGCGCGGTTCAGCATCCAGCACAAGATGACCATAGCAGACCTGGTTCAAATCAGTGGCTTCGCAGCGCTGGCTGGTGAGTGTGATGGCAGTCTCGACAATGACAGGGCAGGAATTGGGTTCGCCGGTGACAGGCGGCTCCTGCAAACGAACGGGCGCAAAAAAGTTTACGATGAGCCATAAAATCGTCAGGGCGATCATTTAATTTTGCTCCTGATGGGAATCTGAACAGAGATTCAAGGCGGTTGTGCTGCGGAGATAGCGTTGTTGTTCATCTGGGGTCAGGGTGCGGTTGGCAATCTGGCAGGCTCGCTCACGCCACAGGTCTGGCCCGGTGGACCAAGCAATCAAACGCCCGTCGCGCCCGACGGAGTACAGGTGATTGCCATTCGGTTCGAATGCCAGCGCGTTGACCCAGTCTGTGTGACCCACAAAGGGGCGGCCAAGCACAGAGCGCTGTTCAACATCCCACAGGAGAATGGTCTGATCTCCGCCTGCCGACGCCAGAATCCGGCTATCCGGGCTGAAACGTACATCCACAACCCAGTTGGAATGCCCTGTCAGATGGCTCCCGGTTGGCTCCCAACGTCCGTTACGCAGCACCCACAGGCCAATGGTTGTATCGCGGCTGGCGCTGGCTAACAGGCGGCCATCCGGGCTGAGCGCCAGACTGAGGATGCCGTCTGCATGGGCGGTCAACGGTTCACCAAGGGCGCTGCCCGTGTCGCTGTCCCACATGCGGATCGTGGAGTCGCGGCTGCCGGATAGCAGGAATGCGCTGTCCTGTTGATAAACCAGACTGACGACACGATCAGTATGTCCATTGAGCGGCTGTTCAACAGGCTGCCAGTTCTCGAATGAGTTATTGGTGTTCCACAGAGAAATCTGACCCAGAGTGTCTCCGATAGCAAGCTGTTTTCCATCAGGCCGGAACGTGACCGCGAAGACACTGGCCGGTACGGTAAGTGACCGCAGCATCTCACCGGACTGCGTGTTCCAGACAATAACCCTTCGGTCCAGACTGCCAGATGCCAGCAGCGGCAGCGTGGGATGGAAAGCAAGGCTGGTAACCTGATCCTGATGCCCCATCAGTGACTGAATCTGCGTGCCATCCTGAATACTTCGCAGCGTGATCGCAAAGTCATTTCTCACACCGCCGGCATTCGCAAGCAGTGTCCCCTCGTGATTTATGGCGATAGCTGCGATTTGTTCATCGCGGATTTCGATAATTTCGCCAAGCGCGGGGGCAGGGTTCTGGTTCCAGATGTACAGGTTATTATCTGTTCCGGCTGAAGCGATTTGTGAACCATTCTCATTTTCAAAGAGATCAATACTCCAGATTGCCTGGCTGCCGACATTCGTAAATCCATCCACAGGCATCCCTGACTGAAGGTTCCAGATTAAGATAAGCCCATCTGTGCCACCTGACACGATTCCGGCGCTGTCGGGCATGAACTTTACGGATCGCACCCAGTTCGCGTGCCCTCGCAGGGCCTGGCTCTCTCCGGTGGCAAGCTGCCACACGCGCAGTGAATTGTCTGCGCTTCCTGATACCAGCAGTTGTCCATCCGGACTGAAGTCGACATCGAATACCCAGTTGGTGTGGCCTGTGAACACGTTAAGAGGCTCCAGCGTGTCACTGTCCCAGAGCCGAATGCTGCCGTCCGCACTGCCAGAAGCCAACAGATCGCCATCTGGATGAAAGGCAAGGCTGTAGACAATATCCTGATGGCCGACGCCGGAGGCACTTCGTTCGCCTGTCGAGACATTCCACAGATGGATCATATTGTCCGCCCCGGCGGAAGCCAGCTTCTGGCTGTCTGGACTGAATGTTAGAGACCAGACCGCCACTTGTGAGGCTTCCAGAACAGTTTGCTCTGGCGGGCTTGTGAGGAGGTTCCACAGGATGATTGTGCCGTTGTTGTCCGCGCTTGCCAGCCAGCGGTTATCCGGGCTGTACGCGACAGCGTTCACCCATCCGGTATGGCCTTGCAGAACAACTCTATTGTGAGGCGCAGTCAGAGACCAGATACGGACAGTTCCGTCGCGGCTGCCAGAAGCCAGCGCGGTTCCATCCGGGCTGTAGGCGACACTGCGCACGGTATCCGTGTGGCCGGGCAGACTGCGGATGAGCCGGGGGTGTAATTGCAGGAGGGTGAGAAGTCCGTCACGCGCCTCGAAGGTATCAGCGGTATCGACTGCGCCCAGGCTTAACAGGAGCGCCAGATCGATACGATTCTGAGAAGCCATTGCTGAGGCGGCCAGTTCCCTGGATCGTGCGATGAGTGCTTCCTGATTGGCGCGGTCCCGTTCGGCCACTGCGGTACTCTGCGCCGCCAGGGCGATCTCACTCGCCTGCGCTGCGCGGTTGCGCTGATCAAGCGCGATCAGGGCAAGAAGGGCGATTACCAGCGCTGTACAAGCTATCAGGCTGACGATCACCTGCCGTGTTTGCGCAGCGCGCTGCCGGCGCTGGATACTGGCCTGAAGATAGGTGCGTTCTTGGTCATTGAACACGATAACAGCGGACTGTTGGAGGGTCTCGAACTGTTCCAGACGCGCCCCGGAAGCCAGAAAGCTGCTATCCCTGTTGGACCCGGTCCAATCAGCGGCGGCTGTCGATAACTGCCGATGCAGGCGCACAGCATTCCGATTGTTTTCAATCCAGTCCCGCAGGGTTTGCCAGTTGCGTATCAGCGCCTCATGGGCGATTTCAACGGTGGGCGCGCGGGTTGCAGGATCGCGGTCAAAAGAAAGCAGGCGGTATCTGCCAAACTGCTCGATGACTTCGGCAGCGTCAGTCTCATTTGAAGACAGGGCGGTCAATTCTGATTGCAGAGCACGCCGGCGAGTATCTTCGACGCCTTCACCGAGGGCTACCAGACGCAGGAAGATTTGCGGCACAATCATGCGCTGTCGGGAGTCCAACTGATTGTAGAGTTCATCGGCACGGCGCACCAGTGCGCCGGATACACCGCCGATGGTTGTGTATGAATCGAGAGTCAGGCGATCTTTCCTGCGCTGTTCGTACAGTTCCGAGAGTGTGAACTGGAGCAGGGGCAGCGCATTAGGCTGCTCGATCACGTCGGCTATGATGCGATCTGTTAACCCGGTTTCGAGTTCAAGTCCTGCGCGGCGCGCGGGTGCGGTAATCGCATTGGCTAGCTCGGCGGAAGACAGGGGAAGCACCACTTCGGTATGGTCACGAAGCAGTTGGCCGATGCCGGCATAGGTCAGGGGTCTGTCATAAAAATCGGCCCGCAGCGTGACGATCAGGCGCAGTCTGCTGTCTACAGTGGTGACTGCCTGGCATAAAATGTTCAGAAAATGCGCGCGCGTTTCTTCATTCGTGACCTGCGTAAAAATTTCTTCGAATTGATCCATTACCAGAACCAGTTCGGAGTCACTGCTGGGCAGTGATGCGGTCAGGGCGTCGTGAAGCCCGTTTTCGGCAGCCAGAGTTTGCGAAACCGAATTGTCCGGTGATGTGCTGACTTTCATGAGGGCATTTTCAAGTTCAAAGAGCGGGTTGCTGCCGGGGGTCATTTCGACGATGAACCATTTTTGCCAGGGGGCAAGGCGACCCTGTCTCAGCGCCGGAATCAGACCCGCCTTGACCACGCTGGATTTACCGCTTCCGCTGGGGCCAACGACGGCCAGAAACCGGCTGCCTTCCGTCGTTTCTGATAAGCGCGCCAGGAGTGTGTCCACCAGTTTCTCACGCCCAAAGAAATCGGCAGCATCCGCTTCCTGAAAGGCGCGTAATCCCTTGAATGGATTGATGGATGTCGGAAGCAGCGCTTCGAGCGAAGCCAGGCTGATGACCCCGGTGGTGGTGGGCACAAGCGCGGGGTATTGCGACCCATAGGGACTCGCTGCTTGGGTGTGAATGTCATAATCTGCCACAGCCTCATGAAACGCTTCCGTCATCTTAATCATCGAATGATAACGAATGTCCGGGTCTTTGGCGGTTGCGCGCCACAGCACAAGGTTGATTTTATCCGGCAGGTCCGGGCGATAGGTCTGGATAGCGGGAAGTTGTGAGTTGAGCTGGTGGCGAAGCATCTCGACCATGTTGGTCATCCCAAAAGGATGCACACCGCAGAGCATCTCGAACAAGACAATGCCGAGGCTGTACATATCGGTTTGCGGTGAGATGGCGGTCCGCTTGATCTGTTCGGGTGAAATGTAGGCCGGGGAACCGCGAACGCTGGCGTTCAACGAAGAGACCGCCAGGTCAAGACCGCCTTCCAGGTCCTTTGCCAGTCCAAAATCGGTGAGATAGGCGTTCTGGCCCTCATCCAGCAAAATGTTAGCGGGTTTGATGTCCTGGTGAATGACATTCTTGTGATGGGCCAGAGTCAAAGCGCTGGCAATCTGGTCCAATATGCGAACTGTCGAAAGCAGGTCCCAGGGGCCGGCTGTCAGTGTGTCGAGCAGGCTGCCACCGCGCATCCAGCGCATCACGAGGAAAGCGCCTTCTGGTCCGCGCCAGTAGTCGTATAACGGAACAATATGTAAATGTTCGAGCCGGGCAATAAGCTGCGCTTCGGCTTCAAAACTGCGGATAAAATCGGGGTTGTTGGCGTAGACCGGCAGGATCGCTTTGATCACCACATCGCGTTTGACGGCAGCCTGATAGGCGCGATATACCACGCCAAAGCCGCCCTCGCCGATTCTTTCCCGAAGTTCATAGCCGCGAAGATGTGTTCCGGTCAGGTCGTCCATTACAGGCTTTATCCCCGGCGAGTCATGTGTGTGAACCTAGGTTACACAGCAGATTTACATATTATGTACAATTATAATTTGTCTGAAACAGGTTGGCGTTGTTTTTCGTCAATAATTCCTTACAAAAATATGTACCCGATTTTTCTCCGGCGTGATAGAGTTATTGGATGGTTAATTTTAGGCGTCTGTATGGTCATGGTTATCATAATGAGAGAATTACTGGCCTGACCATCACACCCATTGTTCAAGGTTTTGGTTCTCAATGATGCAGTCGTGGCAAACAGATGTTTTCCACTCCAAGGGTGTGTTTTGGATTCTTGCAGTTTTATTTCTATTCCTGATTCCCTTTGACTTCAAAACTGCTGAAAATGCTCTGGAGGTTGTCTATCACTTTTCCAGAGCCGATGATGATATAAAGAAACTGAAACTGACACCACGCTGTTCTCCTGACCCGTCCCAGTATCGTGTCTGGCGGGTCCACAACGAAAATGATTTTGAGGTTGCTTTTCACTGGCATGTTCACAACACGCATCATTTTGGCGAAGATGTTGTGCCTGCCAACGGGCAGCTTGACTTTACAACTATAACAGTTGACGGCGCAAATACGACAGGTGTTTTCGTCGGAGATGACGAGCATGACAGCAAGGACAGTTCAGGAGAAGCCTGTAATCCCTCACCAACTCCCGAACCGCCCACGCCCATACCGCCTACTGAACCCCCAACGGACATCCCGGTTCCTACCGAGCGCCTGATTCGTATCTGTCACTGTTTGCCAGACCCGCCCTATGAAAAAGTCGAGATGGATGTTCCAGAATCAGAACTGGAAAAGTATCTTGCGAACGGTGACACCTTAGGGCCGTGCCCGACTGTCACGCCTGAACCTGAACATACCGAAGAACCTGAGCCTACCGAAACCCCGACTGAGACCCATACAGACGAACCTCATGAAACGCCCACGCATACTCCGACGGTAACGCCGGAAGAAACCGAACCTGTCACGGCGACTGCCACTGAGACGGATACCCCGACAGCAACCGATACGGTGACGCCTTCAGAGACGCCCACTGGCACGCAGCCGACACCTACCGATATACCAACCGCCACAGCCACATCAACGGCCACGAGTACAACCACAGCGACGGCAACCAGTACGCTGACGAATACCCCAACGGCTACTCTCACCAACACGCCAACCAGCACAGCTACCGCGACCAATACGCCGACTGCTACCCCTACCGCCACGCCCGATGGTTGTGACTTCAGGATTGCCGCCGGCGATGTGTATGGCACGGGAGGACTGGTATCGGCGATTAATCAGGCTAACTTGGACAGCACCGCTGATGTGATCTGCCTGGCAGCCGGGGTGTATACGCTCAACAGCGTCCAGATGCTGGAGACCGGGCTTCCGCTGATTACTTCCCCGATTGAGATTCAGGGTAACGCGGCTGCGCTGATGCGGCAGACCGGCAGCCCGGAATTTCGCATTTTCAGAATCGTCGCTGGCGGCCAGCTTATTCTGGATACGTTATCCATTACTGGTGGCAGCTTAACCGGAGCAGACGGTGGGGCGATTTACAATGCTGCTGGCACGCTGGTCATTCGGGACAGCCTGCTGATTACCAATACGGCTCGAAATGGCGGGGCAATCTACAACGATAATGGCGCTGTCACGATTGCGGATACGGATATTCTGTCCAACAGCGCGCCAGGGGCGAGCGGCGGCGGGATTTTGAATATCGGGTTGAGCAGTGTGTTCATTCTGACCAACAGCAGTGTCAGCGATAACAGCGCTGTCAGCGGGGGGGGACTGTATAACTCCAATGGCGCGGTGACGATTACCGGCAGCACGATTAACGAGAACAACGCCACGAGCGCTGCGGGTGTTTTCAACGGTAGTTTTGGCATCGTCGAGATCACGAACAGTGTGATGTCCGCCAATACCTCGCTGGCATTTGGAGGGGCAGTGGCGGCTGAGGGGGCATCCCTGCGGATCAACAACAGCTGCATTACGAACAACGTGTCACCACTTGGCAGCGGTATCGTGAATCTGAACACTGATACTGGTAGCCCGCCGATTAATGCCGAGCAGGACTGGTGGGGCGCGGCGAGTGGGCCTTCGGGTGCAGGCGGGGGTACAGGGGATGCGATTTCGGGCAGTATCGACTTTACGCCCTTTCTGACTGCACCTCTGCCGTTCTGTCCGGCTGCGGAAACGGCTCTTGTCACATTAAGCCGGACTCTGGGTTTCTAAATTGCATACCCTCTTTCGGTTCGAAGTCCGCGCCCGAACGCGGGCTTTTTTGATTGGCCCTGTGGGACTGGCAGGCATGTGGATGTGCGGGTAATCTTCTTTGGAGATATTTTTCAGGAGCAACCTTATGAAACTGGGACTTGGCCTTTACAGACATATGCTGACGCCCGAAAATTTTCAGTTTGCAAAGCAGGCCGGGGCGACTCATATTGTGGCGCATCTGGTCGATTATTTCAGCAAGGAACCGCGTATTCCGACGGCGGCGCATTATGGTTGGGGCACTTCCGATAACCGGGGCAAGTTGTGGTCCCTGGATGAACTGCATAATCTGAAGTCTGCGGTCAATGCGGCTGGCCTGGAACTGGCGGCTATCGAGAATTTTGACCCCTCCCACTGGTATGATATTCTGCTGGATGGGCCGAACCGGGCACAGCAGATCGAAGATATTAAAACCATCATTCGCCGGATGGGGCAGGTGGGTATCCCGGTGATGGGTTACAACTTCAGTATTGCCGGGGTATGGGGGCATGTTCAGGGACCCTACGCGCGCGGCGAGGCCGAGTCGGTTGGTTTCCTGGGGCCGGACGGGCCTGTAGAAACGATGATCCCAAGAGGCATGGTCTGGAACATGATTTATGATTCTGAACAACTGGACAGCGGGAGTGTTGGCGAAGTGACACCGGAGCAGCTCTGGTCGCGGCTGACCGCGTTTCTGGAAGAGATTCTTCCAGTAGCTGAAGAAGCCGGCGTGCGTATGGCCGCGCACCCGGATGATCCCCCGATGCCCACGATCCGAGGGACTGCCAGACTGGTTTACCAGCCGCATTATTACCAACGACTGCTGGACATTAAGCCCAGTTACCACAACAGTCTTGAATTCTGCATCGGGTCACTGGCTGAGATGACTGAGGGTGATATTTACGAGGTGATTGACCAGTACAGCCGGCAGAACGCGATTGGCTATGTTCACTTCCGCAATGTGCGTGGCAAAGTACCTCATTATCATGAAGTGTTCGTGGACGAAGGCGATGTCGATATGATCCGCGCGATGCGTATCCTGCGAAACAACGGCTATGAGGGGGTGATAATCCCCGACCATACGCCACAGATGACCTGTGACGCGCCCTGGCACGCGGGTATGGCGTATGCGCTGGGTTATATGAAAGCCGTTCTGACCATGCTGGAACGGGAATGACAGGAGATCGCAGCCGATGATGTTCACACCCGCAGACGTAAACCTGACGCGCGTAACCCGACAGTTGGATACGCTGGCGCAGATTGGTCGCCAGCCGACAGGGGGCGTCACCCGCTATACCTTCAGCCCGGAGCATCTGGAAGCCACCCATTGTGTGGCGAATTGGATGGCTGATGCAGGGCTGAACGTAACCTTTGATCGCTGGGGCAATCTGTTGGGCCGAACGACAGGTGCAGGCGCGGGTGTACTGTCCGGGTCGCATCTCGACAGTGTGCCCAACGGCGGGCATTATGACGGTGTGCTGGGCGTGATCGCTGCGCTGGAAGCGGTGACACTTGTTCTTGAGGCGCGGGTTCCACTCAAACAACCGCTGGGCGCGGTGTCGTTTATCGAGGAGGAAGGCGCGCGTTTTCATGGGCTGCTCGGCAGCAAACTGGCAACCGGCAAACTCTCGGAAGCGGAGATCGCCGGCTTGCAGGACGCCAGGGGGGAGAAATTTATAGATGTTCTGAGCAGCATCCACTGGAAATACCCGGTTTCGGAGGCAGAGATCCCGGCCACTGCGGAGACTTTCCTCGAATTGCATATCGAGCAGGGAAAACTGCTGGAGCGCGCAGGCATTCCGGTGGGGGTGGTGACGAGCATCGCCGGCCCCACGTTCATGGAAGTGGTCTTTACAGGTCAGGCCGATCATGCCGGGGCAACGGCGTATGAAGACCGGCGCGATTCGCTGCTGGCTGCTGCCGATTTTATTGTGCAACTGCGCGATCTAGGCATCAGCCAGTTTTCAGGCCGGGGTCATATGACGGTGGGCAGCCTGAATGTCAGGCCCAATGTGACAAATGTGGTGGCGGGTGAAACGACTTTTCATATCGACTACCGGTCTGCGGACCCACAGACGGCGGCAGAGATGGCTGAAAGCGTTCAGGGACTTTTACAGGCTGTCGCAGCGAAACACCGCATTGTGTATCGCGCACAGACTCGCCATCAGACGCCGCCAGTGGTTGTAACCGACTCCATCCGTCAGGCATTTGTGGAGGGGGCGAACTTCGCAGGTGTGGCTCATATGCCGATTGTCAGTTGGGCTGCACATGATGCGATGAACATGGCTGCGGCAGCGAATGCGGGCATGGTGTTTGTGGCCTGCCGCGATGGACGCAGCCACACCCCAGAGGAATACGTCAAACCGGAAGATGCCGCCGCCGGGATTGCGACTCTGGCGAATGCGATGATCCGTCTGGCGGGATAAATCTCACTGTTAGCGGTGCAGCAAGTTTGCGATGTGCTTCTGGATAATGGGGGTCAGGTTCGCGGCAATGATTTCCATGCCTGCCGGGGAGGGATGAATCATGTCACTGGTCAGATTATCCCACCCTGGCAGAAGGCTGCGCGCATCGATATGAATCACATAGGGTGATTGAATATCCTCGACGATGCGGCGCACCGCTTCGCGATATTCCAGCGGTTTGGTGTCATCCGGGTCGAGATCACGCCAGAAGGGGAACATGTCCAGACAGAAGATGAACTTTTCTGGATGGGCTTTCGCAATGGCGTTGACGAAATAGGTCGCCCGATTTTCGAATTCTTCCAGTGAAGCCCAGTTGACCATGTTGATACCCAGTTCCAGGGTGGCAAAATTCCAGTCGCGCCGGCCCGCGATGTAATCCGCGAGTTGGGGTTCACAATGCGCGCTGCCCCCAAGTCCCAGATTGATCAGATCGACTCCCAGATTTTGCGCAGTGCGCATGGCCCACATGCCGGTTGGCCGGGTGGCGGCGGCTCCGTTGGTGATGGACGAGCCGTATGCCAGGTAACGCACGGGTGGGACCTGACCAATGCGCGGCGGCGCAATATCGCCTGTCAGGTCGTGCAGAACTGAAATCCATTTCCAGGGCAAAATGAGGCGATACAGGAGCGGGTCAAACGGCAGGCGCTGGCTCAGGCTGGCCTGATGAATATCTGGCTGTCGTTCGGGCGGGGTGATGGTGATTGTGGTAGGCTGTGTGCCAATGATGTGCCAGCTATGCAGGAAGGGGCCGTTATATATTTCAAGGATGCCCGGTTCTTCCTCGGTCTGCATCGTGAGTACGGCAGCTTCGCCCTTGAGGTTAAAGCGGAGTTCGCTACAAGCACCCCGTTCAGCACGAAGCCGGGCGGTTTCGTTCAATGAGGGCAGCAGGCGGTAAGGCAGGCGGGAGATTCGTAAACCTTCATCTGTCTGCCGGGTATCGGCGACGTTATGTAAACCCGCATTTTTGAACATGAGGGATGGGATCATGGACTATAACTTTGATGATGAGCGATGTACCTGATCCCCAGAATAGCGTTTGTGAAGTCATGCGTCAAGAAACAGCAGGAGGGTACAGCCAGAACTGTACCCTTCCGGCAGAAGACTCTAACTATTGACCTTGAGCCATTCCTGATAATCCGCTTCGATTCGTGCATCCCATTCCCGGTCAATTTCGCCGGGCGTGTATTTGCCTTCGGCCAGACGCAGTTTGCCGAAGCGATCCCGCGTGCGTATATCTTCTGAGCGCTCGACGACATCCTGAGCCAGATGCGCCGGGATGAAAATCACCCCGGTGGGTGTGCCCAGGACAATATCGCCGGGCAGCACCGTTACCTGACCGATGCGAATGGGCATGTTGATACCGGCCAGGGTGGTATGGAGAATGGCGGTAGGGTCAAGGCCCCGGCAGTAAATGACGCATTCCTGAAGTTCACGGACACCCTGATAGTCTCGGATGCCACCGTCAATGACTGCCCCGGCTCTGGTGCGGGTTTGCAGCGAGGTAGACAGATTATCGCCGACGAACGTACCGTCCTTGATTTTGCCGAACATATCGACGACCATCACGTCCCCAATGGCGAGGGTGTCAATCACCCAGGAGTTCTGCCCGCCGATGCGTCCATCCTGCTTGCCCTGTTCGGCAACGACTTCATGAAAATCGGGACGGTGCGGCAGCATCATGGCAGTGACGGCACGGCCCACGAGGATTTTGTCCGGGTGGGTGACGAACCAGTTCCCTTCGAACTGGCGATCATAACCATTCCGGCGCAGCACGCCCCAGGCTTCTTCAGTTGTGACCAGTTTCATTCGTTCCAGAAGATCATCAGAAACGCGCGGGCGGCCTCTGGAATCGCGCTCACCCTGCCATAGGCGCGTTAACTCGCGGACTCCATCAGGAGGGTATTCAATGTGCATGAAAGTTCCTTTTCAGTGTGCGAATTTTTAATCAAAGTGAGCCGAAATCCCGCCATCGACCAGTACATCACTGCCAGTCATGTAGGATGATTCATCGGATGACAGAAATTGAATCACACGCGCGATTTCGTCCGGCTGTCCAACACGCCCCAACGGGATGCGCGGCACAAGGGGATGCTGGTCTTCGGGGACATCACCCCAGTTTTCCATGAGCATGGGCGTGGCAATTGCGCCGGGCAGCACGCAGTTCACGCGGATTTTGTGTGGGGCACATTCAAGGGCCATCGCGCGGGTGAGGGCGACCACCGCGCCTTTGGTCGCTACATAAGGGGCATTGCCAGGGGCAGTGATGCGCGCGTGAGCCGAGGCGATGTGGACGATGCTGCCGCCGCCATGTTCTGCCATGATGGGAATGCAGCGGCGTGAGGTGAGATACAGGCTGCGCAAATTGACCGCCACCACATGATCCCATTCCGCTTGTTCGTATTCGTGCAGCAGCTTATAAATGGCCGTGGCCGCGTTGTTGACCAGAATATCGACTGTTCCATACTGGCGGATAGTTTCATCAATCATCGCGTCCACACTGGTGAGCGAGGCCACATCGCAGTGAATAAAACGGGCGTTCCCGCCGTTCTGAATAATCGCGCTGGCGACGGCCTGACCGGGCTGATCCTTGATGTCGGTCAGCACCACACTGGCGCCTTCACGCGCGAAACGCTCGGCAGTGGCTTTTCCGATGCCCTGTGCCGCACCTGTAATAATGGCAATCTTGCCATCCAAAGCACCCATATTTCCTCCTGAAATGTAAGTTGATCCATGTGTCAGGCTTCACGCCGCAGCAGGCCGCGCAGACGATAGGCTTCGGCAGCTTCGCGGATAAACTGCCCGGTTTCCCCGGCGTTGTAAACATTTTCGAGCCGCTGTGCCAGTCCGATCAGTGTGTCATAAGTGGCGCGTCCGGGGCGCAGCAAGTCGTACATCTTTAAGAGTTCGTCATTAGGAACGGCGGTGAGTTCCGCTGCTCGCATCAGATTGGCCGCAAGCTGCACGTAACCGGCGCTGCGAGCGACTTCCGCCTGGGCACGCAGTGTTTCGGACTTGATGCGCAGATCGTCGTCCGAAAGTTCGCCGGCTGTGGCTGCTTTCAGCGTAATCTGTGCGACGGTTCGACCACTGGCGGCTCTTAACTGGTCCGGCTCGTTTTCAAACAGTGGATAAGTCATAGGGCTGGCTCCCAGTCGAAGTAAAGCTCTTCCGGCAGGCGGTTGGGGTCAACCTGGTCGGTTTCCCGCCGGTGGAGCAGGGTGGTCTTGACGATCAGACGCAGCCGAGCGCCGTTGTCGATCTTCACCGAAACCGGGACGGTAACAGTGCCTGTCGCATAGCGCGCGGCGTTGCGCCCGATGGCTTCGTAGGTTTCCAGGGTCAGGCTGGGAGACTGTGGAAAAAGTTCCAGATTGTTGAGCGGGGCCAGCCCGCGTTTCTGGATGACGGTGGTCCCGCGTGACTGCAAGCCGATGCCAATGCCACTGCCGCTGAGATGCGCACCCACATGCCCAATCGCCGCGCAGTCTGAGGTGTGATAGACCTTGACCACGCGCGCGACCAGTCCCTCGCTGGCGATGCCGGTGAGAATGGCCTGCAACACGTCCCGGTGTTCCAGACCATTGATGGTACGGGTGAGCGCGGTTCCAAAGGCCGGGCCAACGGCGACCACGACTTCGGGTTGCGTGCCGCGTGCTGCCGGCCCTACTTCCGCCAGATCGTCCAGTGGTTCGCCGATATTGGCGTCGATAAATTCGCGAGGCGATCTTGCCTGCGGGATATTCTGAATCTCGTTCCAGCGATCGCCAGCGAGCCGGTAACCGGTCCCTGGCCCGCAGTAATCATTGGGGTCGTTGATCGCGCTGCGCACGCGAAATTCAGAGTCAAAAATGGCGGAGGGCTGTAGATAATCCCCGGCGACACGCTGGCGGCCCATATTCAGAATATTGCTGGCAGTTTCCTCAAAGCCGTGCTTCTCCAGCGCCTGCACGATATGCAGCAGGGTGGTATCACTTTCAAGAAATGTGTCCGCAGCCTTCAGATCAGCCACGAGATCGCGCTGTGGCATATCGTCACTGCTATGGGCGATCACTGCCGCTTCGATTTCGGCGTCGGTAATCGCAGGAAAGCCGAGGTCTGTGTAGACTGCCTGAATGGCCCGCGCCGCCTGCCGCCTGATGTTTAGTGCTTCATCTTCAGTGATGGGGCGCAGGCCGCCATCGACCTGCATATCCCGCTGCAAGACGTTGTAATCGTCGAAATCCTCGGCATCAAAGTTGCCCCCTCCAAAGAGGTTATCACGCCGGGGCACCGCGCTGTAGCCGGAGAAGATAAAGTCTGTGCCGGGGATGAACTGGAGCATCAGCTTGGCGGATTTTCGGATGGCAGAGTGGGACGCCAGCGCATCGTTGCCGGAAGCGACTTCGAGGCCGAGCATGGAAGCCAGCAGGTTTTCGGCCAGCACCGCGCGCACGCCGCCGGGAAGGGCTTCTGGCAGGGCGATACATGAAATGGAACCGTTCTGTACACCCTGACTGCCTGCGCCGCGTGTCACCAGCAGGCAGCGGGCTTCGAGGTAAAGCATGGATTTTTGCTCGGCGCGGCCCATGAGCGCTTCAGAACCTGTGCCGGACGTAAAGCGCACTTTGACGCCGCGCGACGCATAGGCCGATGCGAGAAAGGCTTTTGACCAGGGCGTGTCGTCACCGTCGACAAACACCTGCTCTGTACCGTATACCGAAAGTGTCTCGGCGTAGCTGGTCAGGCCCTTCATGGCAAGCCGTAAGCCAAGCGCTTCTTCCACCGCGCACTGAGTCAGCACGCCGCCGCGCCCGGTCTGTGTGCCGATCAGCACGGCGAGAGCATTGAACGGCGCGTTGCGGGCGACGCGCACAGTGGTTTCGACTTCGGAGAATCCGCGCAGGGCGGCTTCGGCAGCATCGGCGGCCAGCAGGGCGGGGTGTTCGCGCCAGTTGGTGACATGGGCCTGATTGGCCGGGGTGCGCCGGATACGCATTTTTGCCAGACCCATCATCATTTCCAGCACGCTCATGTGACGGATGATGTCACAGAGTTTGGCCGGGGTGCAGCCCGCTGCCAGACGGTGAACCGCTTCCCGGCTGGCGTTGATGTCGACCAGCATTCGCGCAATTTGTTCAGAAGGTGTGGACATGGCTTCGGGCGCGACAGTCAAATCGAGGCTATGCGAGGCGATAAACAGGTCCAGTGCGTCGAATTCCGCGCGGGGTTTGCCATCCATTTCCACAACCTGCCCATGTTCGATTTGCAGGCCGGGCTGCGGGTCATAGGGGCTGTCTGTGACCATCAGACCGGCTTCAGGCCAGGGTTCGACAAAGGTTTCCCTGTTAATGTCGCGCTCGGCAAGAAGGGCAAAACGGCGTGATCGACTCATCATCTGTCTCGAAGAAAATCCTGATTTTTTGAGTGCAAATGATTGTAACCCCGCTTGACAGGGTTAGCCAATGGCCTTGAGTGGTACTACGCGGATTGGCTACACTGAAAGCAATTGGAGAAAGTCGGGTTACATGTCCATCGTCTCAGAACACAATCAACTCGTCAGATTTTTGCGTCACCCCCTTACGCTGCCCTTTTATCTGCCGGGCCTGCTGTTTGGGCTGGCACTTGGCCTGCTTAAGCCGATTCTGCCGCTCTATGCGGCTGAATTCAGTGATAATTATCTTATTATTGGCGTTATCATTGCGGCGGACGCGCTGGGTACAGTTTTGGGGGATATTCCTGCGGGCGTTCTTCTGCGACGACTGCGCGACAAGCAGGTCATGGTGATTGGCCTGGGGATTGTTGTTGCGGCAATGCTGCTGCTGTTTGTTGTGGAGACTGTCTGGCTGGCGATTTTTGCCCTGTTTTTGTTTGGTATTGGGCGGGCATTGTTTAATGTTTCGACGCATATGTACATCGCGGCCTGGGCGACCACCGGCAACCGGGGCAGGGCGATCAGTCTGCTGGGGGGAATCCACCGCATCGGGAATGCCGCCGGGCCAGCGATTGGCGGGGTGATTGCGACAGCCTACAGTCTGCGAACCCCGTTTCTGGCGTTTGGGATCTTATCTGTCGCTGCCATTATTGTGATTGTGCTGCTGCTGCGTTCGCAAGACGAAGTTCGGGCTGAAAGCCACGCCGATCACAGTTTTTCCATCACGAATACATTGAAGACAAACTCGCGTGTCTTTGCGATTGCAGGCTCCGGCCAGCTCTTTGCTCAGATGATCCGGGCGGGGCGCAACGTGGTGATTCCGTTGTTCGGGGCTGACGTGTTAGGGTTGGACGTGCAGGCCATCGGCATCATTATCAGTGTGTCCTGGGCGCTGGATATGTGTCTGTTTTATCCCGCCGGATGGATTATGGACAACCTGGGCCGTAAATACGCGATTGTGCCGAGTTTTGCTATTCAGGCTGCCGGGATGGCGCTGGTGGCTTTTTCGACGGATTTCTGGGGTTTGCTGGTTGCCGCTGCTTTGATGGGTCTCGGCAACGGGATCAGCAGCGGGACCATGATGACACTTGGTTCTGACCTGGCTCCCCTCAATTCACGGGGCGAGTTTCTGGGTGTGTGGCGGCTGATCGGCGATATTGGCGCGACGGGCGCACCGCTGGTGGTCGGCTGGATTGCGGGTCTGGTGGTGCTGCAAGCGGCGGCCGGCGCGATTTCAGGAGCGGGGGTGCTGGCGGCGCTGATTTTTGCCTTTTTAGTGCCCGAAACCCTGAAGGAAAAACGCAAAAGACGGTAGACTTATACATCAAGTCAGTAGTCGATAGCCGCTGGTCCTGCGTCAAATAATGGATCCATGTGTGGTGGTTTGATTCACCCCGGATTTTGTCTTTTGACTATCGACTGTGGGCTAAGGACTATCGACTGTCTGTATGGATATTTCTCATTTTTAAGGAGTAAACCTTATGGTTGATGTATCACGTCCAGAGGATCATGTGAACATGGCTTCACGGCCCTCTGAACTGCGCATTACCGATATGCGCATTGCTAATCTCTGCAAGCTGCCGATGGACTGTTCGATCATCCGTATCGACACGAACCAGGGCATTTCCGGCTACGGTGAGGTGCGCGACTGGGCGACGCCAACGTATGCCCTGATGCTCAAACGGTTGATCGTCGGCGAGAACCCTTGTAATGTCGATAAAATCTTTCGCAAGATTAAGCAGTTCGGCCATCATGCGCGGCAGGGTGGGGGTGTTTGCGGTGTGGAAATGGCGCTTATGGACCTGGCCGGCAAGGCGTATGGGGTCCCGGCGTACATGCTTGCTGGCGGCAAGTTCCGCGACAAAGTGCTGTGCTACTGCGACACCCCCAGTGTTTCAGACGGCACAGAGATGGGCAAGCTGCTTAAGGAACGGATGGACCGGGGCTTTCGCTTCCTGAAAATGGATGTTGGCATTGGTCTGCTGCGCGATATTCCCGGTGCGTTGATTGCGCCGCCGGGGATGCTTGAAACCCGCGATGTGATGCACCCCTTCACTGGCATACAGATTACCCAGAAGGGCATTGATAGTCTGGTTGAATATGTCCGTGCAGTACGTGCGGTCATTGGTTACGAGGTCCCACTGGCTGTCGATCATTTCGGGCACATTGGCCTAGAATCGTGCATTCGGCTGGGGCAGGCGCTGGATCAGTTCACGCTGGCCTGGTACGAGGATATGATCCCCTGGCAGTTTACGGATCAGTACGTGCGCCTCTCGCAGTCTGTGACCACACCGATCTGCACGGGAGAAGATATTTATCTCAAGGAAGGATTCAAACCCCTACTGGAAGCGCGCGGTGTCGCCATCATTCACCCTGATCTGGCGACTTCGGGCGGAATTCTGGAAACCAAGAAAATCGGCGATCTGGCGCAGGAGTATGGCGTGGCGATGGCGATGCACATGGCCGGTTCCCCAATTTCCGCGCTGGCGAACGTTCACTGCGCCGCTGCCACAGAAAACTTCCTCGTGCTGGAGAACCATTCGGTAGATCTGCCCCGCTGGAATAATCTCATTGAAGGGCTGCCCAATCCGCTCATTCAGGATGGTTACATTCAGGTTCCCGAAACGCCCGGTCTGGGTTTCAGCGACATCAATGAGGACGTGTTCCGGGAGTTCGCGGACCCACGCAAACCGATGTGGTTTGACCAGTCCACCGAGATGTGGGACAAAGAACGTTCGGCTGATCGGCTTTGGAGCTAAATAAAGGACATTCAGAATGCCTGTCACGATTAAAGACCTGAAGGTGATTGCGACTCAACCAGGGCGCTCTCATCTGATTATTGTCAAAGTGATTACCTCGGAACCGGGCCTGTACGGTCTGGGCTGCGCGACCTTTACCCAGCGGTGGCACGCGGTGGTTGCGGCCATCGAGAAGCACCTCAAACCGTTTGTGCTGGGGCGGGATGTCTCGCGAATCGAAGAAATGTTCCGCATGGCGATGGTTCACAGCTACTGGCGCAACGGGCCGGTATTGAACAATGCTATTTCCGGTCTGGATCAGGCATTGTGGGACATCAAGGGCAAGCAGGCCGGGATGCCGGTTTATGATTTGCTGGGTGGCAAGGTGCGTGAAGGCGCGGCGGTGTATGTTCATGCCGATGGCAGCACGCCGCAGGAAGTAGCCGAAAATGTTCAGCGTTACATGGCGCAGGGCTACCGCTTCATTCGCGTCCAAATGGGCGGATACGGCGGCAAGGGCAGCGCGATGGTCAAACCGGAAGGCGCACCTGACGGCGCATACTATGATCCGCGTGAATACTGCCGCAATATGCTCAGGATGATTGAACATGTGCGGAAAACAGTTGGGGATGAAGTGGAACTGCTGCACGACATCCACGAACGCCTGATGCCTATCGACTCGGTGCGTTTTGCGAAGGATGTCGAGCCATTTAACCTGTTTTTCCTTGAGGATTCGCTGGCCCCGGAAGACATTGATTATTTCCGGCATATCCGCCAGCAGTGTGCGACACGCATTGCGATGGGTGAGTTGTTCAACAATCCCCGTGAATGGCAGCCGCTCATTGAGGAGCGCCTGATTGACTTCATCCGAATGCACGTCAGCCAGATGGGTGGCATTACACCGGCGCGGGACGTGGCCCTGTTCGCCAATATGTACGGCGTTAAAACAGCGTGGCACGGGCCGGGGGATACCTCACCGGTGGGCCATGCCGCGAATCTGCACCTTGATGTATGGGCGCCGAACTTCGGCATTCAGGAATGGTATCGCGCTTCGGAACTGGAATATGAGATGTTCCCTGGCCTTCCAGAGGTGCGTAATGGCTATATGTACCCGAATGACAAGCCGGGCCTGGGTATCGACATTGACGAAGACCTCGCGGCGAAATATCCGTGTGAGGACGAAATCGAGTTCTGGACGCAGACACGCTGGCCTGATGGGACACCTGCCAGGCCATAGATTATGAATTTGCAGCGATAAACGCTTCGACGACGGCACGCGGCTGTGCCCCGGCCATTGGCCCCTGCGCGGTGACGGCCAGCGCGCCGCAGGCATTGGCAAAGCGGGCCGCCTCAACCGGGTCGCGATCATCCAGCCAGTGCGTCAGGAAGCCGGCATCAAAACAGTCCCCGGCTCCGGTAGGATCCACTTCTTCCACCGGAAAACCGGGGACCTGTGTAATGTGGCGTTGTGTGCAGACTGTACAACCGCTGGCCCCCTGTGTGACGATCACCACGCGGTCAGGATGGTTGTTGAGGAGCGAATCGATACCTGCCTGAAGCGCAGGCTGTCCGGTGAGAATTCTGATCTCTTCAGCGGTGGGGATAATCACGTCGGCGGCATCCAGAAAGGGTTCAAACGCAGCACGCGCCCGCTCGTTCGGCATCAACTGGGGCCGCAGATTAGGGTCAAAACTGATTTTGGCGCCTGCCGCCTGAGCCAGTTTCAGGGCTGCCAATCCGGTATCGAGCGCGTCCTGGTGGATGGATAAAGTTGAACCCATCAGGTGCAGACATTTGAGTTCAGAAAACAGCGCCGGGTCCAGCATATCCGGTTTGATTTGCCCGGCAGCGGCCTGCGCCACATGAAAGACAAAATCGCGGGTTCCATCGCTGGCATACGCCACGAAAGCCACTCCGGTAGTATGTGTGCTCAGCACCCGAACGCCAGCGGTTTCTACCCCGTCAAGCACCAGTTGATTGAGCAGGCAGCGCCCAAAGGCGTCCTGGCCGACGCACCCACAGGCCGCCACACGAGCGCCGAGCCGGGCGGCCTGAACCGCGAAAATAAACGGTGCGCCGCTGGGATAAGGGCCGGTGAACAGAGCCGGACGATCCAGCGGTTGGTCCACGCCCACACGCATGATTTCAACGAGTGCCTCTCCCAGCGTGAGCAGGTGAAACATGATACCCCCAATTCCTGATGATCTTGCCTGTCGATGATACCCGACTGTTCGCAAAACAGGCTAAATAAACCTATAATTATGAGAGTGGATTAGTGAGAATTCCTATGCCAAATCATTTTCGACTGTTTCTGATTGTCATAATAATCTTTGTCATCGTTCCAGTGATTCCGGTCAGTGCGCAATCTCGCTGGGATGGCGCAGATGATGAACCTGTAAGCCCTCTGGCTTGCCCCGGTCAGGATGAAGATGAGGATGAGCGCCCTGCGTCCTACGATGGCGGGCAGCCAGCCAACGCGCCTGATCTGACCGGACAGCCCATGCTGGTGGTGGATTTGCGGCAGGCGGTCTCATCAGGCTACGACCGCGCGGTGGCTGAGGGTATGGCACGGGCAGTGGAAGAACTGGGAAATATTGAGCTGGTCAGCGGAACCCCGACGATTGCCAGCGTGAACCAGCAGGCCGCGCTTGTGGATGAGTACATGTTTGGCGGTGTGAACGGCATTCTGTTCGCGGCGGTGGATGACCAGGTCGACATCTCCTCCACACTGGAAGCGGCTCTGGCCGGCGGTATCCGGGTGATTGGGTACGAGTCCGATCTTTCTCCCGACGCGCGCGAATGGTTCGTCAGCCCGGCGGATGATCGCATGATCGCTAAAGTGCTGATTGATACCTTTGCGGAACAGGCGGGCACGAGTGCCAGCTTTGCGATCCTGACCAACGGCTTCGATTCACCCCAGGCTGGCCGCAGAATTGCCGAAATGTGGGCCTATGCCGAAGCTTGCTACCCGGATATGGAATGGCTGGAAACCGTTGAAACCGACAGCGACCCGACTATCGCTTACAATCAGGCGGCGGTCCTGGTGGGTGATTACGGGCCGGATGTGGACGGGCTGATTTCGGTGATTATCAGCGCCACGCCAAACGCAGCGCAGGCGGTGTCTCAGGCCGGACTGTGTGGTTCTGTCGCCGTCGTGGGGCTGGCGACGCCCAATGACATGAAACCATTCATTAACGGGGGGTGTGTGCAGTCTGCGGTTCTGTGGGACCCATTTGATCTGGGTTATGCGGCGATGCACATTATGCGCGCTGCGGTAGATGGTGATTTAACGCCCGGAGCAACCGAGGTGGGAGTTGGCCGACTCGGTTCGCTGTCGATTGTGAATGGCAGTGATGTTTTGCTCGGTGAACCCCTGATTTTTACCGCTTCCAATATCAATAACTACGATTTCTAATGATTGTGGGCGGCATCCCCGCCGCCCGTCATGCTGATTTGCCTAGCCCAGATAGGCCACGACATCAATTTCCACCAGAATATTGTTTAACTGGCTGCCGACAGTGGTACGGACTGGTTTCGGATCGTTGAAATAGGTCGCATAAACCTTATTGAAAGCCGGGAACAGACTCAGATCGCTCAGGTGGACAGTGGCCTTCACGACCTGATCGAGACTGGCCCCGCCGGCTTCCAGAATCACTTTGATATTGTCCAGCGTGAGCGCGGTTTGTTCTTCAATGGTGGCGGGTGTTTCGCCGGTCACAGGATGGCGCGGTACTGTGCCGGCGACGTAAATGAAATCGCCAGCCCGCAGTGCCTGTGAGTAGGCCCCACCTGGCAGCGGCGCTTTGTCTGTCTGGATTAACTGCTTGGGCATGATGAACTCCCTGTGTGGTGACAATCAATTGGGGCGATTATAGCAGTGAAGAACAAGTGCTTACAAACCTCAGCCACTTATGCTGAAATTGTAATACGCGAATACTGCATTCTTAACGCTTTATGCCCGTAAAAAATCTTAATATAGGATGAATTGCGAGGCGCAAAATCAATGCTTTCATCACAGGGATGCGCCGTTCCACGGGAGGAAACCGGATGACAACATGGATGGTGGTAGAGGACGAACCCGATCTGTACGATATGGTGCTGGCGATGTATGAAGTGGTCGGGGTCAATGGCGTCGCTTTTGCGAATGGTGAGGACGCAGTGGATTGGATCGAAGCATTGGAAGGTGGCTACAGCCACCATGAACTGCCCGAACTGGCTTTGCTGGACATTCGCCTGCCGGGTGATGTGAGCGGCGTCGAAGTGGGGTCCAGGCTGCGCGCCAGCTCGATTCTTGGGAATATGCGTGTGGTGTTGATGACTGCCTATCGCCTGAATCCCCAGCAGGAGGCTTCGGCTCTTGCGCAGGCGGGGGCGGATCTGATTATTTACAAACCGCTGCCGCCGATTGCACAGTTTCAACAGCTTTTAAGGGGATTAACCATTAACGGCTAGAACTGGCAAGCCATTTGGCGCGATTAGCCGTGCGCGCAATCTTTCCACTGGATGTTTTGATAAGCCAGCCAGGGGTGACGAGCTGCACGTAACTGATCGTAATCAGACTTTGCTGGCTGACCTTCTGGCGGATTTGACGGTTTATTTCATGCTGATGCCGCAAATCGTCGGTTTCGATTTCGGCCACTACGACCACCAGTTCAGTGCCCTCCCGTTCATCAGGCACGCCAAAAACCACTGCCCTGCCGGGATGAACACCGGGCACAGTGTTCACAATTGCTTCAATATCCTGTGGATAGATATTTTTGCCGGCGTTAATGATAAGGTCCTTTGACCGTCCGATGATATACACCTCTCCTTCCGCAATATAACCCCGGTCTCCACTCGCGTACCAGCCATCGGCTGTGAGTGGATGCAGGTCTTCACGGCGATAATAACCTGTCAGCAAGCTGTCAGATCGGATC
>CAZKIB010000001.1:6601-9191 GCA_964552425.1 uncultured Anaerolineaceae bacterium | reverse complement strand
GACGATCTGGCAGCGCAGAACCGGTCTCATCGACAATACGTATCTCTGCCCCGGCAATCGGACTGCCGCACGAAACCTGAGCGACTGCGTTGGGATCGGACGAGTCCAGCGGCTGCGCAGCCTGTTTTTCGGATAATATCCTGCGATCAATCCAATCCAGTGTGGGTTCGTGATGGATGGGTGTTTGTGTGACCGCAAACACATTCTCGGCCATGGCGTAACTGACCGCGAGCTGCCGTGACGTGATCCCCATCTGGCCGAATCGCTGAAGAAACAGCAGGTGACTGTCGTGACGGGCAGGTTCAGAGCAGTTGATAAACGCGCGCATGGATGCAAGGGACAAACCCGCGACATCGGCTTCTCGAACGCGGCGCGCCAGATGATTAAAGGCAAAATTGGGCAGCCAGCAGAGCGTGCCTTTGTAACGATCCACAGCCTGAAATAAAAGGGCGGGGCGACTCACCCAGTCAAAAGGGGACATGATGATCAGGGGGATACCCTGGACAAGTGGCAGCAGGAACCCGGCAATCAGGCCCATATCGTGATACAGCGGCAGCCAACTGACAATAACATCCTGTGTATTCAACATCAGCCTGTCGCTGTAACTCGCCAGTTGGTTCAGGACCGCGCGATGAGAAAGGGCCACACCCTTCTGAAGGCCGGTGGTTCCACTGGAATGCTGCAAGAAGGCAATAGCATCGGGCGCAGGCCGGTACACTTCGGGTTCCGCGCGATACGACGATGCTTCCAGCAGGTTTGTGTTATAGATCGGGCAGGTGATGTGCGTGGCAAGCTGCGGCGCGAAGTCCTGAGAAGTGAAAATCGCGCTGGCGCGAGAGATCCTGACCAGCTGCGCCATGCTGCTCATATAGATTTCGGGATCAAGCTTTTCGGTGAGAGTCGGAAATATGGACGGAATCGCGCCCATCAGCAGCGCGCCCCAGAACGCGAAGATGCTTTCAAGTGTTTGCGGTGCGGCAATGATGATGAGATCGCGTGGCGAGAGGCCGGCATTCCGAAAGGCAGCGGCTCTCTGCTGCACGTGCTTTTGAAAATCGGAGCGGGAAATTACGACAGGTTCAGCGCCCGTCTCTACAAAAATGAGGGCGGTCTGTGAAGTGGAGCCTGCGTTCAGCACAGCGGCATCGTGGAGAGTTGCGAACTGGCTGCGATTGGCGCGTCCAAGCACGAAGCTACCCCCGCAGGACACGCGCGACGATCTGGTCGAGTGTGTTCATTTTGGCGACGGTCAGGTCAGGGTCGGGAATGTAGACGCCGAACTCCTTCTCAACATAGACGGCCAGTTCTGCCAGCGAGAATGAATCCATCAGACCGCCGGTGATAATGCCTTCGTCGTCAGCAAGGGGATAAATTTCGTCGCGGATCAATTCTCGCGCAATGTAGGTTCGCAAGGTGTTTCGGACGGTGCTTTCTTCCATGTTTCTTCCTCGTGAATCACTGAGAGAATGTATTCAACCAGCATTTCTGCGACATGACAGGAACCTGCCGGCGTCAGATGGACTGGGCTATCCGTAAATTCGACGCTGTCGACACGGTTCCACAGGTCAAGATACTGCCAGCGCTGTTCACTCGCCAGGGTTTCAAACCGCAGCCGGTACTCATCATAGGCCCAGCGCGGATACCACAGATTATAGCGCAGGTCACTGTTTTGGCCGCTGCTGATAAAGATCGGTTCATTGACCAACAGCAGCGTAATATCCCCGACGCGCTGATGCCCGGCAGTGAGTAGATCAAAGGCCAGGTCAGCCTGGGTGAGTGCCTGTGGGGCAGGGTAGTTTTCCCATGAAAGATCGTTCTCGAAATCCGATGCGCGCAGTGTGATTTCTTTGGGGTACAACTGGTCAATGCCGGTCACCGCCCACATGACCCCATAGAGCTGGAGCCGCAGCCAGTCCGCGACGGCGCGCCGCTGCCCGATAAGGGTCTTCTGTAAAAAGTCCGGGTTTTGCAGGCGTTCGTCGGCGAGATTGTAGTCCAGGCTGTAATTGACAAACAGACGCCGGACAGCATCTGAGTTGTTCTGTACCAGCGGCGCGTCAAACTGTTTGCTGCGGGGGAAGGAGCGCAGCGTCATAAACCAGACGACCAGATCGGGTTCATGGCGCATCACACGATCCAGAATCAGCAGGTCCTTACTGAGCGCCAGAATGGGATGGCCGAGATTGTAGGCGCGAATGTGCTGGCCGGAGTGCAGCTTTATGCCCATTTCGCTGATGTATCCTGCCACCGTTTCATCAGGTTCCAGGAGGATACCCCAGACGCTTGAATCGCCAATGATGATGATACGATACTCGTCAGGCGATTTGGGACGCGCGATTTTATGAGACGCAAACATGGCTTCCAGATTATTGAGGCTGAGGTTATAAGCGCGTGAGTCCTCACCGTAGGGAAGGCGCAGACGACCCGGCAGCAGCGTATTGTAGAGCGTAATTCTGCCGATGAAGTCTGTTGGATTGAGCAGGGCGAATACCATATTCACCAGCCCGAACAGGAGCAGCGCTTTTAAGAGGACGCGCCCGATGAACACGCGGTTTGCTTTTGCGTCGGTGAGCCAGCGCCAGCCATTCAT
>CAZKIB010000001.1:0-6575 GCA_964552425.1 uncultured Anaerolineaceae bacterium | reverse complement strand
GCGCTTTCAAGGTCAGGAAGAGCGAACCAGACCCACCCCAACACCACAAAATGGAAGGTTATCAACACACCCATCATAGTCCAGGCTTTTTGTAAGCGGGGGCGCTGGCGCAAACGAATCTGCCACTTGCGGGTGCGATCAGTCCACAGTTTGTGGATAAACAAACCCAGGCCATGCCACAGTCCCCAGATCAGAAAAGTCCAGCTTATGCCGTGCCACAGGCCAATGATTATCATGGTGGTGAGATGCGCGATCAGCAGAATCACATTCACAGGCGGCTTACGGTCCTGTCGCAGCAGCCAGCGCGAAAGCGGCGAAAAGACATAAAAGCGTACCCAACTGCTGAGGGTGATATGCCAGCTTTGCCAGAAAGCGGTGATGTTGTTTTTGAGGTAGGGACGGTCAAAATTTTCTGGCAGTCTGATTCCGTACAGGATGCCAATACCGATAGCAATATCGGAATAGCCGCTGAAGTCAAATAAGAGGCGGAAAGCATAGGCATAGAGCAGGAGCCACAGACCGGCGGCACTGGTCGCCTGTGCGGCGTTTACGGCGTTCAGCGCAATGAGGGCGAGACTGTCGGCAATCACGAATTTTTTGAACAGGCCAACGATGATGCGGCCACTTCCGGCGACGAGTTGATCGGCGGTAAGCGCGGGCAGGCTGCGGTAGTCGTCCATAAAACGTTCGGCGCGGTCAATCGGCCCGGCGGTATATGCTGGAAAAAAGATCACGTAACACAGATATTCGCGCAGGTTCATTTCAGGCAGCAGGCCGGTTTGGCGATCCCTCAGCGTGTGGATGAGCCGGAATGCTACGTATGAAAAGCCAAGCCAGTTGAGATCGGCTGCCGATGCCAGGCTGATATCCTGCCCACGCATACTGCGCAGCTCTTCGCTTATCCAGACAGCCAGCGGTTCGAATTTGAGAACGACAAATCCCATAACGATGAAAAGAATCCCGCCGGCCAACGCTCGTCTGGATGGGGTTGGCAGACGGGCTAACGCCAGCAGTATCCCGGCGACGACCAGCAGCGCAAGCCCGACCAGCGGGGTTTCGGGTGGGCGCGAAGTCAGCCGTAATTCCGGGATCAGATAACGGGTCGCTGAAATCAAGATGATTAAGCCAAACGCAGCTAAAAGACTTGTTACATCCTCCTGTGTCACCTGTTGAGCCGGGCGTACCAGCAGCCAGCAGACGCAGGTCAGTACGATGGTGATGGTGGGCAGAAGGAAGTCAAGCTGGCGCACAGCCAGAGGCGGTTGCAGCCAGTAAATGGCGACGACACTCATGCCCATCAGGAACCACTGGCGGACTCTGATGGGCGTGAGCAGGTTGTAGAGAACAGCGGCGGCACTGAAGGCTGCGATATGAATCAGGGTCATCGTTTTAGAAGCCCTGATAAATCCACTGGGGGGCCGAATCCGTCGTCACGATGATGAGCAGGATGACGATGGCGCACAGACCAAGCGCAAAGAGATTTTCACGAGAGAACCAGCGGCGCATGATCTAACCTGTTTCGCCGCACCATTTCCACTCGCCATCTTCCTGCACGACACGGTAATTGGTCAGCGGGAAGGATGAATCCTCCGTGCCATAAGTCGCCACGATCTCCCCGGTACACTGGACAGTGTCTGACCCGGCGGTTGACTGGCAGTCCATATCGACAATCCGGGCGTTGGTGACGCTGGCAAATGACGAAATTTCGCGGTTCAGGTCCGCTTCCATTGGCAGGCATAAAAGTTCCTGGATTGTTTCGGCGTTCCCTTCGACCTTCGCCTGCAAGTAACGTTCCACAACCTCGGCGGGGTCGTTGGACTGGCTGGCGCAGGCGGTGATGAGCAGCAGAATGACGGCAGTGAAACCAAATAAACGCATCAGCATCTACCTTAAGGCGTGTCGACAGCCCGGCGAATTTCGTCCAGCATCACAATGGACAGCAGATTTTGAAGGCTGGTTCCATACCAGGCTTCATGACCGGTTGAAAACTTCAGATTGGGAAAACCGCTGTTTGCCAGATGAATGCGATCTTCGTCCAGCCCATATTCCGGCAGAATGCGCGCGGCGGCCCATAGATTGATGAGGGGGACTTCGTATTCGGCAGCGATTTCTGAAAGACGCAGATTGAAGTTGATCGCTTGCCACCACAGCGCATCGTCCGGGTGAACGCTGAAGGTGGACAGCACGGGTATGACGCCCTGATCGAGACTTTCTTCCACGATCTGGCGCATCTGTTGGTCAAAATCCGCATCGGTCATATGGCGCACATCGTTGGCCCCAAACAAAATCATGGCAATGGCAGGGCGCTTGAGACGATACTCGCAGGCCAGCGGAGTTTCGTTCGGCTGGCAGCGCTCTTTGTCTGCCCACAGCGGATCAAACACCACATAGGTGGTCATGCCGATGCGCGAAGCGACACTGTCCACCTCCAGCGACGGACCGTAATAGGTGATTGTGTCGTCGAGAAAGTCGTAGGGGCCGAGATCATACTCGCTCTCGCTCATGGGCTGGAGATAAAGCGGGTTGGCGCTGACACTATCGCCCACTTTGGTGACGACATTGCCCTGATTGCCGAGCGCCTGACCGTAGCGGTAGACGCCCTGCATGGTGCGGCTGACTTCGGATATGAGCGGCACTTCATAAAGCCGGGCAGTGGAGGCGTACTGCGCGTTGGCAGGGTCGGCATCGGCTACGGAAACATTCACCGGGATTTCGCTGAGAAAAAAGCTCTGATCAAAGTTGAGGTAACCTGTCATGACCCAACCGTCCATGACGATGCTGCCATCGTCAGTGGTCCGAGTTACGCGGACCCAGTTCCCGGCCCGGTTACGTTCCACGATATTGACCGGAACCCCGGCGTTGAGGATCGCCACATCGTTGAAGGTGTGCCCCGGCCCGCTGTGAACGAATATCTGCTGATAGGCTGTCGTTTGTGGGCTGTCAAATGCCCGGATGTGCAGGGCAATCATGAGGCCCGCGATTAATAAATTCCACTGCATACTGCTCTGTTTACCCCAGAATTTGCGTTTAGTCTGCTTCGCCGCACCAGCGCCAGCCATTATTCTCGTGAATAATCCGGTAGCGCCCTAACGCGAACTCACGCTGTTCACCCTGATATGGCACGATGATTTTACCCTGACATTGCACGATCTGATAGTCTCCGTCTGTGCCGGCAGACTCACAGGACAGATTTTCGAGCGACGCGCCTGTACCCCGTAACGAGGCCGCCGACGCCCTGGCTTCGTTTTCCTGTGCCGCGCAAACCAGATTAGCGAGTGTTTCCTGGTCATCGTTCACAATCGCTTCAAAATAGGACCGGGCAGTCTGCGCCGGGGTGTCCGTGCTACAGGCAGCCAGAAGGCACGCTAAAAAAATGAGGAGAAACCCTAAATGCGCCCGCATGGTTACACGCTGCGCCGGATAGTATCCAGCATTTGCAGTGTCAGCAGGTCGCGCAGGGCGAGGCCCCACTGATGTTCGTCACTGTTGAAAACCATCTGGCTGCTGTCCTTTTGGGAGAGATGAAATTTGTCCGGTCCGACACCATTATCTGGCAGGGCCAGCGCAGGGTCGCGCAGTTCGATGAGCGGGATTTGTTCTCTGGCGGCAATGCGCCGGATCACATCATTGAACGCAACGGATTCATTCCAGTGGAAGTCCTGCCGGTTTGGGAAAGTGGTGAGTACGGGAATGACACCGTGATTGATCGTGTTCTGCACGATGCTGGTCATGTAGCCTTCATACTCTTCAGTGCTGTAAAGCTGCATATCGACTGAGCCAAGCATGATAATAGCGATACTGGGGCGATTGATACGATATTCGCAGTCCAGGGGGGATTCATTCGGCTGACAAATATTCGTATCTGCCCAGATGGAGGACAGCACCGCAGCGGCGTTAAACGCACTGGATGCGGCCAGACTGGCGCGGCCAAACGCGCCACCGTAATAGTCTATGGTCGGTTGCAGATAGTCATATGATCCGAGACTGTAATTTCGGGAAGCGAAGGCCGCCAGAAACGGTTGATTGGAGGTGATGCTGTCGCCCACTTTAGAAAACATATTCGGGTTGTTGCCACGCTGGATGCCCTGCCGGTAAATCTGGATCGCGCGCTGGCTGATCTGGCCGGTAATGCGCGGTGAATCGACATCCGGGGGGATGTCCACGACAAGCGGTGGTGGAGTGGGGGTGTCGATCCAGCGCACGGTCAGCGCGGCTGTGTCGATCCGGGTTTCAATGAGGTCGTTGTAGACCCAGCCAGTTTGCCCGTCGAAGGTCATGATTTCATACCACAGGGAATTGGCTGTGCGTCCAATGAGAATCAGTTCGGTGTTCTGTTCAAGCAGGGCCAGGGCGGGCGTAAAGCGCGTGCTTGGTCCCCTGCGCAGGTTCACGCCATTTTCACCGGATACGCGCGCATCACCCTGGGGTGTGGGTGTGAGGGTGATTGTCGCGGTCAGTGTGATGGTGGCTGTAGGGGATGAGGTGGGGGTATCTGTGACAGTCGCGGTTCTGGTGGCACTTGGTGTTATGGTGGGTGTATCAGTCGGTGTCCAGGTGGCTGGCAGGTCGATGCGATCTGGCGACAAGGTTGAGGTGGGTGAAAGGGTAGGCAGGACCGCCAGTGTGGGGAGTTGGGCCAGTTCAATTTCTGACTGGCAGGCAGTCAGGGTGAGCAAGGCCAGGAACCAACCGAATACGTACTTTGAGTACATGGGTATAATGACTGGTTGAAATAACTATCCGCATCTATTTTAATCGGGGTATGTTTGTTGGCACAGTGGGCATTTAGTCCCGCGCGATTGGCAGTCAAGGTGCGCTTCCGTTCAGGGCTGATCTTGCTGAATTTAATCTGGTTAGCCGCCTGTGGGGCCAGCACGGCGTCTGACTTTTCGACGCCCACGCTGGCACTCACGGCTGTCCCACGTGTTCTGACGCGCCCTACTCAGGCAGCGACCATTCAGCGGGAGCCGACCCGCGTTGTGATGGTTTCTTCAGGTGTCGAGATAACGCATACGCCTACAAATGTGCCCGCCGCCGCACTTCGATTATCGGCTTCGGACATTCGTGTAGTCATAACGAACACTGAACCAGTGACTGCTGCTCAGGCTGCCAGCCCGACACCCTTCACAAACAGACCCCTGCCGCCAATGTATGTGCACGACCTGGACCATCTTAAATCCATTTTTCAGCACGGACAGCAGCTTGGTAATCGAGCCAATGTATTCTCAAAGATTGGCGACAGCCTGACTGTGGCGACCTACGTCCTTTATCCAATAGGGTGGGGGGGGTACACACTGCATGATTATGAATACCTGGCTCCGGTTATCCAGTATTTTTCAGCGACGAACGCCCGCGATTCAAATTCTTTCGCGAATATTTCGTTATCGGCAGACAACGGCTGGACCACAGAGAGCGTCTTTAATCCGTCTCTGGCAAATCCTGAACTCTGCCAGATCGGAGAGCCGCCGCTCCTGTGTGAATACCGGGTGGTGCGGCAGGCGGTAGCGCTCATTCTGCTGGGAACGAACGACGTGGCTGAACTACCCTTGTCCAGTTTTCAGAGCAATCTCAGAAATATCGTTGAGGTTTCTATTCATAAGGGGGTGATCCCGATTATCAGCACTCTGCCGAACCGCGAAGGCTACGAGCAGCAGGTCGATGAATTTAACGCCGTAATATGGGCATTGGCCTACGAGTCTGGAGTACCGCTGTGGGATTACGGGGCGGCGATGGCCGCTTTGCCCAATAGCGGACTGTCGGCTGATGGCGTGCATCCATCGTGGCCGCCTGGTGACTTTGACGCAGCAGCCAATTTAAGCCGGCCGAACCTGCAATATGGGTACACAGTGCGCAATCTGACTGCTCTTCAGGTGCTTGATGAAATCTGGCGCAGCGTGCTTCTCGCCTGAACCTGATGATTTCGCGTAGTCATTAAATAATTTCTGACCTACCCACCATAAAAAACAAGACACAACACCTGCCACACATAACCAAAAGCAATGCACAAGAACCTCATCCACGCTAAACTCACACAAAAATTAACCAATCAATTCGGAGAAAAAATGAAAATCACAAAAATCACACCTATGGTCCTCGGAACTCGCTGGAGAAACCTCACATTCGTAAAAGTGGACACAGACGAAGGCATGAGCGGAGTAGGAGAAGCACGAGTCCTCAACCGCACAGACGGCGTTCTCGGTTATCTTTCCGAAGCCGCACCCCGCTATATCATCGGTGAAGACCCTTTCAATATCGAACGTCTCACCCAACGTATGTTTCGCGAGGACTTTGGACGCGCCGGTGAGATCGTCATGACATCTATGGCACTGGTGGAAATTGCCTGCTGGGACATCATTGGAAAAGCACTAAACCAGCCTGTATACCGCTTACTCGGAGGCGCTGTACGCGAGAAAATCAAAGCATACGCCAACGGATGGTACACTGTTGAACGCTCCCCCGAAGAATTTCATAACGCTGCAAAAGCAGTTCTCTCAAAAGGTTATCGCGCACTCAAATTTGACCCATTCGGAGCAGGTTTCTACGAGCTGGAATACACCGAAAAGAAACGAGTGATT